>JANMAP010000427.1:0-10967 GCA_031359905.1 Burkholderiales bacterium | reverse complement strand
GGATCGCGCTGGCCGGGTCGTCCAGCAGCGGCCGCACCGCGGCATTCAGCGTGCCGTACTGCGTGAGCAGCTCGCGCATGTGCTGCGCGCCGCCGCCGCTGGCCGCCTGGTAGGTGGTGCAGGTCATCCACTCGACCAGGTCGGCCTTGAACAGCGCGCCGACACCCATCAGCATGCAGCTGACGGTGCAGTTGCCGCCGATGTAGTCGCGCAGGCCCTTTGCCAGCGCGTTCTTGATCACCGGCAGGTTGACGGGGTCGAGCACGATCACCGCGTCGTCGTTCATGCGCAGGGTCTTGGCGGCGTCGATCCAGTAGCCCTTCCAGCCGGCGGCGCGCAACGGCGGGTAAACGGCCTTGGTGTAGTCGCCGCCCTGGCAGGTGATGACGACGTCGCAGCGCTGCAGTGCGGCGATGTCGTTCGCGTCGAGCAGCGCGGTCTCGCTCTTGGCCAGGCCGGCGATGGCGCCCGGCAACGGTCCGCCGGCGTTGCTGGTCGAGAAGAACAGCGGTTCGATCAGCGCGAAGTCGCCTTCGGCGCGCATGCGGTCCATCAGCACGCTGCCGACCATGCCGCGCCAGCCGACCAGCCCGACGCGGGGATTCGTGACGAGTGCCATCTCAGTCGCGCCCTGCCAGACCGATGGTTCTGATCGCGCCCCCGGGGGGCAGCAGGCGCAGTGCGCTGGAGAGGTTCATTGCAGTCTTGCCTTTTCCGTCAATCCGGACCCCTGAACTGCCCGGCTCGTGTCGCCGGGGTCCTGGGAGGGGGCGAGACGATCGGCGAGCCGCTAGCTCTTGGACGTGATGGTTTTGCCTGTCAGTGCAGCGACGACGGCATCACCCATCTCGCGCGTGCCGACCTTCTGCGTGCCAGCGCTCCAGATATCGCCGGTGCGCAGGCCGGCGGAGAGCACGGCCTGGACGGCCGACTCGATGCGGTCGGCCGCTGCGGGCTGCTGGAGGGAAAAGCGAAGCATCATGGCGACCGACAAGATTGTAGCCAGCGGGTTGGCCACGCCTTGCCCCGCGATGTCCGGCGCACTGCCGTGGCTGGGCTCGTACAGGCCCTTGTTGTGCTGGTCCAGCGACGCGCTGGGCAACATGCCGATGCTGCCGGTCAGCATCGCCGCTTCGTCGGACAGGATGTCGCCGAACATGTTGCCGGTGACGACCACGTCGAAGGCCTTGGGCGCCTTGACGAGTTGCATCGCCGCGTTGTCGACGTACATGTGCTGCAGCTCGACATCGGGGTACTGCGCGTGGACCTCGGTGACCACGTCCTTCCAGAACTGGAAGGTCTCCAGCACGTTGGCCTTGTCGACGCTGGTCACCTTGCGCCGCCGCTGGCGCGCGGCCCGGAAGGCGACGTGGGCGATGCGCTCGATCTCCGGCCGGCTGTAGCGCATCGTGTCGAAGGCCTCCTCCGCGCCGGGGAACGGGCCGTCGACCGCGGTGCGGCGGCCGCGCGGCTGGCCGAAGTAGATGTCCCCCGTCAGCTCGCGGATGATCAGGATGTCCAGGCCGGCGACGAGCTCGGGCTTCAGCGACGACGCATGCGTCAACTGCTCGTAGCATAGCGCCGGGCGGAAGTTGGCGAACAGGCCGAGGTGCTTGCGCAGGCCGAGGATGGCCTGCTCGGGGCGCAGGGCGCGTTCCAGCGCGTCGTACTTCCAGTCGCCGACCGCGCCGAAGAGGACAGCGTCGGCGGCCTGCGCCAGCTTCAGCGTGCGGTCCGGCAGGGGGTGGCCGTGGGATTCGTAGGCCGCGCCGCCGACCAGCGCGGTTTCGGTCTCCAACGGCAGGTCGAGCACGTTCATGACCTTGACGGCCTCGGCGACGATCTCGGTGCCGATGCCGTCACCGGGCAGGATGGCGATCTTCATGTCTTGGACTTCCTAATCGGGGGTGTCTGGCGCCTGCATCAGCCCGTGCACCAGGGCGTACTCGCAGGACTTGAAGACCACGTAGGCGAGCATGCTGACGTAGCCGGTGAGCAGCAGCTCGATCAACTGCGACGCGGCGCCCTCGGCCAACGCCATCACACCGTGGCGGGCGATGAAGGCCAGGTTGGCGTTGAGCAGATTGAACAGATTCACCGTCGCGGCGCCGAACACCAGGAAGCTCGCGCCCAGCACCATGAACGTCACCCAGCGCCGGCTCAGGACATAGTGGTGAAAGGCGCGGGCCAGCATCGCTCGGGAGCAGCGTCAGTGCTGGCGCTGCGCCAGCCAGGGCCAGCGCGCCAGGCGCTGGGCCTCGAAGGCGCGGATGCGGTCGGCGTGGCGCAGCGTCAGGCCGATGTCGTCGAAGCCGTTGACCAGGCAGTACTTGCGAAACACTTCGACCTCGAAGGCGATCTCGCTGCCGTCGGGTTTGACGACCACCTGCCGCGGCAGGTCGATGGTCAGGCGGTAGCCGGGGAACGCCAGCACCTCTTCGAACAGCCGGTCGACCTGCGGTTCGGCCAGCACGATCGGCAGGATGCCGTTCTTGAAGCAGTTGTTGAAGAAGATGTCGGCGTAGCTCGGCGCGATCAGCGCACGAAAGCCGTACTGCAACAACGCCCACGGCGCGTGCTCGCGGCTCGAACCGCAGCCGAAATTGCGCCGCGCCAGCAACACCGTCGCGCCCGCAGGACCGAAGGCCCCGGCCTGGTAGCGGGGCTGGTTGAGCACGAAGTCGGGGTTCGGCTTGCGCGACGCCGGGTCCTGCCCCGGCTCGCCCGGGTCGAGGTAGCGCCAGGCGTCGAACAGGTTCGGGCCGAAGCCCGACCGCGCGATCGATTTCAGGAACTGCTTCGGGATGATCGCGTCGGTGTCGATGTTGTCGCGGTCCATCGGGGCCACGATGCCGGTGTGCACGGTGAAAGCGTCCATGGTGTTCCTGCCTTTCAGCCGATGCGGCGAACGTCGACGAAGTGACCGTTCAGCGCCGCCGCCGCCGCCATCGCCGGGCTGACCAGATGCGTGCGGCCCCCCGCGCCCTGCCGGCCCTCGAAGTTGCGGTTGCTGGTGCTGGCGCAGCGCTCGCCGGGCTCGAGCCGGTCGGCGTTCATCGCCAGGCACATGCTGCAGCCGGGTTCGCGCCACTCGAAACCGGCGGCGGTGAAGATGGTGTGCAGACCCTCGGCCTCGGCCTGCGCCTTGACCTGGCCCGACCCGGGAACGACCAGCGCCAGGCGCACGTTGCCGGCCACCCGCTGGCCGGCGCGCTTGACGACGGCGGCGGCCTCGCGCAGGTCTTCGATGCGGCTGTTGGTGCAGCTGCCGATGAAGACCTTGTCGACGTGGATGTCGGTGATCGCCTTGTTCGGCTCCAGACCCATGTAGACCAAAGCGCGCTCGATCGCGCCGCGCTTGACGGCATCCTTTTCCTTGTCGGGGTCGGGCACGCGGCCGTCGATCGCCACCACCATTTCCGGGCTGGTGCCCCAGGTGACCTGGGGCTGGATCTGAGCCGCGTCGAGTTCGACCACGGCGTCGAAGTGCGCGCCGGGGTCGGAGTGCAGCGTGCGCCAGTAGGCCACCGCCTGATCCCACTCGACACCCCGGGGGGCCAGCGGGCGGCCCTTGCCGCCGTTGTGGATGTAGGCAATCGTCTTGTCGTCCACCGCCACCAGACCGGCACGGGCGCCTGCCTCGATGGCCATGTTGCAGACCGTCATGCGGCCTTCCATGCTCAGGCTGCGGATCGCCGAGCCGCCGAATTCGATGGTGTGGCCGGTACCGCCGGCCGTGCCGATCCTGCCGATGATGGCCAGCACCACGTCCTTGGCGGTGACGCCGCGGCCCAGGGTGCCCTCGACCTTCACCAGCATGTTTTTCGCCTTCTTGGTCAGCAGGGTCTGCGTGGCCAGCACATGTTCGACCTCGCTGGTGCCGATGCCGTGGGCCAGCGCGCCGAAGGCCCCGTGGGTGCTGGTGTGGCTGTCGCCGCAGACGACGGTCATCCCCGGCAGCGTGGCGCCGTTCTCCGGCCCGATGACATGCACGATGCCCTGGCGCTTGTCGAGGAAGGGAAAGTAGGCCGCGGCGCCGCTGGCCTTGATGTTGGCGTCCAGCGTGGTGATCTGCAGTTTGCTGATCGGGTCGGTGATGCCGTCGTAGCCATCGGCCCAGCCGGTGGTCGGCGTGTTGTGGTCGGCGGTGGCGACGATGGAGCTGACCCGCCAGACCTTGCGTCCGGACAGACGCAGGCCTTCGAAGGCCTGCGGGCTGGTCACCTCGTGCACCAGGTGGCGGTCGATGTAGAGGGTGGTCGTGCCGTCCTCTTCGGTGTGGACGACGTGGTCGTCCCACAGCTTGTCGTACAGGGTTCGGTTGGTCATGGGTCAGTCCTCCGGGCGACCATTGTCCGGGATCGGGGCGCCGGGCAGCTCCAGGTTATCGATCAGCCGCGTGCGCCCCAGGCGGGCGGCCGCCAGCACCACCAGGGGTTCACCGGGGGAGTGACCAGCGCCGTCACCGGTGGTGGAGTTACCAGCGCCGTTACCGGTGGGGTCACCAGCGCCGTTAACGGCGCCAGGCCGCACCATCGACAAATCGGCCCGGCGCCGCAGCGCCACGTAATCCGGCGCCCAGCCGCGGGCGCGCAGGGTCGCCATCGCCTGCGCTTCCAGGGCTTCGACATCGCGCGCACCGCGGGCCACTGCGGCGGCCAGCTCGCGCAGCGTGCGCGCCAGCGCCGGCGCTTCGGCGCGCTCGGCGGCGCTGAGATAGCCATTGCGCGACGACAGCGCCAGGCCGTCGTCGGCGCGCCGCGTCTCGCCGGCCAGCACCTGCACCGGCAGCGCCAGCTGGCGCACCATGTGGCGGACCACGATCAGCTGCTGATAGTCCTTCTTGCCGAACACCGCCACGCGCGGCTGAACGGCGTTGAAGAGCTTGAGCACCACTGTGCACACGCCGACGAAGAAGCCGGGGCGAAAGGCGCCTTCCAGGATGTCGGCCAGGGCCGCCGGCGGGTGGACCTTGACGTCCTGCGCTTCGGGGTAGAGATCGGTCTCGCCGGGCGCGAAGACGATGTCGCAGCCGGCTTCGCGCAGCAGCGCACAGTCGCGCTCGAAGGTGCGCGGGTAGCTGTCGAAATCCTCGTGCGGCGCGAACTGCAGGCGGTTGACGAAGATGCTGGTGACCACCGGGCCCGACCGTCCAACGGACGGTTCACCTGCGGCCCGTCCAACGGACGGTCCCCCTGCGGCCCGCTCAACCGACGGGCCGCCCGCGGCCGCATCAGCGCCCCCGCCGCCGGCCGCACGCGCCTGGGCCACCAGCCCGAGGTGGCCATCGTGCAGGTTGCCCATCGTCGGCACGAAGGCCGCACCGGGGCCGCCGGCAAGCGCCGCGCGCAGGGCTGCGATGCTGCGGATGACCTCCATGGTCAATAGCCGTGGGCGACAGGATCGGGGAAGCTGGCGTCCTTGACCGCGGTGACATAGCGCCGTACCGCGTCGGCGGCGCTGCCGCCTTCGGCCATGAAGTTGCGGACGAAGCGCGGCACCGGGCCGGTGTTCAAGCCCAGCATGTCGTGCAGCACCAGCACCTGGCCCGAGGTGCCCGGACCGGCGCCGATGCCGATGGTCGGTATCGGCAGCATCGCCGTCAATTCGCTGGCCAGGGGCGATGGCATCAGCTCCAGCACCAGCAGTGCCGCACCGGCGTCGGCCAGCGCGCGTGCGTCGTCGCGCAGGCGCTGCGCCGCTGCTGCGTCGCGGCCCTGCACGCGCCAGCCGCCCAGCGCGTGCACCGACTGCGGCGTCAACCCGAGATGCGCACACACCGGGATGCCGCGCTCGACCAGCGCGGCGACGATGGGCACCGTCCAGCCGCCGCCTTCAAGCTTGACCATTTGCGCGCCGACCTGCATCAGCCGCACCGCGCCGGCCAGCGCCGCGTCGATGCCCGCCTGGTAGCTGCCAAAGGGCATGTCGGCGATCAGCCAGGCCGTCCGGTTGCCACGCGCCACACAGGCCGTGTGGTAGGCCATGTCGTCCAACGTCACCCCCAGCGTCGATTCGCGACCCTGCAGCACCATGCCCAGGGAATCGCCGACCAGCAGCAACTCGACGCCGGCCGCGTCGAGCAGGCGGGCGAAGCTGGCGTCATAGCAGGTCAGCATGGCCAGCTTTTCACCGGCCGCGTGCATCGCGCGCAGGCGGTGCAGCGTCATCGGCTTGCGGTCGGGGGCGACAGGAGCGGTTGCCGAATAGGTCATGGTGCGGTCTTCATCGCGGCCGACCGCGGGGCGCGAAGCATAAGGCCGGCGGCTTCGATACGCGATGCCGCCACGGCGGCGGCGCGGTCATGCCCCGGACAGCGCCGCGATCACCTCGGGCGGCGCCTGCACCAGTTCGATCAGCACGCCTTCGCCGGCCAGCGGAAACTCGGTGTTGGCCTTGGGGTGGATGAAGCAGATGTCATGGCCGGCTGCACCCTGGCGGATCCCCCCGGGGGCGAAGCGCACGCCCTGCGCCGTCATCCAGTCCACGGCCCGTCGCAGATCGTCGACCCACAGGCCGACATGGTTCAACGGGGTGGTGTGCACGGCCGGCTTCTTGTCGGGATCGAGCGGCTGCATCAGGTCGACCTCGACCGCGTGGGCCCCCTGCCCCAGCGCACAGATGTCCTCGTCGACGTTCTCGCGCTGGCTGACGAACGTGCTCTTCACCGTCAGCCCGAGCAGGTCGACCCACAGCGCCTTCAGCCGCTGCTTGTCGGGTCCGCCAATGGCGATCTGCTGGATGCCCAGGACGCGAAAGGGCTTGTCGCTCATCGCGAGGCTCCAGCCACCGGCAGGTCCAGGCACTTGAGCAGGTCGCGGTCATCGGCGACATCGGGGTTGCCGGTGACCAGCAGCTTGTCGCCGTAGAAGATCGAGTTCGCCCCGGCCATGAAACACAGCGCCTGGATGCCGTCGCCCAGCTCGCGCCGGCCGGCCGACAGCCGCACCCGCGACGACGGCATGGCGATGCGCGCCACGGCAATCACCCGCACGATCTCGAACGGGTCCAGCGGTGGCGCGGCCTCGAGCGGGGTACCGGACACGCGCACCAGACTGTTGACGGGCACCGATTCCGGCGCCGGGTCGAGGTTGGCCAGCTCGGCGATCAGCCCGGCGCGCTGCAGGCGGGTCTCGCCCATGCCGAGGATGCCGCCGCAGCACACCCGCATGCCTGCGGTGCGCACTTCGCGCAGCGTGTCCAGCCGGTCCTGGTAGGAACGGGTGCCGATGATCTGCGGATAGAAGTCGGGCGCGCTGTCGAGGTTGTGGTTGTAGAAGTCGAGCCCGGCGTCGGCCAGCGCTGCGGCCTGTCGGCCATCGAGCATGCCCAGCGTGGCACAGGTCTGCAGCCCGAGGGCGCGAACGCCGCGCACCAGTTCCGCGACCTTCTCGACGTCGCGGTCGGTCGGGCTGCGCCAGGCCGCGCCCATGCAGAACCGCGAGGCCCCGGCGTCGCGTGCCGCGCGGGCCGCTGCCAGAACTTCGTCAGGCGCCATCAGCTTGGACGCCGGCACGCCGGTGTCGTGATGCAGCGACTGCGGGCAGTAGCCGCAGTCCTCCGGACAGCCGCCCGTCTTCACCGACAGCAGCGATGCCAGTTCGATGTCGCCTGCCGGGAAGTGACGCTGATGCACGGCATGCGCCTGCTGCACCAGGGCCATGAAGGGCTGTTCGATCAGCGCCAGCACGGACGCCGCGGTCCACGGGCCGGGCGATGGCTCGGCAGGGCGGCGTTGCAATCGAAGCGGGTGTTCGGTGGTCGGGATGTTCATCGGCGAGGAGTTTGAACGAAGGTGTCAAGCAAAACTGAGGATGGGCTGGTCAACGGCCAGGCTTTCGCCCTTCCGGGCCAGCAGTTCGCCGACCGTGCCGTCCTGCGCGGCGGTGAGGATGTTCTCCATCTTCATCGCCTCGATGACCGCCAGCTTTTCACCGGCCACCACTTTCTGGCCGGCCTGCACCGCGACGTCGACCAGCAGGCCGGGCATCGGCGACAGCAGGAAGCGGCTGAGGTCCGGCGGCGCCTTGCGCGGCATCAGCTTCAGGAGTTCTGCCGCGCGCGGCAGCATCACGAGGGTTTCGATCTGCGTGCCGTTGTGGGCTACGCGGATGCCCAGCGGGTTCTTCACACCGCTGCGCCCGACCTGCGCGGTGAAGTCCTGGCCGTTGCAGGTGCCGACCATCAGCTCGTCGCCCAGCTGGCTGCGGCTCTGGATCGCGAAGTGGCGCAGGCCGATCACGATCTCGGCCTGGCCGGTGGCCGGATCGAAGCTGTCGATGCGCACCGGGTGGTGTTGCGGTTCGCCGCCCGGGCGCAGCACCACGACCACCAGGTCGGGCCAGGACTTGACGCCATGCCCGGGCAGCTGGCCACTGATGCCGGCCGACCGCTCGCGCGCCTTGCGGCGCACGAAGGCCGCCAGCGCGACCAGGAACAGTGGGTCGTCGTGCGGCACGTCTTCGGCGCTGAAGCCGTGGCCGTAGTGTTCGGCGATGAAGACGGTGTTGAAGTCGCCAGCGACGAATTTCGGATGCGCCAGCAACGCGGCCTGGAACGGGATGTTGCTGCCGACGCCGCGGATCACGAAGGCGTTCAGCGCCGCGCGCATCCTGGCGATCGCATCGAGCCGGTCGCGGCCATGCACGATGAGCTTGGCGATCATCGAGTCGTAGAACATCGGGATCTCGCCGCCTTCGTCGACGCCGGTGTCGACCCGGACGCCCCCCATGGCGTCCGTCCACCCGTTCGCGCCGCCGCCCTGCGGGATGGGCTGCGCCGCTTCCATCGTCACCGGCGGCGGCGCGTAGCGCACCAGCCGGCCGGTCGACGGCAGGAAGTTGCGGAACGGGTCTTCAGCGTTGATGCGGCATTCGATGGCCCAGCCGTTGCGCCGGACCTGGTCTTGCGTCAAGGGCAGCGGTTCGCCGGCGGCCACGCGGATCATCAGCTCGACCAGGTCCAGCCCGGTGATGCACTCCGTCACCGGATGCTCGACCTGCAGCCGGGTGTTCATTTCCAGGAAGTAAAAGCGCTGGTCCTTGCCGACGACGAACTCGACCGTGCCCGCGCTCTGGTACTTCACGGCCTGGGCCAGAGCCACCGCCTGCGCGCCCATCGCCGCGCGCGTGGACTCGGTGATGAACGGCGACGGGGCTTCCTCGATCACCTTCTGGTGGCGGCGCTGGATCGAGCATTCGCGCTCGTTGAGGAAGATGACGCGCCCGTGGGCGTCGCCGAGCACCTGGATTTCGATGTGCCGCGGCTCTTCGACGAACTTTTCGATGAACACACGGTCGTCGCCGAAGCTGTTGCGGGCTTCGTTGCGGCAAGTCGTGAAGCCGTCGAAGGCTTCCTTGTCGTTGAAAGCCACGCGCAGGCCCTTGCCACCGCCGCCGGCGCTGGCCTTGATCATCACCGGGTAGCCGACGTCGCGGGCGATTTCGACGGCGCGCTCGGGCGATTCGATGGCCTCGTTCCAGCCCGGGATGGTGTTGACCTGGGCCTGCTTGGCCAGCTTCTTCGACGCGATCTTGTCGCCCATCGCCGCGATGCTGTGGTGCTTGGGGCCGATGAAGGTGATGCCTTCTTCTTCGACGCGGCGCGCGAACGCCTCGTTCTCCGACAGGAATCCGTAACCCGGGTGGATGGCCTCGGCGCCGGTGGCCTTGGCCGCGGCGATGATCTTGTCGGCGACCAGGTAGCTGTCGCGCGACGGCGCGGGCCCCAGCAGCACAGCCTCGTCGGCCAGCTCGACATGCCGCGCATCCTTGTCGGCCTCCGAGTACACCGCCACCGTGGCGATGCCCATCTTCCGCGCCGTCTTGATGACCCGGCAGGCGATCTCGCCCCGATTGGCGATCAGGATCTTCTTAAACATGCAGCACCTCGATCGGGGCAAGCTCGCCTGCCTGCGCTGCGCGCAACAGGCATTCTGGCTTCGCCGCAGCGGCCTGGCGGCCGTTGTCGCCCCGATTGGCGATCAGGATCTTCTTGAACATCAGCTGTCTCCCAGTCATCCGATCGGGCGGTGCTTATCCAGCGGACGCCGCGGAACCGGCTCTGCCGGGCCGCTGGCGCGTCTTGCGGACCGCGCCGAGCCTCGCGGCTCGGCTCCTCGCCAGGCAAGCAAGGTCCGGTGGGCCTTGCTGGTCCGGGCTCGGCCCCCTTGATTGAGAGCGCCGAAGGCGCTGCGGGGGTGGGTCATAACGGGATGTTGCCGTGCTTGCGCCACGGGTTGTCCAGCTTCTTGTCCTTGAGCATGGCCAGCGAACGGCAGATGCGCCGGCGCGTCTCGTGCGGCTGGATCACGTCGTCGATGAAGCCGCGCGCGCCGGCAACGAAGGGGTTGGCGAAACGGGCCCGGTATTCGGCTTCGCGCGCCGCCAGCTTGGCGGGGTCCTTCTTCTCTTCACGGAAGATGATCTCGACCGCGCCCTTCGCACCCATCACGGCGATCTCGGCGTTCGGCCAGGCGAAGTTGACGTCGCCGCGCAGGTGCTTGGAACTCATCACGTCGTAAGCCCCGCCGTAGGCCTTGCGCGTGATGACGGTCACCTTGGGCACCGTGCATTCGGCGTAGGCGTAGAGCAGTTTGGCGCCGTGTTTGATGATGCCGCCGTACTCCTGCGCCGTGCCGGGCATGAAACCGGGCACGTCGACGAAGGTCAGCACCGGGATGTTGAAGGCGTCGCAGAAGCGCACGAAACGCGCCGCCTTGATGCTGCTCTTGATGTCCAGGCAGCCGGCCAGCACCAGCGGGTTGTTGGCCACGATGCCGACGGTGCGGCCTTCGAAGCGGGCCAGGCCGATGACGATGTTCCTGGCGTCATCGGGCTGCAGTTCGAAGAAGTCGCCGTCGTCGACGACCTTGAGGATCAGCTCCTTGATGACGTAGGGCTTGTTCGGGTTGTCGGGCACCAGCGTGTCGAGCGACCGGTCCAGCCGAGCCGCCGGGTCGCCGCTGG
>JANMAP010000413.1:0-1566 GCA_031359905.1 Burkholderiales bacterium | reverse complement strand
GCTGGCGCCGGCCTTCTTCGAGCCGCTGCGCGAGCTGTCGGCGGTCTGGCACGACCGTGCCGCCGGCGAGGCGGCGATCGAGGCGCTCGATCGGCTCGGTGAGGGCGCGCTCCAGCTGCCCGGTGCCGGCACGGCCCCGCTGGCCCTGCATGCCGGGCGCGCACCGGTCGGCCCGCCGGCCGTGCGCGTCTCGCGGCTCGACTTCGCGCACCCCGGCGAAGCCGCGCTGTTTCAGGACTGCGCGTTGCGCGTCGCAGCCGGCGAGCATGTGGCCTTGATGGGGCTCAGCGGTTCGGGCAAGACCGCGCTGCTCTCGCTGATGGCGGGGCTGCTGCCGGCGCAGGGCGGAGAGATCGCCATCGGCGGCGTGCCGCTGACGGATGCCACCGCCAGCCTGCTGCGGTCGCGCATCGGCTGGATCGGCCAGAAGCCGCACCTGTTCGCCGATTCGGTGCGCGGCAACGTCACGCTGGGTCGACCGGGCATCGACGCGAGCCAGCTGGCGGCCGCCATGGACATTGCTGCGCTCGACCAGGTGGCGCAGGCGCATCCGGGCGTGGCGCTGGGCGAGTGCGGCAGCGGCCTGTCGGGCGGCGAAGCGGTGCGGCTCGCGCTGGCGCGGCTGGCGGTGCACCCGCAGGCCGACTTGCTGCTGGCCGACGAGCCCACGGCGCACCTCGATGCCGAGACCGCCCGGCGCGTGGTCGATGCGCTGTTGCAACTGGCGCGCGGCAAGACGCTGATCGTCGCCACCCACGACCCGCTGCTGGCCGCCCGCGTGGGCCGCGTGGTGCGGCTCGACGCCGTGCCGGAGCGGGAGGCCGCATGACCGCCGCTCCGCGCTCCGCCAAGGGTGCCCGCGAGCTGCTTGTGGTGCTCGGCCCGCTGTGGCACGTGCAACCGCGCGCGCTGGTGCTGGGCGCGCTGCTGGCCGCCGTCACGGTGCTGGCGGGCATGGCGCTGCTGGGCGTGTCGGGCTGGTTCATCACGGCCACGGCGCTGGCTGGCCTGCAGCCATTGACGGCCATCGTGTTCGATGTCTTCATGCCCTCGGCCGCGATCCGCCTGCTGGCGCTGGGCCGCACAGCCTCGCGCTACGGCGAGCGCCTGGTCACGCACGGCGCCACGCTGGCGGGCCTGGCGGCCCTGCGCGAGCGGCTGTTTCGCGCCTGGTCGGGGCCCGAGTCGGCGCGCCGCCTGCTGCTGCAACCGGCACGCCTGCTGTTCCGCCTGACGGCCGACATCGACGCCCTCGAATCGGTGTACCTGCGCATCGCCGTGCCGGCCATTGCGGCGCTGGGTGTGGCGCTGCTGGCGGGTGTCGTGCTCGGCGGCCTGGATCCCGCACTGGGCGCTGCGGTGGCGCTGTGGCTGCTTGCCAGTGCCTGGGGTGTGGCGCTGTGGGCGGCGCGCCGCGCGCGACCGGCGGCGGTGCGGCGCGCGCATGCCATCGAGTTGCTGCGTGCGCGTGCGGTCGACCTGGTGGCGGGGCAGACCGATCTCGTCATGGCGGGCCGGCTGGACGCGCAGTGCGCCGCGCTGGCGGCTGCCGACCAGACGCTGGCG
>JANMAP010000390.1:0-11210 GCA_031359905.1 Burkholderiales bacterium | reverse complement strand
CGTGGTGCCTGAAGAAGTGCCCGTACTGCGACTTCAATTCCCACGAGTCGTCGGCCGGAGCGGTGCCCGAGACACGCTACCTCGACGCGCTGTGCGCCGACCTGGAAGCGGCGCTGCCGCTGGTCTGGGGCCGGCGCGTCCATAGCGTGTTCATCGGCGGCGGCACGCCCAGCCTGTTCTCGCCCGCCGGCATCGCCCGGCTGCTGGCCGACGTGCGCGCGCGCCTGCCGCTGCCGCCGGGCACCGAAATCACGCTTGAAGCCAACCCCGGCACCTTCGAACGCGAACGCTTCAAGGCCTTTCGCGACGCCGGTGTGACGCGGCTGTCGGTCGGCGTGCAGAGCTTCGACGACGCCGCGCTGCAGCGCATCGGCCGCGTCCACGACGCGGCGCAGGCGCGTGCAGCGGTCGAAGAAGCCGCGTCGGCGTTCGAGACCTTCAACATCGACCTGATGTACGCGCTGCCCGGGCAGACGCTGGACGGTCTGCGCAGCGATCTGGACACCGCGTTGTCGTTCGCACCGCCGCACCTGTCGGTCTACACCTGACGCTGGAGCCCAACACCTGGTTCGCCAGCCACCCGCCGGTGCTGCCCGACGACGACACCGCGTCGGACATGCTCGATCTCATCGTCGAACGGGCGGCCGCGGCCGGCCTGGTGCGCTACGAGGTCTCGGCCTTCGCGCGCAGCGGCCATCGCTGCACGCACAACCTGAACTACTGGGCGTTCGGCGACTACCTCGGCATCGGCGCCGGCGCGCACGGCAAGCTGAGCTTCCCGCACCGCGTGCTGCGCCAGGTGCGCTGGCGCGAGCCGGCGGCGTACATGACGAACGCGCTGGCCGGCCGCGCGGTGAGCAACGAACACGAGGTGGCCCGGCGCGACCTGCCGTTCGAATTCATGCTCGGCGCGCTGCGCCTGCGCGATGGCTTCGAGTTGCAGCGCTTCGGCGAACGCACCGGGCTGCCGCCGTCGGCGGTGCTGCCGCTGCTCGAACAGGCGCAGCAGCGCGGCCTGATCGTCATCGACGACGCCGCCGGGCCGTCGGCGCTGCGCGTGACGCCCACCGTGCGCGGCTTCGATTTCCTGTCTGACCTGCAGGCCATGTTCCTGCCGGGCCCGCGCGAGGCACCAGCCACCGCCCGGTGAAAGCCAATGCCGGGCGGCCACACGGTCCCCACACGATCGATCGTCGATGGATGCCGCCTGGAGCCCTGGAGCCGATGCCACAACAGCCCAACGAACCGGCCGCCGAACTGCCCATCTGGAAGGGTCGACGCGGCGTGGTCAACACGGTCATGTGCCTGCTGCTCGGCGTGCTGGCCGCGTTTGCCGCATGGTCGTTGGCAGAGCGCTTGGTCATCGTCCCCGCGTGCACAGACTACGCGGGTGCCCACGGGCTGACCTACGCGGACTTCAAGCTGGTCGGCGTCGAACACGCATCGACCGTGGTGTGCCTGTTGACCAGGCCCGATGGTCTGACCCGCGACGTCTATCTGAACGAACTCGTGTCGTCCATTGCGAACCTCGGTGTCGAACTGGCGATGAGTCTGGAGTTCACCGTGCCCGGATTCGCGGTCCTCTTCGCGTTGGCGCGAGTCTGGCTGCACGTCCGCGGCGCTCGCGCGGCCTCGATTTGACCCCCGCTGCCTAGACCCGCGAGGTGGCGGTGCCGGCGTTGGCACGCAGCCATTCGAGCAGCCGCGGCGCGATCTTGCCCAGGGGCAGCACTTCGTGGGCTGCGCCGTGGGCGATGGCTTCGCGCGGCATGCCGAAGACCACGCAGCTGGCCTCGTCCTGCACCAGGTTCCAGCTGCCGGCGTCGCGCATCGTGCGCATCGAGCGCGCGCCGTCGGCGCCCATGCCGGTCAGCATCACGGCCAGCGCGTTGCGGCCGACCACACGCGCGGCGCTGTCGAACAGCACCTCGACGCTGGGCTTGTGGCGGTTGACCGGTTCGCTGTCGACGACGCGGGCGATGTAATTCGCGCCCGAGCGTTCCACCGACAGGTGGTGGCCGCCCGGCGCGATATAGGCATGACCGGGCAGCACGCGTTGGCCATCGGTGGCTTCGGCCACGCGGATGCGGCACAGGCCGTCCAGCCGCGCTGCGTAGCTGCGCGTGAAACCCGGCGGCATGTGCTGGGTGATCATCACCGCCGGGCAGTCGGCGGGCAGCTGTTGCAGCACTTCGCGCGTGGCTTCGGTGCCGCCGGTGGACGCGCCGAGGAAGATGATCTTCTCGGTCGACAGCCGGCCGACCGCGGCCAGCGTCGGCGGGGCGGTGTGCCCTGCGCCAGCCGTCCCCGGCGCGCCGGCCGCCGGTGCGGCCAGGCGGTGCACGCGGGCCTGGGCGGCGGTGCGGATCTTGTCGGTGATGTCCTCGCCGAGCTTGCGCAGGCCGTCGGCCACGCCGATCTTCGGTTTGGCGACGAAGTCGATGGCGCCGAGCTCGAGGGCCTTGAGCGTGACGTCGGCACCGCGCTCGGTCAGCGTCGAGACCATCACCACCGGCATCGGCCGCAGGCGCATCAGGCGGGCCAGGAAGTCGATGCCGTCCATGCGCGGCATCTCGATGTCCAGCGTGATGACGTCGGGGTTGAGGTTGCGGATCATCTCGCGCGCCACCAGCGGGTCGGCAGCGGCGCCGACGCAGGTCATGTCCGGCTGCCGGTCGATGATTTCCGTCAGCAGCCCGCGCACCAGGGCCGAGTCGTCCACCACGACCACACGTGTCTTGTTCACCACCGTCATCCCCAGATTCAGAACAGATCGATCGAGCCGCCGCTGCCGGCTGGCGTGTCGCGCGTGGCGGCGGTGCGCTCCTGCGCCGCCAGCGCTTCGGTGTTGGCCGACGCCAGGCGCTTGACCATCGCCTTGCCGCTGGCCGGCAGGAAGCAGACCTTGCGCGGATAGATGTCCAGCACGTCCTTGCTGACCACGGGAATGCGCTCGGTGCGCAGGTAGTCGAGCACGAAGGCCGTGTTGCGTTCGCCGACGTTCATCGACGTCATGCCGCTGACCACCGAGCCGCCGCCGAAGACCTTGGCTTCCATGCCCGAGCGCGTCGCGCCGCGCTTGACCATCTCGCCGATCAACAGGTCCATCGCGAAGCTGCCGTAGCGCCCGCTGTCGCCGTCGCTGCCATGCGGGCCACAGCCGTCGGGCAGCAGGAAGTGGTTCATGCCGCCGACGCGGCGGTCGCGATCCCAGATGCAGGCGGCGATGCACGACCCCAGCGTCGTCATCACCAGGATGTCCTCGTCATGGACGAAGAATTCGCCCGGCAGCACCTTCACCGCGTCGTTCTGGAAGTGCGCGTCGTAGAAAAAGAACGAGGCCTCGCCGGCCTGGCGCGGCGCGGCTTTCAGGCGTTCGAGCCGGCTCGGCGCGGCGATGGTGCTGGACAAGGCCATGGCGAGTCGTGCCGTCAGACGCGTTCGTAGATGGTCTTGCCGCGCAGGCGGAAGAGATCGCGCGAATCGGTGAAGTTCTCCGAATGGCCGACGTAGAGCAGTCCCGACGGCCGCATCGCCGCGTGGATGCGTTCGAGCACCTTGCGCTGGGTCGGGTTGTCGAAGTAGATCATCACGTTGCGGCAGAACACCAGGTCGAAGGGCTCGCCCAGGCTGGCCCAGCTGGCACTCATCAGGTTGAAGGCGCGGAACTCGATCAGCCGCGCCAGTTCGGGCTTGACGCGGATGCTGCCGCTGTTGGCGCCGGTGCCGCGCAGGAAGTGGCGCTTCAGCCGCTCGGGGTCCAGGCCGCGCGCGTCGGCGCCGTACACGCCGCGCTGCGCGGTGGCCAGCACCTTGGTGTCGATGTCGCTGCAGACGATCTTCACCTGCGCCGACGGGCCCAGCGTCTCGACGACCGTCATGGCCAGCGAATAAGGCTCCTCGCCGGTCGACGCCGCGTTGCACCACACGCGCACCGGCCGTGCCGCGCGGGCCTTCAGGTCCTGCACCAGGGCGTGAAAGTGGTGTTCCTCGCGGAAGAAGGCGGTCAGGTTGGTGGTCAGGCAGTTGACGAATTCCTGCCACTCCAGCTCGCCTTCGGCGCCGCTGGCGCGTTCCAGCCACTGCAGGTAGTCGCTGAACGACGGCCGGCCGGTGTCGCGCAGGCGCCGCGACAGGCGGCTGTAGACCATCGCCTGCTTGCCGGCGTGCAGGCTGATGCCGGCGCGCTGGTAGATCAGCTGGCGGATGCGTTCGAAGTCGGCACCGGACAGCGCGAACTCGGGCTCGGACGTGCTCGGTGTGGCGATGACGGCATTCATGTTTTCGGGGGACGGGCTGGCCGCTGCGGCATGGCGGCGCACCGGGGTCGTTGGCGTCCAGTGTGGGGGGCAGGCACCGCGGCCATGCCCCGATGTGGGCCGTTCGGGTGCTGCAATTCCAGGCACTGGAGCCTCAGGGGCCGCTGCTAGACTGGGTTTCCTTCCACCTTCGGGCAAAGCACCCCGTGCCGGGATCGCACGCGTTGAGACACTCCGCCCCTTCGCAAGGCCCCGATCTGAATCCGCTGCAGCTCGAGCAGGCGCTGCGGCTGCTCGAACAGTCGGGCAAGGAGGTGCCGGGCGGCGAACCGCACAGCGCCGAGTGGCTGCAGGGGCTGATCGACGCGCTGGTCGATCTGTCCAGCCGCGATGCGCTGACCGGCCTGGCCAACCGCCGTTCGTTCGACCTGGCACTGGCCCGCGAGATCGACCGCGTGGCGCGCAGCGGCGAATCGGCGCTGCTGCTGGCGCTGGACATCGATCATTTCAAGCGCGTCAACGACAGCTGGGGCCACAACGCCGGCGACCAGGTCATCCGCGCGGTGGCCAGCGCGCTGCTCGACAGCGTGCGGCCGATGGATCTGGTGGCGCGCGTCGGCGGCGAGGAATTCGCGATCATCCTGCCCAACTGCGGCAATGCCTTCGGCGAGACGGTGGCCGAACGGGTGCGCCGGCGCGTCGAGCGCATGCCGGTGCAGATCAGCACCGGGCAGCAGATCGCCGTCAGTGTCAGCATCGGTGGGGCCTTCGCGCCGCAGTGGGTGCGTTCGACGCCCGCGCTGTGGGTCGAGCGCGCCGACCAGCAGCTCTACCGCGCCAAGGCCGCCGGGCGCAACCTGGTGCAGCTCGAACCGTCCGCGGTGTCCGTGGTCAGCAGTGAAGAAAAGCGCATGCTGTTTGAAAGCTCCCAGTTCCAGGATTTCGAATGAGCACGTTGCCCCGCCATCCGCAGACATGCTCCCGCCCGCCCGGCGCGGCGGCGCGCAGTGCAGGGGCAATCGAATGAGCAGCCCTGCATCAGCGCCGGGGGAAGCAGCCGGCGCCGCGCGGCCGGCCCACATCATCGCCGTGACCAGCGGCAAGGGCGGTGTCGGCAAGACCTTTGTCTCGGCCAATCTGGCCGCGGCGCTGGCCCGCGGCGGCCGCCGCGTGCTGGTGCTCGACGCCGACCTGGGCCTGGCCAATCTCGACGTGGTCCTCAACCTGTTCCCGAAGATCACGCTGCACGACGTCTTCACCGGCAAGCACACGCTGGCCGAGGCCGTGTTGCCGGCACCCGGCGGCTTCTCCGTGCTGCTGGCCGGCTCGGGCATGGTCGAGTATTCGCGCATGACGCCGGAGGTGCGCGAGCAGCTGCAGCGGGTGATCGACGAGGTCACGCCGCGCTTCGACCATGTGCTGCTGGACACCGGCGCGGGCATCTCCGACGTCGTGCTCTACACCGTGTCGCTGGCCGGCGAGGTGGTGGTGGTGGCCACACCCGAGCCGACGTCGCTGACCGATGCCTACGCGACCATCAAGGTGCTGGCGACGACGCAGGGCCGGCGGCGCATCGGCCTGATCGTCAACCAGGTGCACAAGCAGGGCGAAGGGCGCAGCGTGCGCACCCAGCTGCAGCAGGTGGTCGATCGCTATGTCAATCCGGGCCTCGACAGCCCCGTGCGGCTGGAGCTGCTGGGCGAGATCCCGTCCGACCCCGCGGTGCGCGAAGCCGTGCACCGCCGCCAGCTGCTGCTGGAACTGCTGCCGGGCACGCCAGCCGCGCTGGGCATCGTGGCGGTGGCCGGCAAGATCGTTGCCTGAGAGGGCGCCGCCCGCCGGGCCGTCCCCGTGCGATCGTCTGAGGCGTGCGCTGCCGGCGTTGCCTCAACGTCTTGCCGCTTTGCGCCACACCCGCCAGCGCCTGCGCGCGGCCAGCAACGCCAGCAGCGTGCCGGCGATCACCAGCCCCCAGGCCGCCACCGACGCGCCGCGCAGCAGCGTGCCGTTGAAGTCTTCGCCGTCGGCATAGTCCATGATGTGCAGGCGCCAGAAGAAGTCGTACCAGACCCAGGCTTCGTTGCGTGAGGTGACGAACTCGCCGGTGCGGCCATCGAGGTAGATGCGGGTGGCCAAGGCGTCGTCGAAGCGCAGCCGCCACAGGTCGCCACGGCCAGCGGTTTCGGCAACGATGCCCAGCCTGGTCCCAACGCTGGCCACGTGGTCGATGGCCGTCATCCTGGCCGCGCCTTGGTACAGGCTGGCGCCGAAGCGGCGCACGGCCGCGTCGTCGGGCGGCGTCCAGGCGGTGCCATCGGCGGGCACGATGACAGGCTTGCGGCCGCCGCGGTAGGTCAAGCGCAGCGCCGCGCCCTGCGGCGTGCCCACCACGGCGATGCCAGTCACATCACCCAGCTGCGCCGCGGCCTGCAGCGCCGGCGCCACCCGTTCGGCCCAGCCGGCGGGCAACACCACCGCCGGCGGCTTCACGGTGTCGGCACCCTTGACCCAGGGCTTGAACGGCACCAGCGAGAACACCACGCCCCCCGTGACCCAGATCAGCACCTGCAGGCCGATCAACCAGCCCAGCCAGCGGTGAATCTTGAAGGTCGTGGCGGACAGACTCATGATCGTCAGGGGCGGTGCGTGCCACGAAGGGTTGCCAAGGATGACTGCTGGCGCCTCGCGGGCTTGGGATGTGCTTGCCGGCGCTGATGATGGTTGCGCGCTGGATTGCAAGCACCGCTCGCGTGCAGAGCCGGACAGCCCGCCACCGCCCACAGCAATGCCGTTCTCCACCACGCTGTGTTCACGACACACCGACGCTGGCTGCGTGAGTGATCCGGCCCGATGGCGCTTCGACGACGGTCGAAGCGCGCAGATGGCGTCGTGTCTGGACGAAGCAGGCCGGTCCTGGTGATTCGCGTTCCTGACCGGCGCGGAGGAGATCGATCTCGTGGATGCGCCAAGCGGCCGCGAGCAGGGCGGATTGAAGCGCGCGGCCGCGCGATGGCGCTCAGGTCATGAAGAAATCGACCGAGCCGTCGTCGAGGTCGTAGCGTGCGCCGACCACCCTGACCTTGCCGGAGCGGATCGGTTCGACCATCACCGCTTCGGAGCTGCGCAGGCGGGTCACCACGCGCTTCACGTTTTCGCGCACCGCCCTGTCGAGAAGGTCTTCGCCCTTGGCTCCGCTCGCCCTGGCCAGCAGCGCTGCCGGCAGGATCGGCTCGATCATCTGATTCAGGCTGCCCGGATAGACGGTGTTCTTCTCGACAACAGAGACCGCCGCGTCCACCGCGCCGCAGCGTTCGTGGCCAAGCACCACGACGAGCGGCACGCCGAGCACCAGCACGGCGTACTCGATGCTGCCCTGCGCCACCGTGTCGACCGTGTTGCCGGCATTGCGGACGATGAACAACTCGCCCAGCCCGCGCCCGAACAGCACCTCAGGCGGGACGCGACTGTCGGAGCACGACACGAGCACCGCGAACGGCGTCTGGTTGCGGGCGATCTCGAGCCGGCGATCGCGCCCGGAGACGGCCAGCACCGGGCTCTCGGCGATGAACTTCTGGTTACCTTCCTTCAGAATGGCCAAGGCCTGATCGGCCGTCAGCGTGGTCTTCTTCGCATCGGCCGCAAACACCGGCGAGACGCCGACGCTGGCTGCCAATCCAAGCGAGCCACAGCAAGCGCGGCGGAAAAAACTGCGGCGTGTGGAAGGGTCAAGTGTCATTGCTGCCTCCAATTGAAATGGCCGGTGGGCGTCGCGGAACTGAGCAAATGTACTGATCCGGATCGGACGCGCAGCCGGCACTTTCCCGGGGCCACGCCGTCGCCGACATCCGCTGACGCGTCACGCGATGAACGCAGCGATTGCGGCTGCTCCTCTGACATCGCGTCGCATTCAGGCGTTGATCGTGCTGCACGATCTGCACGATGTGCGCGCTCGGTCGAGTGAAGTTAGGGGGAGGAAGAATTCGAAAGACGTGGAATGGCCACTGGCTGGTCCGCCTGCTGTCGGCGACGCACGAGCAGGGTGTCGCTGCGGCTCGGGCCGAACGCCCGGCCGCGTCCTCTTCGGTGTTGCGAGTGGATGCGCAACAAAGCGCCCACCGGCCTGCTGCAGAATCATTCGACGCGTCATGCCGGCGGCGATCAGGGGAGGGTGGTGTCGTGAATCTGCGCATGCACATCGTGGCGCCGCGACAGGCGGCCGGCGGGAGGTCAGGGCGGCTCGCGTGTCTCGGGTGGACCGGGCGGCTCGGGTGCATCGTGCGCAGCGGACTTCGCGCGCTGCTGGTCCTGCCGCTGCTGCTGACGGCCTGCGGCGCGCCGCCGATGACCGCGCCGCCGCCCGCCGGTGCCGCGGCAGCGCCGTTGCAGGTGCCGCCGGCGGCATCCAATCTGGTCGTCCTCTACATCCAGGGCAAGCCCGAGTTCAGCCAGGCCAAGGACTGGGAACTGCTGCGTGCCGACTGGGCCGCGGCGATGAAGGCGGCCACCGATGCCCAGGGGATGGAGTTGCGCTTCCTGCAAGGCGAGCCGAAGACCGCCGCCGAGAACGGCACGCGGGTCGTCGTGCGGGTCAACGCCTACCGCTACGTGCCGCCCGGTGGGACCGTCGGCCTGGCCTTGTTCGGCGGCCGTGCAGCGGTCGATGCGCAGGTCGATTTCAGCGATCTGAAGAGCGACCAGCGCTTCGGCCAGCGGCGCTACGACACCGCCGCCAGCGTCTGGCAGGCGGTGATGGCCGCCCCGACCGACAAGCAGTTGCGGGCGATCAGTGCCGACATCGTCGGTGCGCTGCGCCAGCGATGACGCTGGGTGCTCCTCGGCCCGCGTGTCTGCCCGCCCGTCGGCTCGCACCGTCCACTGCGACCCGCCCCGCCCTTGATTACGGCGGCCAGCGCGGTGGTTTCCGGCAGCATCGCGGTGGCGGGCAACGTCGTCGATTGGTTCGAGCGCCAGGCGCAGTGCCAGCGCGCGCCGACCTGAAGCGTTGACGAGGGTCTGGCCCAGCGCTGCGCCGCGCGAGCCGGTCAGCCCGCGGTGCCGGCCAGCAGCACGATCAAGGCCCCGGCGCCGCCCTGCGGGCCGCTGGCCTGCGTGAAGGCAATCACCTCGGCGCTTTGCGCCAGCCAGCGCTGGGCCTTGGCCTTGAGCACCGGGCGACGGCCCGGCGAGCCGTGGCCCTTGCCGTGGACCACGCGCAGGCAGCGCACGCCGCGGCGCGTGCAGTCGCGCACGAAGCCGGCCAGCTGCTCGCGCGCTTCGTCGCGGCGCAGACCGTGCAGGTCGATCTCGCCCTGGATGGTCCACTGCCCGCGGCGCAGGCGCGTCACCACGTCGGGCCCGACGCCGGGGCGGCGAAAGCTCAGGCCGTCGTCGGTCAACAGCAGCGATTCGATGTCGACCTCGTCGGACCAGGCCTCGCGCAGCGCCGCTTGCTCGTCGAGCTGGCGCTGGCGCGGCTCGGGCACCGGCCGGGGCCGCTGCAGATCGGCGCCGCCGTGCGGTGGCAACTGCGTCACCGGGCCGACGGCATCGACAAACAGGCGGCGCAGGCGCTCGGCAGCCGCGCGCGCCGCGCGCTCGCGAGCCAGCGCTTCGGCGGCCGCGCGTTCGCGTTGCAGCAGCGCGTCGCGCAGGCGGCCCAGATCCTTCAGGCTCGACGACTTCACAAGAGCCCCCGCTCGGCCATCGACACCACCTGCCCGCGGCCGACCACCACGTGGTCGAGGACGCGCACGTCGACGAGCTGCAGCGCGCTCTTCAGCGTCTGCGTCAGGTATTCGTCGGCGCGCGATGGCTCGGCCACGCCCGACGGGTGGTTGTGGGCCAGCACCACCGCGCCGGCGTTGAGTGCCAACGCGCGCTTGACGACCTCGCGCGGGTAGACGCTGGTCTGCGTCAGCGTGCCGCGGAACATTTCCTCAAGCCGCAGCAGCCGGTGCTGGCCGTCGAGGAAGAGCACGGCGAAGACCTCGTGCGGATGGCCGGCGAGCTGCAACGCCAGGTAGTCCTTGACGCGACCCGGCGCGTCGAAGACGGGCGCGGCCTGCATCTGTTCGGCCAGCGCGCGGCGGGCCATCTCCATCACCGCCAGCAACTCGGCGCGCTTGGCCGGTCCCAGGCCCTTGATGGACGCCAGCGCCGCCGGGTCGGCGCCGAGCAGGCCGGCGAAGCCGCCGCAGCGATCCAGCACGTGCTGCGCCAGCTGAACCACGCCCTGGCCGGGCAGGCCGGTGCGCAGCAGCAGCGCCAGCAACTCGCTGTCGGCCAGGGCGGCGGCGCCGCGGGCCAGCAGCTTCTCGCGCGGGCGCTGGTCGGCGGGCAGGTCCTTGATCGGCATGGTCGGCGAACAGCGGTGGTGCCACGGGGGCGCCCCGTAGAATCGAACGCAGTCTATGGCACACCCGAACCCCGAGTTGAACCCCGCCGACAACCGCATCCAGCCGGGCTCGTTCCTGACCCTGCACTACCGCCTGGCCGGGCCGGACGGCGCCGATGTCGTCAACACCTTCAACGACAAGCCGGCCACGCTGTCGCTGGGCACCGGCCAGCTGGCGCCGGCCATCGAACAGCAGTTGATCGGCCTGGCCGAAGGCGCGCGGGCGCAGTTCGACCTGGCCGCCGGCGAAGCCTTCGGCGCGCGCAGCGCCGATCTGCTGCAGCGCGTCAAGCGGTCGCTGCTGATCGAGCTCGGCGACCCCGACGCCGAGTACACGCCGGGCGAGGTGGTGCAGTTCCCGACGCCCGATGGCCAGGGCGCGTACGCCGGGGTGGTCCGCGACAGCGGCCCCGACTGGGTGCTGTTGGATTTCACCCCCCCGCTGGCCGGCCAGCCGGTGCGCTTCGAAGTCCATGTGCTGGGGGTGATGTGAACGACCGGCCGGTGGCCATCGAAGAAGTCGTGCTGGCCGAGCCGCGCGGCTTTTGCGCCGGCGT
>JANMAP010000339.1:0-18152 GCA_031359905.1 Burkholderiales bacterium | reverse complement strand
AAGCCCCGCAGGTGGTCGAGCTGGCGCTCGGCTGCCTTGCGGTCGAGTTCGCCGCGCCGGACCATGCCAAACAGCTGCGCCAGCACCTGGGAGCGGATCAGCGTGGGGGCCAGCAATTGATGCTTCGGCGGCACCACGGCTGCCATCCGGGCCAATCGCAACGCGACATCGGGGCCGATCACGTATCTCGTCATGGCGTTTCCTCGGGGTTGGTTCGGTGGCTGGTCGGCCGTTGCTTTGCTCGTGCGGGTGGGCGCTCGACGCCGCAGCGAGCTTGGTGAAGGCTTGCCGGATCGCACGACGCCTTCGGGGTGAGCTGGACATGGCGGCGTCCCAATGCTGATACCCTTCAAACGATGTCACGCTTCAGCCGTCCCGCGCGAATCTGGTGGTGCCGATCGTTGATCGCCTCGTTGCTGTTCTTGCAACTGGCCACCGCGGCCTACGCCTGCGCGATGCGCTCGCCGCCGCCGTCTTCGTTGTCGTCGTCGGTCGCCAGCATGGCCAGCATGCCCTGCGCGCAGATGCAGAGCGTGCCCCAGGCGACGATGGACCCGAACCAGCCGGGTCTTTGCCACGAGCACTGCAAGGGTGGATCGCAGACCACCGAGCCTGCATCCCCGGTCGCTTGGACCCCGCCGGCGCTGGTGGTGCTGTTCTTCGTCGCGGCACCGATCCCGCCTGCGGGCGAGGCTGCCAGCGGGCAGGCCAGGCGGATCGAGCGCGACAGCGCCCCGCCGCCGCCGCACGCGATCCTGCACTGCTGTTTCCGAATCTGATCTCCTGACAACGGGCGCGCAGACGTCCTGACGGTCGTCGGTGCGCCCCGGTGCTGTTCGTTCGTCTGGCGGGCCTGCCCGCCGACATGAGCCGCAAACCCTGTCGTTCGCCGTTGTCCGGAGATCTTCATGCTCAAGCAAAACGTCCGCCCGTGGCCGCATGCCTGCCGGCTGGCTGGCGCACTCCTCCTGACCGCGCACGGCCTGGCGGCGCAGGCCACCGACAGCGGGCTGTCGCTGGACGAGGCGCTGCAGCGCGCCCAGCAGCGCTCGCTGCAGGTCGTCGCGCAGAACGCCGCGGCGGCGGGGGCACGCGACCTGGCCGTGGCCGCCAGCCGACTGCCCGATCCGTCGCTGCGGTTCAGTGTCGACGCCGTGCCGATCAACGGCCCGAACCGTTTCAGCCTGACCCGCGACGACTTCACGATGGCCACCGTCGGCGTGACGCAAGAGCTGACCCGCGAAGCCAAGCGCCAGGCCCGCAGCGCGCGCTTCGAGCGCGAAGCCGCCACCGCCGACGCCGGCCGCGCCGCCGCCATCGCCAGGCTGCAGCAGGACACCGCCGCGGCCTGGCTCGATCGCTTTCACCTGGAACGCATCCGCGACGCCCTGCGGGCCCAGCGCAACGAGGCCGCCCTGCAGGTCGACGCCGCAGAGGCCGCCTACCGCGGTGGTCGCGGCGCGCAGGCCGATGTCTTCGCCGCCCGCTCGGCGGTGGCGGTGATCGACGACCGCATCGACCAGGGCGACGCCCAGGTCGCCAGCGCCGTGACGCAGCTGGCGCGCTGGGTGGGCGACGATGCGCAGCGTCCGTTGCTCGGCCAGCCGGCGACCGCGAGCGTGCCCCTCACGGCGGCGGATCTGGAGGCGCGCTTCGCCCACCATCCGGAGGTCGAAGTCCTGCAACGCAAGGAGGCGTCGGCCCAGGCAGACGCCGAGCTCGCGGTGGCCGACAAGCAGCCAGACTGGAGCGTTGGGCTGACCTACGGCAAGCGCGGTCCGGCGTACTCGGACTTCGTGTTCCTCAGCCTTTCGGTCCCGCTGCAAGCGGATCAGAAGAACCGCCAGGACCGCGAGATCGCGGCCCGCCTGGCGACCGTCGAGCAATTGCGTGCCGAACGCGGCGAGGCCACGCGCGCTCACGTGGCCGAGACGCTGACGATGCTGCAGGCGTGGCACAGCCAGCGCCAGCGCCTGGCGCGCTACGACGCGACCCTGTTGCCGCTGGCGGCCGAGCGGACCCGGGCGGCACAGGCCGCCTACCGCGGCGGCGGCAGCGGTCTGCAGCCGCTGCTGGAAGCGCGCCGCGCGGAGATCGATACCCGCATCGAGCAGCTGCGGCTGGCGATGGACAGCGATCGGCTGTGGGCGCGCCTGACCTACCTGCTGCCGGCGAGCCACGCGGCTGCGGCGCGTCCTTGAACCCGTCTGCAACCCGTCTGCAACCCGTCTGCAACGCGTCTGCAGATGACACCGGCACATCAGAACGCCCGACCGAGGAACCGCGCATGAACACCAAGCAACTCGCCATCGTCGCCCTCGTCGGCGCAGTGATCGCCGCCGGCGGCTACGGCATCTACCGGCTCGGCATCGAGCGGGGAATGGCCACGGTCGGCGGCCCGCCGACCGTCTCGGCGACCGGGCCGGCGACCGACCCGGCGACCGACCCTGCGAAAGGCGCCACGCCCACCGAGGACCCGACCAGCAGCATCGCGGCCGGCGAGGCCGCCACGCGCCGCCACATCCGGGCCGGCCTCAAGGCCGGCGAGGTCGACCCCGCCACCGGCAAGCCGATCCTGTACTACCACGACCCCATGGTGCCCGGCAAACGCTTCGATGCCCCGGCCAAGTCACCCTTCATGGACATGATGCTGGTGCCGGTCTACGGCGGCGGCGCGGCCGAGGACCAGGGCAAGGTGACGGTCAGCCCGCGCATCCAGCAGAACCTGGGGGTGCGCACCACCGAGGTGGTCGAAGGCGTGCTGCAGCCGCAAACGTCGGCGGTGGGCAACATCACCTGGAACGAGCGCGACCAGTCGGTGCTGCAGGCCCGCGCCCGCGGGTTCGTCGAAAAACTGCATGTCCGCGCTACGCTGGACCGGGTGACGCAGGGGCAAGCCTTCGCCGATCTGTACGTGCCGGACTGGGTCGCCGCGCAAGAGGAGTACCTGAGCATGAAGCGGGCGCCGGGCGCCGATGCGGGGCTGGTGTCCGCCGCCCGCCAGCGCATGCGGCTGGCCGGCATGAGCGACACGCAGATCGCCAGCGTCGATCAGGCCGGCGCGCTGCGCCCGCGGCTGACGCTCACCGCGCCGTCGAGCGGCGTGGTCGCCGAACTGGCGATGCGCGAGGGCATGACGGTGGAGCCGGGCATGCTGCTGGCGCGCATCAACGGCCTGTCTACCGTGTGGGCGGTGGCCGACGTGCCCGAGGCGCAGGCGGCGCTGGTGCGGGCCGGCACGAAAGTCGAGGCGCGCAGCCCGGGCGCGCCGGGCGAGGTGTACCGCGGCACCGTGCAGGCCGTCTTGCCGCAGGTCGATGCCGCCACGCGCACCGTCAAGGCGCGGGTCGAGCTGGCCAACGCCGGCCTGAGACTGTCGCCCGGCATGTTCGTGACCCTGCAGTTCATGGACACGCGCAGGGAAACGACGCTGCTGATCCCGACCGAAGCGCTGATCCAGACCGGCAAGCGCAGCGTGGTGCTGCTGGCCGAGGCCGGCGGGCGTTTTTCGCCGGTGGATGTGGAAGCCGGCATCGAGTTCGGCGGCCAGACCGTCATCAAGAGCGGCCTGAAGGCCGGCCAGCGCGTGGTGGTGTCGTCGCAGTTCCTGATCGACTCCGAAGCCAGCCTGCGCGGCGTCGAGGCGCGGCTGAACGACGAACCCAAGCCCGGCGCCGCGGCGGCGGCCGCCACGCACGAGGGCACCGGGCTCATCGAAACCTTGGGGCGCGACAGCATCACGTTGACGCACGGGCCCATCGCCAGCCTGAAGTGGGGCGAGATGACGATGGACTTCAAGCCGCCCGCCAAGGGCACGCCGCGCGGCATCGCCGCCGGCGACCGCGTGGATTTCGAGTTCGTGATGGGCAATGACGGCCCGCAGATCACGCGGTTGACGCTGCTGCCACCGAAGCCCACCGCGGGACCGCCCGCGGCGCCCCCGGCAGTGCCGTCCGCGGTGCGGTCCGCCTCCGGGGCCGGCCGATGATTGCCGCGCTGATCCGCTGGTCGATCGTCAACCGCTTCCTGGTGCTGCTGGCCACGCTGGGCGTCACGGCCTGGGGCTTGTGGGCCGTGCAGCGCACGCCGCTGGACGCCCTGCCCGACCTGTCGGACGTGCAGGTGATCATCCGCACGCCCTACCCCGGGCAGGCGCCGCGCATCGTCGAGGACCAGGTCACCTACCCGCTGACCACCACCATGCTGTCGGTGCCCGGTGCGAAGGCCGTGCGCGGCTATTCGTTCTTCGGCGACAGCTTCGTCTACGTGCTGTTCGACGACGGCACCGACCTGTACTGGGCGCGGTCGCGGGTGCTGGAGTACCTGAACCAGGTGCAGGGCCGGCTGCCGGCGTCGGCCAAGCCGGCGCTGGGGCCCGACGCCACCGGCGTGGGCTGGATCTACCAGTACGCGCTGGTCGACCGCAGCAACAAGATGGACGCGGGCCAGCTGCGCGCGCTGCAGGACTGGTTCCTCAAGTACGAGCTGAAGACCGTCGCCAACGTCGCCGAGGTGGCCACCGTCGGCGGCATGGTGCGCCAGTACCAGGTGGTGCTGGACCCCGACAAGCTGGCGGCCTACGGCATCCCCCACGGCAGCGTGATCGACGCCTTGCGCAAGGCCAACCAGGAGGCCGGCGGCTCGGTGCTCGAACTGGGCGAGGCCGAGTACGTGGTGCGCGCCTCGGGCCTGCTGGCGTCGCTGGACGACTTCCGCAAGATCCCGCTGTCGGCCACCGCCGCCGGTGTGTCGGTGCGCCTGGGCGACGTGGCGCGCATCCAGGTGGGGCCCGAGATGCGCCGCGGCATCGGCGAGCTGGATGGCGAGGGCGAAGCCGCTGGCGGCGTGATCGTCATGCGCTCGGGCAAGAACGCGCTGGAAACCATCGAGGCGGTGAAGGCCAAGATCGCATCGCTGCAGGCCAGCCTGCCCGACGGGGTGCAGATCGTGCCCACCTACGACCGCTCCGGCCTGATCGACCGCGCCGTCGACAACCTCACCCACAAGCTGCTGGAAGAGTTCGTCGTCGTCGCGCTGGTGTGCCTGGTGTTCCTGTTCCACCTGCGCTCGGCCTTCGTGGCCATCGTCTCGCTGCCGCTGGGCATCCTGGTGAGCTTCATCGTCATGCGCTACCAGGGCGTGAACGCCAACGTGATGTCGCTGGGCGGCATCGCCATCGCCATCGGCGCCATGGTCGATGCGGCGGTGGTGATGATCGAGAACGCGCACAAGCACATCGAGCAATGGCACCACGCCCACCCCGACACGCGGTTGGAGGGAGACACGCAGTGGCGCGTCATCGGCGATGCCGCGGCCGAGGTCGGCCCGGCGCTGTTCTTCTCGCTGCTGATCATCACGCTGTCGTTCATCCCGGTGTTCAGCCTCGAGGCCCAGGAAGGACGCTTGTTCTCGCCGATGGCCTTCACCAAGAGCTATGCCATGGCCGCTTCGGCCGGGCTGGCGGTGACGCTGGTGCCGGTGCTGATGGGCTACCTGATTCGCGGGCGCATTCCCGACGAAACGCGCAACCCGCTGAACCGGGTGCTGATTGCGGCGTATCGGCCGCTGCTGAACGCCGTGCTGGCCTGGCCGCGCACCACGGTACTGGTGGCGCTGCTGGTGCTGGCCAGCACGGCCTGGCCGATCGTGCACATCGGCGGCGAATTCATGCCACCGCTGGACGAAGGCGACCTGCTCTACATGCCCACCGCGCTGCCGGGCCTGTCGGCGGGCAAGGCCGGGCAGCTGCTGCAGCAGACCGACCGGCTCATCAAGACCCTGCCCGAGGTCGAGTCGGTCTACGGCAAGGCCGGGCGCGCCGAGTCGGCCACCGACCCGGCGCCGATGGAGATGTTCGAGACCACGATCCAGTTCAAGCCGAAGAGCCAGTGGCGCGCGGGCATGACCAGCGACAAGCTGGTCGAAGAGCTGGACCGCATCGTCAAGGTACCGGGGCTGTCCAACATTTGGGTGCCCCCCATCCGCAACCGCATCGACATGCTGGCCACCGGCATCAAGAGCCCTGTGGGCGTGAAGGTGGCCGGCACCGACCTGAAGGAGATTGACCGTATCGCCGGCGAGATCGAGAAGGCCGTGAAAGGCGTGCCGGGCGTCAGCAGCGCGCTGGCCGAGCGGCTGACCGGCGGGCGCTATGTCGACGTGACGATCCACCGCGACGCCGCGGCGCGCTTCGGCATGAACATCGCCGACGTGCAGTCGGTCATCAGCACCGCGGTCGGCGGCGAGAACGTCGGCGAGACCATCGAGGGGCTGCAGCGCTTCCCGATCAGCGTGCGCTACCCTCGCGAAATCCGGGACTCTCTGGACAAGCTGCGCCGGTTGCCCATCCTGACCGCCAGCGGCGCGCGCATCAGTCTGGCCGACGTGGCCGATGTGCGCATCAGCGACGGCCCGCCGATGCTGCGCAGCGAGAACGCCCGGCTGGCCGGCTTCGTCTACGTCGACATCCGGGGCCGCGACCTGAAGTCGGCGGTGCTCGACATGCAACGCGCCGTGGCCGCGGACGTGAAGCTGACGCCGGGCTATTCGGTCTCGTGGTCGGGGCAGTTCGAGTTCCTCGAGCGCGCCACCGCAAAGCTGAAGGTGGTGGTGCCTTTCACGCTGCTGATCATCTTCGTGCTGCTGTATCTGATCTTCAAGCGCTTCGGCGAGGCGCTACTGATCCTGCTGACATTGCCGTTCGCGCTGGTCGGCGGGTTCTGGCTGCTGTACGCGCTGGGCTACAACCTGAGTGTCGCCGCCGCCATCGGCTTCATCGCCCTGGCCGGTGTGTCGGCGGAGTTCGGCGTGATCATGCTGCTGTACCTGCGCCAGGCCTGGGACGCGCGCGTCGCGAAGGGCACGACGAGCCATGCCGACCTGCTCGACGCGATCCGCGACGGTGCGGTTCTTCGCGTTCGGCCGAAAGCGATGACGGTGGCCGTGATCCTGGCCGGCCTGTTGCCGATCATGTGGGGCACCGGCACCGGGTCCGAGGTGATGCAGCGCATCGCCGCGCCGATGGTCGGCGGCATGATCACGGCGCCGCTGCTGTCGATGTTCGTCATTCCCGCGGTCTACCTGTTGATGAGGCGCCAGCGAGACAAGCGCGCCGCGCTGCCGGCCGTTCTGCAGGAGGTGTCAGCATGAATGCATCCGTTCGGTCGCGCTGACCCGATGCAAATCGCCGCGATCCGCCTGTTGCGCACGCTGGGTGCCACCCCGGAGTTCAACCTGGTGCTGTTCGCGCTTCTTCTGAACCTGCCTTGGGAGCTCTTGCAGGTTCCCTTGTTTGAAGGGATGGGTTCCGCTCCCCACTCCGTCGTGATTCGTGCTTGTCTTCAAGCCACGCTGGGAGATGCGGTGATCATGCTGCTGGCCCATGCGGGTGTCGCGGCCGTCACGCGGCGGCGTCGCTGGATGCTCGCGCCGTGTGGTCGCGAAGTGGCGGGGTTTGCTGCAGTCGGGTTCACGATCACAGCGGTGATCGAGTGGCTGGCCACACGCGGGCACTGGAGCCAGACCTGGGCCTATTCGTCTGCGATGCCGGTGATTCCGGGAGTCGAGATCGGTCTGTCGCCGCTGCTTCAGTGGGCCATCGTGCCCCCGGTGACGATCTGGTTCGTGCTTCGTCAGTGTGCGCAGCCCGGATCTGTCGATGAACAGCACCGACCCTCGCCGTGAGTTCGCCCCGTGCCCGCCATCGGTCGCATGTCGTTGGCGATCCTCTGAAGAGCCGGGGTCTGGCCGGCCCCACTTCAAGCCGGCAGCCGGACCGTCCTGCCCAGGAACAACACCGGTCCCGTCGGTCGTCCCGTCGGTGAACCGGTGTCGGCCTCGAGCGTCAGCTCGAAGAGCTGCCGCGGCCCCAGCGCAGGCAGCAATGCCGCGGGCAGGACAGTCGGCGACTGCGGGTCGATCAGTCCCAGCGACGTCGGCGCCTGTGCGCCCTCTGGTTTGGTCCAGAACTGGTACGCCTTGCCGGCGGGTGCCGGCTGGGTTGGCAGCAGCGGGGTCAGCCGCAGGCGCTGACCGGCGCTGACCTCGACGACCCAGCCTGTCGATCGGTCTGGCGCCTGAAGCAAGGCCATGTAGCGCTCCGGAGCGGCCGCCTGCGGCACCAGCATCCGCGTGCCCAGCAGCACAGAGAGCATGATCGATGCGGCCATCGCCGCCACCGCTGTCCACTGCCAGCGGCGAAGACGCAGCCAGACGTCGCTGTTGGCTGCGCCGGCGGGGGCGCTGTTGGCTGGGTCCCCGTTCCTGCGCCGCCCGTCGCCCACAGCGTCCAGCGAGGTCTGGATGCGGCGCCAGGCCTGCGCATCGGGTGCGACAGGGCGCACCCGGTCGAGCAACGGCACCAGCCGGTCCTGCCAGTAATAGATCGCCGCACGCAGCGCCGGTTCGGCCGCCAGCGCTTGCTCGACGGCGTCCCGGGCCGGCACTTCCAGCACACCCAGCACGTATTCGCCGGCCACCACGACAGGATCGTCAGCAATCTCGCTGCGCGTCATGAAAGGCAATCCTTGAGCGTGTGCAGGCCGCGGCGGATCCACGACTTCACGGTGCCCACCGGTGCGGCCAGCCGCACCGCAATCTGTTCATGCGTGTAGCCGTCGACAAAAGCGAGAAGGATGCAGACACGCTTGTCCTCGTCCAGCGCGCCCATGCAGCGATCCAGGGCCGCGGTGTCCTCAGCCGGCGCAACCCCGCCGGCGTTCTGCATCGTGTGCAGGTCGGACAAGCCCTCGAGATCGTCACCGACTGCAATTTCGCGCCCGTGTCGGCGCAGCGCGTCCAGGGCCCGGTGTCGCACGACGGTGTAAAGCCACCCTCGCGCCGAGCCCAACGCGCGCTGGTAGGTGCCCGATCGCTGCCAGACCTGCAGGAAGGCATCGTGCAGCACGTCGTGCGCGAGGTCGCGGTCGCGCACGATGCGAAGGGCAACGCCCAACAAGCGGGATGACTCGCGTTCATAAAGTGCGTGCAGCGCAAAGCGCTCGCCGCGCGCGCAGGCTTCCAACGCAGACTCATAGTCGAACGCGACTGCGACAGTTGAGGAAGGAACGGCGTTCATGGGTGGTCTGCGCGCAGCGCACGACAGTGCCCGCGCTGCGCTCAGGCGAAGCTGCTTCCGACCCCTACGGCCGGCGGCATGCCGTGGATGCACAGGTTCTGAAAAAAAGAATGTTCGAGCCTGTGCATCTGCCGCGCGGTCTGCGGCGAAGTGTGGTGGACGACAAGGATCGGCCTTCAGCGGCCAGTTGCCGTGCCGTCAGCTCGCCTTCATCCATCAGTGCCTCCACGACGAGGCTCATCACAGGAGTTTCACCATGTCCCCAATCAAGTCACTCTCGGCGCTTGCAGCGGCCGCTTCGGCCCTGCTGCTCATGACGGCCAGCGCGGTCGCCTACGACGGCGGTTCTTACGGCGGAGGAACTTACGGTGGAGGAACTTATGGTGGCGACGACTGCGCCGGCGGCACCAGCACCGGCTACGACAGCAATCGCACGCTGCAGGTGGTGGGCCTGACGAAGCAAAACCAGCTCGTGTGCTTCAACGAATACAGGCCAGGCGACGCGCGGACGATCAATTTCGTCTCCAATCTGCAGGGCGGCGACACGGCGCTGGTGGGCATCGACTTCCGTCCTGCCAATGGCCTGCTGTACGGCGTGGGCAACGCTGGCGGGGTGTACCAGATCAACACCAGCAACGCCGTCGCCACGCTCGTCAACCGCCTGTCGGTGGCCCTGGACGGCAGCGAGTCTTACGGCGTCGATTTCAACCCGGTGGTGGACCGCCTGCGCATCGTCAGCAGCAAGGGGCAGAACCTGCGCCACAACCTGGCGGGCACAACGGTGGCGGACTCGGCCCTGAACTACACGCCCGGCGTGACGGCCCTGGGCATTGCTGGATCGGCCTACACCAACAACGACGCCGACCCCAACACCGCCACCACCTTGTACGCGCTGGACACCAGCCTGGACCAGATTGCCATCCAGTCGCCGCCGAACGCCGGCACGTTGGCCGCCACCGGCAAGCTGACGCTGGATGCGGGGCTGGTGGCGGGCTTCGACATCTACAGCAAGGTGCGCAACGGCTCGACGGTGGACGTGCAGGCGCTGGCTTCGATCAAGCTGCCCGACGGTTCGGTCGGTCTTTACAGCGTCAAGCTGCCGACCGGCAAAGCCACGGGCCGTGGGAGTTTCGCGAACGGGCTGGAAGTGACTGACATCGCGATCCCGCTGAACCAGCTCTGACCCGAAGAGAGCCGATGGCAGGCGGGGCTGAATCAACCCCCGCTCAACGCCTGGACGATGGCCACGGCGTCGGCGGGCTGCAGAGTCTGGCCCAGGTCATCGGTGCTGCGGCCGTTGACGAAGATGCGCATGTTCGGCCGCAGGCGGTCCTGCTCGTCGACCATGCGAAAACGCAGGCCCGGGAACTGGCGGTCGAGGTCGGCGAGCAGCGCGTCCAGCGTCGTTCCTTCGCCGTCGACATGCGTCGCGCGGGTGTACGAGCGCAGGGCCGAGGGAATCAGTACCTGCATCGGCGGCGCGCTGCTCAGGCCAGTCCGGCAACTTCCACGGCATAGATCTCCGGCAGGTGGCGCGCCAGGCAGGACCAGCGCGCGCCCTCGTCGCGGCTCATCCACAGCTCGCCGCTGGTGGTGCCGAAGTACAGGCCCAGCGGGTCCAGCGCGTCGGCGGTCATCGCCTGGTGCTTGACGGTCCACCAGGCCTGTTCGGCGGGCAGACCAGTGTCCTGGCGCTGCCAGGTCTTGCCGCCGTTGCGCGTGGCGTAGACCGCCGGCCGCCCCTGCGGGCTGGTGCGCGGCCAGACCGACGTGCCGTCCATCGGCAAGACCCACGCCGCGTCGTCGTCGCGCGGATGAACCACCATGTTGAAGCCGATGTCGCCGGCGCGCTTGGGCATCCTGCTGCCGATGCGCTGCCAGCGGTCGTCGGGCCGGTCGATGCGGTAGATGCCGCAGTGGTTCTGCTGGTACAGCCGGTCGGGGTTGCTCGGGCACAGGCGCACGACGTGCGGATCGTGGAAGGTCAGCGTCGCGGCGTCGAAGCCCTCGACGACCTCCAGCCCCGTGACCAGCGGCGCCCAGCTGCGTCCTGCGTCGGTCGATTCGTAGACCCCGCCGCCGGACATCGCGAAGTACAGGTGCGCCGGATCGCGCGGGTCGACGATGATCGAATGCAGCTTCGGGCCGTCGGGCGTGCCGTCCTTCTCGCTGCCCATCCATTCGCGGTACTGCGCGTCGTCGTTGATGCTCGAGAACGGCGCCCAGCTGGCGCCGCCGTCCTCCGAACGGAACAGGCCCTGCGGCGAGGTGCCGGCGTACCAGGTGTCGCGTTCGCTGGCATGCCCCGGGGTCAGCCAGAAGGTGTGGTCGACGGCGCGGCCGCTGCCGTCGGCGGCCTTGGCGAACGCCGGCGGGCGCGCCGCTTCCTTCCAGGTCTTGCCGAAGTTCGTCGAGCGGAACACCGTCGGCCCGAGGTGGCCGGTCTTGGCCGCGGCCAGCAGCGTGCGGCCATCACGCGGGTCGAGTTGCAGGTGGCTGACGATGTGCCCCAGGAAGTGCGGCCCGTCGATGCGCCAGGTCTGGCGCCGGGCGTCGCCATGGAACAGCCAGGCGCCCTTGCGCGTGGCCACCAGCAGCAGGGGTCGCGCCGCCGCCGCGGCGCGCGGCGTTCTGGATCGGGAAGCGGCCGGGCGGGCAGCGGCAGGGGAGGGTGCGGTTCGGGGCGCCATCGACAGGCTCCTCTCGGGTCGAAAGCGACCCGGCGGCGGTGGGCAACGGCCCGGCCAGACGGCGCCGGGATGGGACAGCGAGCAACGCGCGAGTGTGTCGCCGCGCGGCGGGCCCGTCCAGCCCGCGACCGCGGTTGGCTCAGCGGCTGCCGCCGGCCGGCAACAGGGCCTTGCGCAGCAGGCCGTGCACGCCGCGGTGCACGTTGACCGTCTGCGTGATGCGGAAGTCGGCGGCCAGGCTGCACAGCATGTAGGCGTCGTCGCGCGACAGCCCGCTGCGTTCGCCGATCAGCACGATCATGTCGCGCAATGCCATGGCCAGGCATTGGTCGAGGTCGGGGTCCATGCCCATCGTGAACAGGTGCGTCGGCGTTTCGCCGCGCGGGTAGGCCAGGCCGCCGCCCTTGTGCAGCACCAGTTCGAAGTCGCCTTGCAGCGCGGTTTCGATCGCCGTGGTGCAGACCTCGCCATCGCCCTGCGCGGCATGGCCGTCGCCGCACGAGAACATCGCGCCGGGCACGTGCACCGGCAGGAACAGCGACGACCCGGGGCCGAGTTCCTTGTTGTCCAGGTTGCCGCCGTGGGCCCGCGGCACGATGGTGTTGATGCGCCCCCAGCGCGCCGGCGGCGCCACGCCCATCACGCCGAAGAAGGGATGCAGCGGCAGGTCCACGCCCCACGGCAGGCGCGCCGTCAGGCGCTCGCGGTCGAGCGGGATGTTGACCAGCCGCGAACTGCTGTCGAAGTCGCCCGGCAGCGTGCCGGCCAGCGGGCGGATGGCGTTGTAGCCCCAGTCCTGGCGCAGACGAACGTCCAGGATGCGCACCTCCAGGGTGTCGCCGGGCTCAGCGCCGGCGACGGCGATCGGCCCGGTCAGGATGTGCCCCGGCGCATGGCGCGGCAGCCGGGCATGGATGTCCAGCAGTTCGCGCGGAACATCGAAACCGGCCGGGGGCAGCGCGTCCGGCCCGCCGCTGACGGTGTCGATGGTGATGCGGTCGCCGCTGTCAACGTGCAGCACCGGGGGCAGGGTGGCGTCGAAGATGCCCCAGTGGCAGGTCTCGACGGCAGCGTGAAGATGGTGGTCGGTCATGGGCAGCGTGGCGTGGATGCACGCCTGACGATATCCCGGCGATCGCCCGGCGATCGCGGCGGACGCGCGGCCCGCCGTCGCGGCACTCTGGCACCATGCGGCGCGTTACCGGTGTGGGCAGGCGGCCTGAGCGAGCGCGCCGCTCGCAGCCACCCGCGCCCCGCCAGGATCCCCCCCGAACCCCACCCGAACCCCACCCGAACCCCACCAGGAGCCCACCATGACCCCACCACGCCATCGTCCGCTGCTGCGCCGCCTGATCGCCGGCGGCCTGCTGTCCAGCCTGGTGGCCTGCGCGCTGGCCCCGGCCGGGCCGGCCGCAGTGCCGACGCTGACGACCCAACGCATCGCCGAGATCATTGCCAGCCCCGAGCGCAGTGCCGCCGACCGGACCAACGATCAGCGCCGCAAGCCGGAGCAGATCCTGGCCTTCATCGGCCTGCGTCCGGGGATGAAGGCGCTCGACGTCAGCGCGGGCGGTGGCTACACCACGGAGCTGCTGGCGCGCGCCATCGGCCCGACCGGCGAGGTCTATGGCCAGAGCCAGCCGCGCGATCCGGCCCGCCCCCCACCCGCGCCGGCAGCGCCCGAAGGTGGCAGCGCGACCGCAGCGGCAGCGGCCGCCGCGGCGTCCGCACCGCGCCCGGCGGCGCCGCGGACATCCGCCATGGCCCTGGCCGAACGCCAGCAGGCGCTGCGCAGCGCGGGGGTGGCTGCCGCACCGATCGTCGCCGTCGCCCAGCGCTTCGACGACCCGGTGCCGGCTGCGCTGGCCGACGGCCAGCTCGACCTGGTCACGCTGATGTTCAACTATCACGACTTCGGCTTCCTCGGCGTCGACCGCGCGAAGATGAACGCGGCGCTGTTCCGCGCGCTGAAGCCGGGCGGCATCTACGTCGTCGCCGACCACGCCGGGCGCGCCGGCACAGGCATTTCCGAATCGGGAACCCTGCACCGCATCGAAGAAGCCTTCCTGCGCCGGGAGATCGAATCCGCCGGATTCAGGCTCGCCGCCGAAGGCCAGTTCCTGCGCAACCCGGCCGACCCGCGCGACCAGAACACGCCCGTCCCGGTGCAGCCCAAGGACGAGTTCGTGCTCAAGTTCGTCAAGCCCTGAACCGTCAGCCCGTCGGCGCGATCTCCGCCGACGGGCCCCGGCCCTCCCCACGGGGGTTTCGGGCCGGCTTCAGCGCCTGCGCAGGCCCAGCGTGACGACGGTCGCGACGACGATCAGGCTGCCCAGCAGCTGCACCGGGGCGATGGTCTGGCCGAGCAGCGCCCAGGCCAGCACCAGCGCGAAGATCGGCTCGACATTCATGATCGCCGAGTTGCCGACCACGCCCAGCCGCGGCAGCACCGTGAACATGATCGTGAACGCCGTGCCGTAAAGGAGGGTCAGCGCGCCCAGGCCGATCCAGCCCGCGGGGGCCGTGGGCAGGTGCAGCCCGCCCTGCAGCCCCGCGGCGGCCAGTGCGACCATCGCCACCATCCCCATCGTGGTGACGGTGCGCAGCCGGCCGTCGACATCGGCCGCCTCGTGCTGGGTGACGACGAGGGCCAGGCCGAAGGTCGCCGCGGCGGCCAGCGCGAAGGCCACGCCGCTGCCGATCTGCTGCCAGTGCGCCGCAGCGCCCAGACTGGACGTCGCGCCGAACACGTCCAGCGCCAGCGCCAGGCCGAACAGCATCACCGGCATGGCCAGCAGCACCTTGCGTTCGGCGCGGTGGCGGTACAGCAGCCGGGCCCACAGCGCGGTCCACAGCGGATAGGTGTTGAACGCCAGCAGCGCGAGCGCCACCGGCAGCCGGGCCACCGCCGAATACAGGCACAGGCTCTGCACTGCAATCATCCCGCCGATGGCGGGCAGCATGGTGCGATGCCGGCGCCGCCACTGCAGCGGCACGCGCTGGACCAGCAGCAGCGCGCCGACCGCCAGCGCGGTGACGCAACTGCGCACGCTGACCGCCGTGACGACGTCGACGCCGTGGTCGAAGGCCAGCCGTGCCGCGACATGGTTGGCGCCCATCATCAAGGCGATCAGCAGCAGCGTGGCGAATGCCGCCACCGACAGGGCGCCGCTGGCAGGGGAGGGAGCAGCCATCGCGCGGGATTGTGGCCGGGGCCGCGCGGCGCCGCCCGGGATCGGTGTCGGCTGGCGCCTACACGCATCCGCAAGACCGGCCTACGGCCGCGGGACGCTGGGCGTCAGACGATTCGTCGGCAGCAACTCGAATGTCCCACCGATGCACGCGACCTCCTTGAACGACCGTTCGTCTCCAGAGCGCCCGTCCTCAGAGCACCTGTCATCGCGATCCGCGCGATCGGGTCCATCAGTGCGATCAGAGCAAGCGGCGCCAGCATTCCAATCCTCGGCGCCATCCCCGGCCTGGACGCGACCTGTATCGGTGCATGCACCACGCGCCGCCGCCGCACCGCCGCATGTATGGGGCGTGCCGCTGCCCCTGTTATGGGGGGCTGTGGCGCTGATGGTCGTGATGCTGTTCGGTCTGGTGCAACTGCTGTCCGAACACGTGGCCCGTGGCGAGAGGCAGCGTGCCGAACTGCGCGCCGATCAGCGTGCCGGGACGTCCACCAAGCAGCACCTGAACGCGCTGGCCGATCCGTCGAGTAACAAAACCGCGGCTTCTCCGTCGCGCTGACCCTCACGCCGCGCGCAGACACCGATCCGCCGCAATTTTCACCACCACCCACCGGGAGACGAATCATGACCACCCCCAACTCATTTCTGTATCAGGTTCGCCGCGCCGCTGGCGTGGTGGCCCTGGCCGCCCTGTCCGTCCCGCTGATGGTTCAGGCCGCTGGCGTGAAGGCGACAGGCGCCGCGCCGTACGGCGACCAGTTGGCCGAGTGCCTGAGCGCTGGCAACCAATCGCGCCGTGACTGCATGATCGAAGCCCAGGCGGCCCAGCGTGCACTGCGCGGCGGCCAGCTGCAGACCAGCGACGCGCAAGCGCTGCAGGCCAACGCACTGGCGCGTTGCGAACGCGTGCCTGCCGAGTCGCTCGCCACCTGCCAGCGCATGGCCCGCGGCGAGGGCCAGCGCGATGGCTCGGTGGCCGAAGGGGCGATCATCAAGCGCCTGGTGGAAGTCGTCCCGGCGCCGGTCAACAACCGGCCCTGAGGTCTGACGACCTGACGACCTGCCGGCCCTGCGGGCAGCCGCCATCGCGATGCTGCACGCCGGGCCTGCGGCGTCAGATGCGGATGCTCAACGCGTCCACGATCCGAGGTGGATCGCCCCGGCGATGATCAACCCGTAGACCACCAGGCTCAGCGCGACGACGGCAAAGAGTGCGTTGGCGGAAGCTCCCAGCAGGTGCACGCACAGGCCGCCGCCGACCGCCAGCACCACCAGGCGTGTTGCGCTGCCCACCAGCGGCCAGAGCATGCGCCCGGCACCTTGCGAGGCGAAGAACAGAGCCAGTCCGAGGCCGAAGAACGCGTAGCCGGCGCCGACGATGTGCAGGTACGCACCACCGAATGCACGCACCGCGCTGTCGGTGCTGAACAGGTTCATCCACAGCCCGGGCGCAAGCGCTGCCGTCACCCCGATGGCGCCGGTGATGGCCGCCACCACACCGCCGCCGACCCAGGCCGCGCGCAACGCCCGCGCGGGCTGTCCGGCGCCCAGGTTGGTGGCGACCATCGCGGTCAGCGCCGTGCCGAAGCCGAAGGCGATCGGCACCAGGATGTATTCCAGCCGCGCGGCGACGCCGTAGCCGGCGAGTGCCGCGGTGCCGAAGCTGCCGACCAGCGCGGTGGCGACGGCGATCGACGCGTTGCTGATCAGCGGGCTCAGCGACGCCGGCAGGCCGACGCGCAGGATGTCGCGCAACAGCGCCGGGCGCAGGCGCCACGCTGATCCGCGCAGCCGCACCGCGCCGTCGCCGCGCAGCAGGTGGCCGGTCAGCACGGCGGCGGCGACGGCGTTGGCCGTCAGGGTGCTGAATGCAGCGCCGGCCACCCCCAGCGCGGGCAGCGGCCCCCAGCCGAAGACCAGCAGCGGGCACAGTAGCAGGTGGATCAGCGCCGTCGCCAGCAGCATCAGCGCCGGCAGCAGCATGTTGCCGGTGCCGCGCACGACGGCAGCCAGCACGTTGGCCGACCAGATCACCACGGCGCCGGCAAACAGCGGGCGGGCATAGGCCAGCGCCGCGTCCAGCGTGGCGCCGCGGCCGCCCATCGCGGCAAAGATGCCGCGCCCGAAGCCGAGCAGCCCGATCGTGAACATCGCCGCCAGCAGCCAGCCGACGAACAGTGCCTGCTGGGCCAGCCGGCCGGCGTCGTCACCGCGCCCGGCGCCCAGCGCGCGGGCCACCGCCGCAGTGGTCGCCCCGCCGATGCCGCCGGCCGACATCTGCAGCATCAGCATCGACAGCGGAAAGACCAGTGCCACGCCGGCCAGCGCGTCGGCGCCGATGCGGCCGAGAATGAAACCGTCGTAGCCGATCATCACCGTCATCGCCAACAGCCCCACGACGTTGGGCGCGGCCAGGCGGAACAAGGTCGGCAGCAAGGGGCCGTGCAGCATCTGCTGGCTGCGCAGCGGTGCCGCGGCCGCCCGCGGCACGCGGGGCGGCGCGCTGGATGACGCAGCGGCGGGCGGATTCAGGATGCTCATCAGGCGCGCGACCTTCAGGTGGGGGTGTCGTAATGCGCCAGCAGGACGCGGCGGTTGGCCGCTAGCAGGTCCCGCGCCGCGGGCGTGTCGCCCAGCGCGCGCGCCAGCTGCAGGGCGCCGACCAGCTGGCTGGCGACCGCCGCCGCGCTGCCGGCGGGGGCGCCTGGCGGCAACGCCGCTTCGACGCGATCGAGCAGGCCACGCACGCGCTGCACTGCCGCCTGGCGCACCACGCTGGTCTGCCGCGGAATTTCTGAGGCCAGCGCGGCGACCGGGCAGCCCTTGTCGGCCGACGTCAGGTGCGCGGCGGACAGATACCCGTCGACCAGGGCGCGCAACGGGCTGGCGCCGCGCGCACTGCGGCTGGTCACGGCCTGCGCGATGCGCGCCGCGCTGTCCTGGCCGGCGCGTTCCAACGCCGCGGCAAGCAGTGCATCGCGCGACGCGAAGTGGGCGTAGAAGCCGCCGTGCGTCAGCCCGGCGTCTTTCATGACGTCGGCAACGCCGATGCCGTCGAAGCCGCCACGCCGCAGGGCGCGTGCGGCGCTGGCCAGGATGCGTTCGTGGCTGATCGCCTTGCGGCCGGTCGGGGTGTCCATGCGCTGGGACTGTAGCGCAAAATATGATGGATGTCATATTTATCATCGATCG
>JANMAP010000323.1:0-2618 GCA_031359905.1 Burkholderiales bacterium | reverse complement strand
CTCGCGCCGCACGACCACCGCCACGCCCACCTCACCCCACTTGCGGTCCGGCACGCCCAGCACGGCGACCTCGGCCACGCCGGGATGGGTGAGCAGCACTTCCTCCACCTCGCGCGGGTACACGTTGGAACCGCCCGAGATATACATGTCGGATTCGCGGCCGGTGATGAACAGCAGCCCGCGCTGGTCCAGCCGCCCCAGATCGCCGGTGTGGAACCAGCCGCCGCGCAGGGCCTTGGCAGTCGCCTCCGGGTCGTCGTGATAGCCGGAGAACACGGCCGGGCCGCGGCAGCAGATCTCGCCGACCTGGCCCGGCGCCACCTCCTTGAGATCGGCATCGAGAATGGCCACTTCCATGCCGGTGCGCGGCCGGCCGCAGCAGCCGATGTTGGCGTCGGGGTCGCTGTCGTCGGCCGAATGCATGTCGGGCGGCAGCACCGTGATGTTGCCCGTGACCTCGCCCAGGCCGAAGTACTGCACCAGCACCTTCCCCAGTTTTTCCAGCGCCAGTTTCTGGTCGGCGCGGTACATGGGCGCGCCGGCATAGATCATGTAGCGCAGGCTGCTGTGATCGTATTGGTCCACCGCCGGGTGTTCCGCCAGCATCTTGACGATGGTCGGCACAGTGAACAGGTTGCTGATGCGATGGGTTTGAACCGCGCACCAGAAAGCCTCGCCGTCCAGCTTCTCGTTGGCCAGCAGCACAGTGGCCGCGCCGCGCGCCACGTTCAGCAACGCGTGGATGCCGGCGCCATGCGACAGCGGGGCTACGGCGATCGAGCAATCGCGCTGCGTGGTACCGGGAATCAGGTCGGCCAGATGGTTGGTCACCACGAAGGCCATCTGGCCGTGCGTCAGCACCCCGGCCTTGGGCCGGCCGGTGGTGCCCGAGGTGTAGAAGAACCACAGCGGGTCGTCCGCGCCCACGGTCTCGTGGTCTGCGGCCGCGCCGTGGTTGTTGCGCACCATGTCCTCGTAGGAGTGCTCGCCCTGGCGCGGCTGGCCGATCGCGATCACGTGCCGCAGCGCCGGCGAAGCCGCGCGTACCGCGTCGGTGTGACCGCTGAACAGGTCCTCGACGATCATCGCGCTGGCGCCGCTGGAAGCGCCGAGATACGCCACTTCCGGCGGCGTCAGCCGGAAGTTGGTGGGCACCCAGACGCAACCGAGGCGGAAGGCGATCCAGCAGCTCTCGAACATCTGCACGTTGTTGCGCGACTGGACCAGGATCCGGTCGCCCTTGCGCAGGCCGATCGCGCGCAGCGCCGCCGCCATCGCGGCGACGCGCAGCTCCATCTCGGCCCAGGTCCAGGTCTTGCCGCCCTCCTGGATCAGCGCCGGCCGATCGGGAAACAGCTTGGCCGTGTGCGTCAGCAGCCGGCCCAGGTTCATCGCCTGGGCCGCGTTCACGCCGCCTCCAGCAGGCTCAGGTAGCTGGCCACGGCGGAGCCGCCCATGTTGAAGACCGCGCCCAGGCGTGCGTCGTTCACCTGCATGCCGCCGGCGGTGCCGGACAGCTGCATCGCCGCCATCACGTGCTGCGACACGCCGGTAGCGCCGATCGGATGGCCCTTGGACTTGAGCCCGCCCGAGGGGTTGACCGGCAGCTTGCCGTCCTTGCGCGTCACGCCGTCCAGGATCACCCGCGCGCCCTGGCCGTGCGGCGCCAGGCCCATGGCCTCGTACTCCAGCAACTCGGCGATGGTGAAGCAGTCGTGGGTCTCGACAAAGGACAGATCGTCCAGCTTCAGTCCAGCCGCGGCCAGGCCCTGCTGCCACGCCATCGCCGCGCCCTCGAAGCGGGTCGGGTCGCGGCGCGACATCGGCAGGAAGTCGTTGACCTGCGTGCGCGAGCGCCAGCGCAGCGCCGGCACCTTGGCGCCCGGCAACGGCTCGGTCGACAGCACCATCGCGGCCGCGCCGTCCGACACCAGCGAACAATCGGAGCGCTTGAGCGGGCCGGCAACGAAGGGGTTCTTGTCCGAAGGCGTGCGGCAGAAATCGAAGCCCAGGTCGCGCCGCATGTGCGCATAGGGGTTATGCATGCCGTTGCTGTGGTTCTTGGCCGAGATCGCCGCCAGCGCATCCGACTGGTCGCCGAAGCGCTCGAAGTAGTTGCTCGCGATGCCGCCGAAGATGCCGGCGAAACCGGCGGGGTCCGAGCCCTCTTCCTTCACGTACGAACACTTGATCAGGGTCGCGGCCACATCGGGCGTCGTCAGTCCGTTCATCTTCTCCATGCCGATCACCAGCGTGCGCTTCATGCGGCCGGCCCCCATGGCGTCCAGCGCGGCCCAGATCGCGGCGGAGCCGGTGGCGCAGGCGTTCTCGCAGCGCACCGCCGGCGTATGGCGGAATTCGGGGATCGCCACCGCCGGCAGTGCCGCGGTGAAGTCCTGGCCGACGAAGCCGGCATTGAAATGGCCGACGAAGATGCCGTCGATGTCCCTGGGCTCCAGGCCGGCGCTGGCCAGGGCCGGCTGCACCGCGTCGCGGATCAGCTGCTCCAGGTCCAGGTTGTCGAACTTGCCGAAGGGCGTGTGGCCCCAGCCGACGATGAATGCATTGCTCATGGTGAACCTCGCGGGTTGAACAGGAAATCAGGTGCCAAGCTGCAC
>JANMAP010000305.1:0-6374 GCA_031359905.1 Burkholderiales bacterium | reverse complement strand
GCCAGCGGCAACGCGACATCGGTGTGTCGGCCACCGGTTCGGCGGCCACCGGCGCCGCCGGGGCGGCCGCGTCAGTCGTCGCCTTCGGAGGAAGCCGTGCTGGTCCAGCCTTCGCCGCGCCGGCCGCTCTGGCGCTGGCGGTCGGCGCGTTCGCGGGCCCACACCTCCTCGAGCTGCTGTCGGCCCTGGCGCACCAACGAGATCAGCTTCTTCTCGTCGCCCTGGTGCGGCGCCATCTGGTGCATCAGCTCGATGTTGTGCTGGCGAAAGCGCAGCGCCTGGGTGCGCGCGGTGTGCGGCTGCCAGCCCATCACTTCGAGCACGCTGCGTCCGCTCATCAGGGCCGCATCCAGCGTCTCGCGTTCGATGTGCTGAACGCCGCGCTCGTGCAGGCCGTACCAGTGGGTGGCATTGCGCGCGCGGGCGACGATCGTGGCCTGCGCGAAATGCTGCTTGGCGAGATCGACGACCTTCAGGCTCTGCTCGACATCGTCGATGGCGACGACGATCACGCGCGCCTCGGCGGCGCCGGCCACGCGCAGCAGGTCGAGCCGGGTGGCGTCGCCGTAGAACGCGGGCCAGCCGAAGCGGCGCACGCCTTCGACCTGATCGGCGCTGTGGTCGAGCACGGTCGCCGCCAGGCCGTTGGCGTTGATCAGCCGGCCGACGATCTGCCCGTAGCGCCCGAAGCCGCAGATGATGATCGGTGCGGCCTGCTCGTCGGCGATCTCGTCGGGTGGCGGCGCGCTGCGCAGCCGCGCCAGGCGCGGCGCCAGCAGCCGGTCGGCAGCCACCAGCAGCAGCGGCGTCAACAACATCGACAGCGCCACCGCGGCGACGAGCAGCGATGCTGCCTGCGCCGACATGACTTGCGCCCCGAGCGCCGCCTGGAAGACGACGAAGCCGAACTCGCCGCCCTGCGCGAGCAGGATGCCGAAGACCGGCCGTTCGGTGACCGGCACCGGCATCGCCCGCGCCATGCCCCACAGCACCAGCGCCTTGATGGCCAGGAAGCCGAGCACCACGCCGGCGACGACCAGCGGCTGCGCCAGCACCACGGCGAAGTCGATGCTCATGCCGACGGCGATGAAGAACAGGCCCAGCAGCAGGCCCTTGAACGGCTCGAGGTCGGCTTCGAGCTCGCGGCGGTATTCGCTCTCGGCCAGCAGCACGCCGGCCAGGAAGGCGCCCAGGGCCATCGACAGGCCCACGCTGTGCATCAGCGCGGCGGTGGCCACCACCAGCAGCAACGCCGCGGCGGTGAAGATCTCCGGCGTCTCGCTGCGCGCGATCCAGCGCAAGGCCGGGCGCAGCAACAGCCGCCCGCCGAGGATGATCGCGGCGATCACCGCCAGCGCCTTGCCCGCCGCCAGCCAGCCGCCGCCAGCCTGCGCGCCGGCTGCGGCGAGCAGCGGCACGAGCGCCAGGATGGGAATCGCCGCGATGTCCTGCAGCAGGGCCACGCTGAGCACGCTCTGCCCCGACGAGGTGGCCATCAGGTTGCGCTCGTTGAGCACCCCCAGCCCGATGGCGGTCGAACTCATCGCCAGGCCCAGCCCGGCGACCAGCGCCAGCCGCCAGTCGACTCCGAAGGCCAGGCCGGCGGCCGCGATCAGCGCTGCCGAACCGAAGAGCTGGACGCTGCCCCAGCCGAAGATCGGCCGGCGCAGGCTCCACAGGCGCCGCGGCTCGAGTTCCAGACCGACCAGGAAGAGCATCAGCACCACGCCGAACTCGGCGAATTGCAGCATCGACTGCGGGTCGGTCACCAGCTGCAGGCCCCACGGCCCGATGGCGATGCCGCCGGCCAGGTAGCCGATGATCGAGCCCAGCCCGAGCAGCCGCGCCAGCGGCACCGCCAGCACCGCCGCTCCCAGGTAGACCAGGCTGGACTGCAGCCACGTCGCGCCGTGATCCATGCGGCCCTTCAGGAATTCTCGAAGGCGCTGTCTGCATTGACCGCGTTGACCGCCGGCCGCGCGTCGCCCGGGACATCACACAGCGGTGTCGGGTCCATCTCGTCGATCTCCGGCCAGGCCGGCCAGCTGCGCAGCTTGTCGGCGAAGACCGCGGCGTGCGCCGCCAGCGTCGCGTCGTCGACGCGGTGCGCGCCGTGCAGCACCAGCGGCGGCAGCCAGCGCATGCCGCACAGCGCGGCAGTCTGCTCGTGCGGGTGCATGAAGGCGTCGAAGAAGTAGCGGTTGTAGCCGTCAGGCCGGTAGGCCGCTGCCGTCCCGCCGGTCGACGCGGCCAGCCACAAGTCCTTGCCGCGCAGCGCCGTGCCGCCCGGGCCATAGGCCCAGCCAAAGACGAAGACATCGTCGAGCCAGAGCTTCATCAGCGGCGGCAACGAATACCAATGGATCGGATGCAGCCAGACCACCAGCCGGGCCGCTTCGAGCAGGGTCTGCTCGGCAGCGATGTCGATCAGGTAGTCCGGATACAGCGCGTACAGGTCGCGCACGGCGACGCGCTGCGCGGCGGCGCCCGCCGCTGCCCGCATCAGCGTCCGCGTGACCCGCGAGTGTTCGAGCTGGGGGTGGGCAACAAGAACAAGGATCTCGGCCATCGGGCGGTGCGGGGCGTCGGTGCAGATCGCGGGGGTCGCGGCCCGGCCGGCTTGGGTTTGCCCGCAACGAACGGGCTTGGATCGGCCGCTACCATACCTGACAAATCAGTCGACAGATCAGTCGATCAATCCGTCGGCAAGTTCGCCGACACATTCGCGTTCGAGCGGCGCCCGGGCCGCCGCCAGCGCCGCATCACCAGCAAGGATCCCGGCATGCCTGTGATCGTGGTCGCCAACCCCAAGGGCGGCGCCGGCAAGAGCACCCTGGCCACCAACCTGGCCGGCTGGCTGGCCAGCGCCGGGCGCACGGTGATGCTGGGCGATGTCGACCGGCAGCAGAGCTCGCGCCAGTGGCTGGCGCAGCGCGCCCGCTACGGCCCGGTGCTGCGCGAGATCCGCGGCTGGGATGTCGACATCGACGCCGAGAGCGTCGTGCGACCGCCCAAGGGCACCACGCACGTGGTGCTCGACACGCCGGCCGGCCTGCACGGCAAGCGCCTGGACGCCGTGCTGCGCATCGCCGACCGCCTGCTGATTCCGCTGCAGCCCAGCCTGTTCGACATCCAGGCCACCCACGCCTTCGTCGCGGCGGTGCACGAACACCGGCGCGCGCCGCAGGTCCGGCTCGGTCTGGTCGGCATGCGCGTGCGCGAGCACACCAAGGCGCACGAGCAACTGCACCAGTATCTGGCGACCGTGCCGGTGCCGGTGGTCGCCTGGCTGCGCGACACGCAGAACTATGTGCAGCTTGCCGCCCGCGGCCTGACGCTGTGGGACGTCGCGAAAAGCCGTGTCGAGCGCGACCTCGCGCAGTGGCAGCCGCTGGAGCAATGGATGGCGTCATGAAAACCTACGCCCGACTGAGCGACTTGCAGGGCCTCGTCGGCCAGGTGCTGGGGGTCAGCGACTGGGTCACCGTGGAGCAGCCGCGCATTGACCTGTTCGCCGCAGCCACCGGCGACCACCAGTGGATCCACATCGACCCGGCGCGCGCGGCGGCCGGGCCGTTCGGCGCCACGGTGGCGCATGGCTTCCTCACGCTCAGCCTGCTGCCAATGCTGTTCGAGACCGCCTTCCACGTCGACGACGTGCGCCTGGGCGTCAACTACGGTTTGAACCGGGTGCGCTTCCCGGCGCCGGTGCGTGCCGGCAGCCGGCTGCGCGGGCATTTCAAGCTGCTGTCGTACGAGCCGCTGGACGGCGGCGCGCAGCTGGTCATCGAGTCGACCGTCGAACTCGAAGGCTCGGCCAAGCCGGCCTGCGTGGCCGAATCGGTGACGCGGCGTTACAGCGCGCCGCCCGGCGCAGCCTGAAACCCCCGACGGGGGGATCGGCAGCCCGGCAAATCACGGCGGGCTGGCAGCACAATGCCGCGTCCGCTCGTGGGCACGGAGGGTGCAATGAAGGTGCTCCTGGTCGACGACCACCCGCTGATCCTGTCGGCGCTGGAGGCCGTCATTCAACGCATCGGTGCCGACACCGAAGTCATCGGCGTCGACAGCGCCGCTGCCGCGCGCGCCGCCCTGCGCGACGAGCCCGATGTCGATCTGGTGCTGCTCGACCTGGCGCTGGGCGATGCCGACGGCTTCGACGTGCTGGTCGAGTTCCGCGCCGCCTACCCGGCGGTGCCGGTGGTCGTGGTCTCGGCCAGCGAACGCACCAGCGACGTCATCCGCGCGATCGACGGCGGGGCGATGGGCTTCGTGCCGAAGAGCTCGTCGCACGCCGCGCTCGAGGAGGCGCTGGGCATGGTGATGTCGGGATCGATGTACGTGCCGCCGGCCATGCTGGGTCTGGAATTCGGTCGCGGCAACCAGGTTGGCGACACCGTTCCCGGCGTGATGCGCACCCTCGGCGAACCGCCACTGGGCGCTGCCGCGGGGCCCGAGGCGCACCAGAAGCTGCCGTCGATCGACGAGGTCGGCCTGACGCCGCGCCAGGCCGAGGTGCTGTCGCTGCTGCTGCAGGGCCTGCCCAACAAGCTGATCGCCCGCCAGCTCAACCTGTCGGTGGAAACCGTCAAGGACCATGTCGCGGCCGTGCTGCGCGCCCTGGGTGTCAGCTCGCGGACCCAGGCCGTGCTGGCCGTCAGCCAGATGACGCAGGGGCAGGGCGGCTTCGCGGCGCGCCGCCCGCCGCGCTGAAGCGCGCCGCGGCGATGAGGTCCAGCGCCGCCACCGGTGCAGCGGCCGGGGCCGGGACCGGGACCGAGGCCGAGATCGCCATGCGCCCCGTCGATGCGGCCGGTTCACCGGCCGGCGCGGCCGCCGCGCCGGCCGCGCCCGAGCGCCGCCGCCGGTCGCGCGAGATCGACCATGTCCGCGCGCTGTACGTGCAGACGCCCGCCTCGCTGACCGGCAACCTGATCGGCATGCTGCTGATGGGTGCGATGTTCTGGCCGCTGGCCCCGGCCGCGCGGTTGTTCGGATGGCTCGGCGTGGTGATGGTGCTTTGGCTGCTGCGCCTGGCCCACTACTTGCGCTTTCGCGCCCAGCCGGACGCTGCCGACAGCGCGGTGCGCGGCTGGCGCCGCAGCTGGCAGGCGTTGGTGCTGGCCCAGGGTGCGATGTGGGGCCTGGCGGTGTGGCTGTTCTGGGGGTTGGGCACGCCCTACCACCTGGTCGCGCTGATCCTCATCGTCTATTCGTACTGCCTGGGGTCGGTGCAGTTGCTGGCCACCCAGTCGCGCGTCTTCCTCGCCTTCATCAGCCTGGTGCTGCTGCCGACCATCGCCCGCGTGGCCAGCGACAGCAGCCAGCCCTGGCACTGGCAGCTGGCGCTGATCCTGGGCATCCTGTTCTGCATCACCGTGTTGATGGCCCGCACCTACGGCAGCGCGCTGGCCCAGGCGATCACGCTGAAGGCGCGCACCGACGAGCTGGCCGGACAGTTGCGCGTCGAGATGGGGGTCGCTGAACAGGCGCGGCGCGCTGCCGAAGCGGCCAGCCGCGCCAAGACGCAGTTCTTCGCCGCCGCCAGCCATGACCTGCGCCAGCCGTTGCACGCCATGGGCCTGTTCGCCGAGGCGCTGCGCCAGCGCAGCCACGACCCCGAGGTGGCGTCGCTGGTCAACAGCATCAACGAAAGCGTCGATGCGCTGGAAGGCCTGTTCGGCGAGTTGCTGGACATCACGCGCATCGACACCGGCGGCGTCGACGTCAACCCGGGGCCGGTGGGCATGCGCGAGCTGTTCGCGCGGCTGCGCCTGCACTTCGAGCCGGTGGCCTTCGAAAAGGGCCTGCTGCTGGCCTTCCACGGCGAACAGCATGTGGCCCAGACCGACCCGCTGCTGCTCGAACGCATCCTGCGCAACCTGGTCAGCAACGCCATCCGCTACACCGACGACGGTGGCGTGATCGTCAGCTGCCGAGCGCGCCGCGGCGCGCTGCTGCTGCAGGTCTGGGACACCGGCATCGGCATCTCGGAAGCCAGCCTGCCGCGCATCTGGGACGAGTTCTTCCAGGCCCAGAGCCAGCGCCCGCTGCTCGCCCACCACCGCAAGGGCCTGGGGCTGGGCCTGGCCATCGTGCAGCGGCTGGCGGCGCTGATCGGCGCGCCGATCAGCGTGCGGTCGCGGGTCGGCCATGGCACGGTGTTCTCGATCGAAGTCCAGCCCGGCCGCGCCCAGCGCCTCGAGCCCCTGCCCAGCGGCGTCAAGCCCCCGCTGGGCCTGCAGCAGCACGACCAGACCTTCGCGCACCGCCGCCTCGTCTTCGACGACGACGATGCTGCGGCCCTGCAGCGTCAGGCCCAGCGGGGGCTTGACGCCGCTGGGCAGGGGCTCGAGGCGCTGGGCGCGGCCGGG
>JANMAP010000214.1:0-4587 GCA_031359905.1 Burkholderiales bacterium | reverse complement strand
GCGCAGCGTGAAGAGCAAGAGCGACACCCTCATCGTCGCCGGCGACTGCCATCCGCAGACCATCGAAGTCATCCGCACGCGCGCCGAGCCACTCGGCCTGAAGGTGCTGGTGGGCCGATCTTTCGACACCCTGCCGCAGCTGATGCAGGAGCACGACTACTTCGCGGTGATCGCCCAGTACCCGTCGACCACCGGCCTGATCCACGACCTGCGGCCGTTCGTCGAGCAGGCGCATGCCAAGCAGGCGGCGTTCATCGTCGCCGCCGACCTGCTCGCGCTGACGCTGCTGGTGCCGCCGGGCGAGTTCGGCGCCGACATCGTCGTCGGCAGTTCGCAGCGCTTCGGCGTGCCGATGGCCGGCGGCGGCCCGCACGCGGCCTACATGGCCTGCCGCGACGAATGGAAACGTTCGCTGCCCGGCCGGCTGGTCGGCGTCAGCGTCGATGCGCACGGCCATCCAACGTATCGGTTGGCGTTGCAGACGCGCGAACAGCACATTCGCCGCGAGAAGGCGACCAGCAACATCTGCACGGCGCAGGTGCTGCTGGCAGTCATCGCCAGCATGTATGCCGTCTACCACGGCCCGGCGGGCTTGAAGCGCATCGCCCAGCGCGTGGCCAGCTACACCGCGATCCTGGCGCGCGGGCTGCAGGACATGGGCCTGAACGTCATCACGCCGGCGGCCTTCGACACGCTGACGGTGGCCACCGGCACGCGCACGGCCGAGGTGCTGCAGCGCGCGCTGGCCGCCGGCGCCAACCTGCGAAGGGTCAGTGACACGCTGGTCGGCGTGGCGCTCGACGAGACGACCACCCGCGCCGACCTGCTGGCGCTGTGGTCGTGGTTCGCGCCGGCCGGCCAAGTGCTGCCCGACCTGGCGGCGTTCGAAAAAGGCATCGAGCCGCTGATCCCCCCTGCACTGCGCCGCAGCAGCCCGTTCCTGACGCACCCGGTGTTCAACACCCACCACAGCGAAACCGAGATGCTGCGCTACATCCGCAGCCTGTCGGACAAGGACCTGGCGCTTGACCGCAGCATGATCCCGCTGGGCAGTTGCACGATGAAGCTGAACGCGACCAGCGAGATGATCCCCATCACCTGGCCCGAGTTTGCGCAGATCCATCCCTTCGCGCCGCAGGACCAGCTGGCCGGCTACTGGGCGTTGAACGACCAGCTCTGCGGCTGGCTGAGCCAGGCCACCGGCTATGCCGGCATCAGCCTGCAGCCCAACGCCGGCAGCCAGGGCGAATACGCCGGGCTGCTGGTCATCCGCGCTTATCACGCGGCGCGCGGCGAAGGCCAGCGCAACGTCTGCCTGATTCCCGAAAGCGCGCACGGCACCAACCCGGCCAGCGCGCAGATGGCCGGCATGCAGGTGGTGGTGGTGAAGTGCGACGAGATGGGCAACGTCGACCTCGCCGATCTGCAGGCCAAGTGCGAACGGCACAGCGCGCAACTCGCCGCGGTGATGATCACCTACCCCAGCACCTACGGCGTGTTCGAGTCGCGGGTGACCGAGCTGTGTGCCTTGGTGCACCGGCATGGCGGCCGGGTCTATGTCGACGGCGCGAACATGAACGCGCTGGTCGGCGTCGCCGCGCCGGGCGAGTTCGGTGGCGATGTCAGCCACCTCAACCTGCACAAGACCTTCTGCATCCCGCACGGCGGTGGCGGGCCCGGTGTCGGACCGGTCTGCGTGGTCGACGACCTGGTGCCGTTCCTGCCTGGGCACCGCACCGCCACCGCCGCCACCCCGGGCGGCGCCATCGCCATCGGCGGGCCGCAGAGCGTCGGTGCGGTGTCCGCCGCGCCGCTGGGCAACGCCGGCGTGCTGCCGATCAGCTGGATGTACGTGCGCATGATGGGCGCCGACGGGCTGCAGCACGCCACCGAAACGGCGATCCTGTCGGCCAACTACATCGCCGCGCGGCTGGCCGGGCACTACGACATCCACTACAGCGGCAGCATCGAAGGCCTGCAGGGCGGCGGCGTGGCCCACGAATGCATCCTCGACCTGCGCCCGCTGAAGGACAGCACGGGCGGTGCAGCCGGTGCCGCCGGGTCGGCATCGGGCATCAGCGCCGAGGACGTCGCCAAGCGCCTGATCGACTACGGTTTCCACGCCCCGACGTTGAGCTTCCCGGTGGCCGGAACCTTGATGGTCGAGCCGACCGAAAGCGAACCGTTGGCCGAGCTCAACCGCTTCTGCGACGCGATGATCGCCATCCGGGGCGAGATCGCGAAGGTCGAATCCGGCGCCTGGCCGCTGGCCGACAACCCGCTGAAGAACGCGCCGCACACCGCTGCCGCGTTGCTCAAGGCCGACTGGCCGCATGCCTATTCGCGCGAGGAAGCGGCCTACCCGATGCCGGGCCTGCGGCGGCAGAAGTACTGGTCGCCGGTCGGCCGTGTCGACAACGTGCATGGCGACCGCAACCTGTTCTGCAGCTGCGTGCCGCTGTCGGCCGACGACGGGCGTTGAGCCATGGCGGTGTCGGTCTTCGACCTGTTCAAGATCGGCATCGGCCCCAGCAGCAGCCACACCGTCGGCCCGATGCGCGCGGCGCGGCTGTTCGTGCTGCGCCTGGCGCACGACGGCCAGCTTGACGCCACGGCGCGCGTGCAGGCCCAGCTCTACGGCTCGCTCGGCGCCACCGGCAAGGGCCACGGCAGCGACAAGGCGGTGCTGCTGGGGCTGGCCGGCCACGAGCCGGACACGGTCGACGTCGACGCCGTGCCGGCGCTGCTGCAGGCGATCCGCGGCGACGGGCGGCTGCACCTGCTCGGCCGCCATGCGGTGGCTTTCGTCGAGAAGACGGACCTGAAGTTCCACCGTCGCGAGACGTTGCCCTTCCACGCCAACGGCATGCGCTTCACGGCCTGGAATGCCGCTGGCGGGGTGCTCAGCGAGCGCGCGTACTACTCGGTCGGCGGTGGCTTCGTCGTCAGCGACGAGGTGGCCGCCGACGGCGCGCGGCAGAAGGTCATCGCCCCCGACACCACGCTGCTGCCGCATCCGTTCCACAGCGGCGACGAACTGCTGCGCCGCTGCCACGAAGTGCAGGGGCCGATCGCCGAGATCATGCGCCGCAACGAACGCTTCCTGGGCAAGGGCGGGACCAGCGACGCCGAGATCGACGCCGGGCTGTTGAAGATCTGGCGCGTGATGCAGGACTGCGTGGCCCGCGGCTGCGCCACCGATGGCACCCTGCCCGGCGGCTTCCAGGTCAAGCGCCGCGCCAAGGCGCTGTACAAGGCGCTCACCGTGGGCCCCGAACAGGCCGCGGACGGGACCAAGGCCCGGCCGATCGGCGGGCCGGGCGATCCGCTGCTGGTGCTCGACTGGGTCAACCTGTTCGCGCTGGCGGTCAACGAAGAGAACGCCGCCGGCGGCCGCGTCGTCACCGCGCCGACCAACGGCGCGGCGGGTATCGTGCCGGCGGTGCTGCACTACTACACGCGCTTCGTTCCCGGGGCGTCCGACCGCGGCGTGGTCGACTTCCTGCTGACCGCTGCGGCCATCGGCATGCTCTACAAGGAAAACGCCAGCATCAGTGGCGCCGAGGTCGGCTGCCAGGGCGAAGTCGGCGTGGCCTGCAGCATGGCCGCCGGCGCGTTGTGCGCGGTGCTGGGCGGCTCGCCCGAGCAGGCCGAGAACGCCGCCGAGATCGGCATGGAACACCACCTGGGCCTGACCTGCGACCCGGTCGGCGGGCTGGTGCAGATTCCCTGCATCGAGCGCAACGCCATCGCCGCGGTCAAGGCGATCAACGCCGCGCGCATGGCCCTGCGCGGCGACGGCACGCACTTCGTGTCGCTCGACCAGGTCATCAAGACGATGCGCGAAACCGGCGCCGACATGATGACCAAGTACAAGGAAACCGCACGCGGCGGCCTGGCCGTCAACATCGTCGAATGTTGACGTCGGCGGCGCGGCCGGGGCTCAAGAGCCCGCCGCGCCGGCCGACAACGTCCAGGTAGGCAACCCTGCGACAGGCCCGGTCCCGGGCCTCCTGTCGAACCGCGTGATGAAGCATCTGCTCGCCCGACTCAAACTGCGCCACAAGCTGACCGCGCTCAGCGTGGTCGGCGTGGGCATGTGCGTGTTGCCGCTGCTGCAGGTGCTGCGCTACCAGGCCACCGAGATCGACTTCATTCGCGGCGCCGAATCGGCCATCGAGCCGGCGGTGGCCGCCGTCGACCTGCAGCACGGCCTGCTGGCCCACCGCGACAGCGCCGGCCGGGTGCTGCGGGGCCTGGCGCAGGCCGAAGCCCAACGCCGCCAGCATCAGGCCGACGTCGATCGGCGCCTGGCCCGGCTGAACGTCGGGTTGCAGGCGCATGGCCCGGCCAGCGCCTGGTCCGAGGCCCAGGCGCTGGGCGGGGACTGGACACGACTTGTCGATCGCGTTGTCGGCCGCGCATTGGCCGCCGACGACAGCGACGCGGCCCACCGGCTGCTGATCGAACAGACGCTGCAGGTCATCGACCTGGTGGCCGCGCTGACCGCCCCCGGGCTGGACCGCGATCCGGCGCTGGCCCCGTTGCGCGTCGCGCTGCAGCACACCCTGCCGCGGCTGACGCTGC
>JANMAP010000195.1:0-2109 GCA_031359905.1 Burkholderiales bacterium | reverse complement strand
TGCGGCTGGTGTACGGGTACACGAAGTTGCGCGGCAGTGTCACGCCGAACAGCCGCGCCAAGCCGATGGCCATCTCGCTGTATCCAGAGAAGTCGAAGTAGATCTGGAAGGCAAAGGCCAGGGTGCCGATCCAGGCGCTGGGGCCATCCAGGCCGGCGGGGTTGTTGAACGCGGCGTCGGCAATCGGCGCCAGGTTGTCAGCGAAGAGGGTCTTCTTGATCAAGCCCGCGGCAAAGATGGCACCGCCGAGGCGGAAGTTCTCGGAGCTCAACGGCGCGAGTTCGCCAAGCTGGTCGATCAACTGCCCCGGTCGCAGGATCGGCCCTGCAATGAGGTGCGGGAAGAAGGTGACATACAGGCACCAGCGCTGGAAGCTCACCGCCTTGGCCCAGCGGCCGCTACAGGCATCGAACATGGCGCTGAGCATGTGGAAGGTATAGAAGCTGATGCCCAGCGGCAGGGCCCAGTGCATCCAATCCGGCGCGTTGGCCGGCACGGCCCAGCCCGCCCAGCCAGCCAGGCCGAAGGCCGTCTCGGTCAGGAAGGCCAAATACTTGGCCGCGCCGAGAAAGGCCAGGTTCACCACGACGGCCAGCGTCAACCAGGCGCGCGAACGCGTTGCCAGGACCCGCCCGTAGAGCCCGAAGTTGATTGCCAACGAGGCCAAGAGCAGCACCAGGTAGGCCGGCCGCCACGAGGCGTAAAACACCAGGCTGGCTGCCAGCATCAGTGCCGCGCGTTCGCGCTGGTTGCGGCATGCCCCGTACAACAGCAGGGTTGCCAGCAGGAAGACGAAGAAGCTGAAGCTGCTGAAGATCATGACGGCTCGGCCGACGGTCGGCGCGCGGCGCGGCCGGCCGGCGGCGTGTCGGCCCCCCAGACCGCGTTGAGCGATTCGGCGAGCAGGCGGCTATAACGTTGGGCGCCACGGTCGTTCAAGTGGCCGGCGTTGACGAACTCCGCGGCATCCCTCGGCGCGCCGGCGTCGAGGGCCGGTAACGGAATCCGGCGACGGCGCAACTCGGCCGCGTTCGCGCGGTAGGGCGCGCCTTCAACCGTTGCCGTCGACAGGTAAAGCACGTCCCGGTTGAGCAGCGGCGGGAAGGTCACAGCAATGCGCACGCCGCGCGCCTCGAGCAGGTCGAGCATGCGCCACAGCTGGCGCAAGTTCACCGCGTCAGGCGGCGCCAAGCTGCCAGCTTCTTGTTGGGATGCCGACTGCTGATCCTGCAAGCCGCCGAAGCCCGCGCGGTAGCCGAGGTGCAGGGCTGCGCCCCCGCCCACCGGTTCCACATCGTGCAGCGTGGCCTGGACAAAACGCAGCAGGGTTGCAGGCTCGCGCAACTGGCGCAAGTTGTTGGTGTAGCCATACAAGCGCAGCACGGCGCGCAATGCATCGTGATACTGGGCGTCAGCCCAGAGTTGTCGGGCTCCCGCGAAGAAGACTTCCTGGCCGAGACTGTCGATGGCCTGGACCATCGATTCGTCCAGCGCCAGAACGAGATGACTGGTCTTGTCAGGGCGCAGGCAGCCAGCCGCATCCAGACGGCCCACGATACCCAGCAGCACGCGGCTGTCAGCACCCGGGACACCAAGATTGAAGGCCTCGCGCTCGATACCACCACGCAGGTGCTCGCGCACCGCGCGGGGGTCAAAGCCGTTGTCCGCACGGCTGTTGCCAAGCAGCAGCAGGGGCGGGCAGCGGCGCTCGGCAAACAGCGTCTTGTCGAGCGCACGGCCGGCGGCGAACACCGATCGATAGCGGTACAGAAAGCTGTCCGTGTGGAGCCACAGTTCGAACGCCAGCAGCAGCAGCGCGGCCACCAGCAAGCCACGCCCGATCGGCGGCTTTCGCGGCGCGGGAATGTCAGCGCCCGATTTGGACAAGCCCGTCACGACTGCTGAAGCGGACCCACGCCGGCGCGGCCGGCCGGTATCGCGACGCGGTGGCGCTCGGCATCAACACTCGTCGATTCCGATTGGGTCACCAAGTGGTTGACGACCACCGTGACCATGACCAGGTGATAAAAATAGTCGAAGTTGGCCAGGCCAAGGAAGGCACCTGCCGACATGTAGCCGACCAGGCTGACCTGGATCATCGCCGCCAAG
>JANMAP010000182.1:0-9996 GCA_031359905.1 Burkholderiales bacterium | reverse complement strand
CCCGCCATCCCACGATCCAGGCCACGCCGTCTTCCTCCCACCGGTGTTTCGCCAGCAGGAGCCGTGGCTCCTGGTAATGCGAATGAGTCGCAATCATATGCGAACTCGCGAAGCAGGCATGACGCTGTTCCCCGTGCAGGGTGCCGCCCGCTCCGCCAGGGCCGCGGCAGGCGGCCCCGATAATTCCGCGCATGCGACTCGCCACCTGGAACGTCAACTCCCTGGCCGTGCGCCTGCCGCAACTGCTGGACTGGCTGGCCGCGCATCCGGTCGATGCGATGGTGCTGCAGGAGACGAAACTCACCGACGACAAATTCCCGCGCGCCGAGATCGAAGCCGCCGGCTACGGCGTGCAGTTCCACGGCCAGAAAACCTACAACGGCGTGGCCTTGCTCAGCCGTGGCGCCGCGGCGACCGAACCGGTCAGGAACATTCCCGGCCACGATGACCACCAGGCGCGCGTGATCGCCGGCACGGTCTGCGGCGTGCGCGTGATCGGCAGCTACTTCCCGAACGGCCAGGCGCCGGACAGCGACAAGTTCGTCTACAAGATGCGCTGGCAGGACGCGCTGCACGACTGGGTGCGCGACGAGCTGGCCGCGCACCCGCGGCTGGTGCTGATGGGCGACTTCAACGTCGCCCCCGAAGACCGCGACGTCCACGACCCGGTGGCCTGGGCCGGGCAGATCCACTGCACGCCCGAGGAGCGAGCGCAGTTCCGCCGCCTGCTCGACCTCGGCTTGGTCGACGCCTTCCGCCTGTTCGAACAACCGCCCAAGAGCTGGAGCTGGTGGGACTACCGCAACCTGGCCTTCCGCAAGAACCAGGGCCTGCGCATCGATCACATCCTCGTCAGCACCGCGCTGCAGCCGCGCGTGCTGGCCTGCAGCATCGACAAGCTGCCGAGAAAGAACGAGCGCCCCAGCGACCACGCCCCGGTGGTCGTCGAGCTCGCACCCGAATGACGCCACGCGGCGCCCCGCAACAGCGCCGCCACGCACCGCGCTGGTGTATTTGATTCATTGAAAACAATTCTTGAATCGTTTGCTCCAGTCGCCTACGATGCACCCGAGCCGCGCCCGGCTTGCCCACCCATCGGAGTCGTGCCCATGAATCAATTCCACCGCCTTGCCGGCCTGCTCGCCCTGGCCGCCGGGCTGGCGGCCACCCTGCCGGCGCGCGCCGCCGAATGGACGGTCGGTGCCAACATCGGCAACGTGCCCTGGGAGTTCCAGGACGCGCAGGGGAAGTTCGTCGGCTTCGAGGTCGACCTGATCAACGAGGTCGCCAAGCGCACCGGCAACACCGTCAAGCTCGAAAACATTCCCTTCAACGGCCTGTTTCCGGCCGTGCTGTCGGGGCGCATCCAGATGGCGATCTCGTCGATCACCATCACCACCAAGCGGCTGGAAACGTTGGCCTTCGCCCAGCCCTACTACGACAGCGACCAGTCGTTGTCGGTGCAGGCCGGCAGTGCGATCAAGGGCCTGGACGGCCTGGCCGGCAAGACCGTCGGCGTGGACACCGCGTCCACCGGCGACATCTGGGCGACCCAGAACACCGCCAAGTACAAGATCGCCAAGATCTCGCGCTACGAAGGGCTGGCGCCGGCGATGCTGGACCTGGCCGCCGGCCGCATCGACGGCTACATCAGCGACATCCCGGCCGTCGAGTACTACATCAAGGACAAGCCGCAGTTCCGCGTTGCCGCGCGCATCCCCACCGGCGAGCGCTACTCCTTCATGTTCGCCAAGGGCTTTGCCGACGCGGCCAAGGTCAACGACGCGCTGACCGCGCTGAAGAAGGAAGGCTTCATCGCCAAGACGCACCAGAAATGGTTCGGCAGCCTGCCGCCGGCCGATTCAGCCACCGTCAAGGTGATGGACGCGCCCAAGCTCTGACCTTGCGCTGACTTGCGCTGACCCTGCACTGACCTTGTTGCCGGCGCGCTCTGCGGCGACGGGCCCCGTGAGTCGCCGCCCCGTCGTGGACGTGCCGTGGACCTGATCGCCACCTTCTTCAACTGGCGGGTGCTGCGCGACACCCTGCCGCTGCTGCTCGACGGCCTGGGCGTGACGGTGCTGCTGGGCCTGGTCAGCATCGTCGCCGGCTTCGTGCTCGGCCTGGGGGTGGCGATGCTGCGGCTGTATGCCTGGCCACCGCTGCGCGCGCTGACCCGGGCCTACATCGACACCTTCCGCTCGATCCCGCTGCTGGTGCTGCTGGTGCTGATCTACTACGCGCTGCCCTTCGTCGGCGTGCGGCTGTCGTCGTTCGCTGCTGCGGCCACCGCGCTCGGCCTGGTGTCGTGCGCCTACACGGCCGAGATCCTGCGCGCCGGCATCGAAGCCCTGCCGCGCGGCCAGACCGACGCCGCCCAGGCGCTGGGCCTGGGCTTCGTCGACACCCTGCGCCATGTCGTGCTGCCGCAGGCGCTGCGCATCGTCACGCCGCCGCTGACCAGCAACTGCATCAACGTCATGAAGGACACCGCGCTGGCCTCGGTGGTGGCGATGCCCGACCTGCTGAAGCAGGCAACGCAGGCCCAGGCGCTGGCCGCCAACCCGACGCCGCTGATCGGCGCGGCCTTGCTGTACCTGCTGCTGCTGCTGCCGCTGGTGCGGCTGGTCGGGCACTTCGAGGCCCGGCACCGCGCGGCCCTGCGCTGACCCGCGCTGCAACAACCCACCCTGTTCCAACCCATGCATCCGCTGAACCTGAACCGCATCCGCGCCGAGTTTCCGGCCCTCGCTGGCGACACCGTCTTCCTCGACAACGCCGGCGGCTCGCAAGTGCTGGCGCGGGTCGCCGACCGGGTGCGCGACTACCTGCTGACCAGCAGCGTGCAGCTCGGCGCCAGCTACGCCGCGTCGCAGGCCGCCGGCGAACAGGTCCTGGCCGCGCGCCGCGCGGTGGCCGAGCTGGTCAACGCCGAACACGACGACGAGGTCGTGATGGGTGGCGCGACCACGCTGCTGATGCACCTCTTCGTGCACGCGCTGACCCCCGGGCTGCAGCCCGGCGACGAGGTCATCGTCACCGAGACCGACCACGAGGCCAACATCGGCGCCTGGATGCGGCTGCGGGCGGCCGGCGTGGTGGTGCGGCTGTGGCCGGTCGACCGCGACAGCCTGGCGCTGGAACTGCGCGACCTGGAACCGCTGCTCGGCCCGCGCACCAAGTGGGTGGCGATGACCTGGGCCAGCAACATCCTGGGCAGCGTCACACCGGTGGCCGAGGTCGCGCGCCGCGCCCACGCCGTCGGCGCGCGGCTGTGCGTCGATGCGGTGGCCTACGCGCCGCACCGGCTGGTCGACGTGCAGGCCAGCGGTGCCGACGTCGTCGTCTTCAGCTTCTACAAGGTCTTCGGCCCGCATTACGCGGTGCTGTGGGGCCGGCGCGAACTGCTGCTGGCGCTGCCCAGCCTGAATCACTTCTTCATCGGCCGCGAGGTCCTGCCCTACAAGCTGCAGCCGGGCAACGTCAACTACGAGCTGTCGGTCGGCTGCACCGGCATCCGCGACTATCTGGTCGACACCGGCACGGCACTTGGCGCGAACGGCTCGCCACGGCAACGCATGCAGGCGGCCTTCGACGCCTTCGAGCAGCACGAAGACGCGCTGGCCGAGCGGCTGCTGGCCTTCCTGCGCGGCCGGCGCGGCGTGCGCATCATCGGCCGCGCGCACACCGGCGATGGCCAACGCGTCCCGACTATCAGCTTGGTCGCCGACGGCATCGCGCCCGAGGCCGTGGTGCGCCATCTCGACGCGCAGAACATCGGCATCCGCCATGGCGACTTCTACGCCAGGCGCCTGATCGAAGCCCTGGGCCTGCATCCGCACGGCGTGGTCCGGGTGTCGATGGCGCACTACAACACCACGGCCGAGATCGACCGCCTGGTCACGCATCTCGACGAGGTCCTGACATGAACCGCGGACGGCCGTGCGCAGGGGATGGGGATCGCACCGCCGTGCGCAGCACGCAGGAGCGCCAATGAACAACAGCACGCTGATCCGCAACGGCCGCATCATCACCGCCAGCGACGACTATGTCGCCGACCTGCTGCTCAAGGACGGCGTGATCCACGCCATCGGCCAGCGCCTGGAAGTCGGCGGCGACGTGACCGTGGTCGACGCGGCCGGGCGGTACGTGCTGCCCGGCGGTGTCGACACCCACGTCCACATGGAGAACGTGGTCGGCCCCAGCACCACCTGCGACACCTTTGCCAGCGGCACCAAGGCCGCGGCCTTCGGCGGCACGACCACAGTGGTCGACTTCGCGCTGCAGACGCCGACCGATTCGCCGCTGGAGGCCATCGCGCGGGCCCAAGCCAGCGCCGAGCCGCAGGTGAACATCGACTACAGCCTGCACTGCATCGTCACCCGGGTCGACAAGCAGGTGCTGGCCGACGTGCGCCATGCCCAGCGCCACGAAGGCGTGACCAGCTTCAAGATGTTCATGGCCTACCCGGGCGTGATGATGGCCGACGACGCGGCGATCTTCCAGATGCTGCGCCAGGTGGGTGCGGATGGCGGCATGGTCGCGCTGCATGCCGAGAACGGCACCGTCATCGACCTGCTGATCAAGGAGGCGCTGGAGGCCGGCCACACCGCGCCGCGCTACCACGCCAGCACACGCCCGGCGCTGATGGAAGGCGAGGCGACGCACCGCGGCATCCGCCTGGCGGAGCTGGCGCAGGCGCCGATCTACTTCGTGCACGTGTCGTCGAACCAGGCGCTCAAGCACATCGTCGCCGCGCGCGACGAAGGCATTCCGGTGTTCGCCGAAACCTGCCCGCATTACCTGCTGTTCGACGACAGCGTCTACGCCAGTGACGACTTCGAGATCGCCAAGTACGTGATGACGCCGCCGCTGCGCAAGCCCGACGACCAATCACACCTGTGGCGCGCGCTGCGCTACGACGACCTGCAGGTCATCGCCACCGACCACTGCCCGTTCTGCATGAAGGAAGGCCATCTGGGCTTGCGCAACCAGAAGCTGCTCGGCAAGGACGACTTCTCGAAGATCCCGAACGGCGCGCCGGGCATCGAGACGCGGCTGGTCAGCCTGTTCGACATCGGCGTGACGCAGGGCAAGCTGTCGCTGAACCGCTTCGTCCAGCTGACATCGACCACCCCGGCCAAGCTGTTCGGCCTGTTTCCGAAGAAGGGCACGATCGCGGTGGGCAGTGACGCCGACGTGGTGCTGTTCGATCCCGACGCGACGCAGACCATCCACGCCCACACCCTGCACAGCCAGTGCGACTACACCCTGCTCGAAGGGCGCACGCTGCGCGGCCGGGTCGAGAAGGTCTACCTGCGCGGCCAGCTGATCGTCGACGGGCCGCAATGGCTGGGCCGCGAAGGCATGGGCCGCTTCGTGCCGCGCGGCGAGGTGCGTGCGTTCTGAGCGCGCGCGCGGGCCGCTGCCTGCGCCTGGCAAACCGGCCTCGCTCGACGAGCTGCGGGCCCGCATCGGCCGCCTCGGCGAAGGCCTGAGCCCGCGCCTGCGCGACGCCGCAGCCTACGCGCTGGAGCACCCCAACGACGTCGCCCTGAACTCGGTGGCCGAGGTGGCGGCGAGCGCGGGCATCGCCACCTCGGCCTTCATCCGGATGGCCCAGGCCCTGGGCTTCGCGGGCTATGCCGAGCTGCAGCGGTTGTGCCGCGAGCCCTTGCAGCGCGCCAGCCCGCCGAGCTTTCGCGAACGCATCCGCCACCACGGCGGCGAACTCGAGCTGACCGACCCGAGCGACCCGACCGCCGTGCTGCAGGCCTTCAGCCAGGCGAACATCGTTTCGCTGCAGCACCTGCGCGACGACGCAGCGCGGATGCAGCTGGTGCGCGCGATCACGCTGCTGCGGCGCGCGCGCATGGTCTACGTGCTTGGCCTGCGGCGTTCGTTCGCGGTGGCCTCGTACCTGGCCTATGCGCTGAACCGCGTCGCCCGGCCGGCGGTGCAGATCACCGGCCTGGGCGGCGCCATCACCGAGCAGGCCAGCGCCGCCGGCCCGCACGACCTGCTGCTGGCGATCAGCTTCCCGCCGTATGCCGCCGACACGCTGCAGGTCTGCGACCAGGTCCAGCGCGCCGGCGCCCGCCGGCTGGCGATCACCGACACCGTGCTCAGCCCGATCGCCCCCGGCTCAGAGCTCGTGCTGCAGGTCAACGACGCGGCCTTGCTCGGCTTTCGGTCGCTGACCGCGGCAATGGCGCTGGCCCAGGCGCTGGCGATGGGCCTGGCCTTCCGCGAACGCGGCGGCGCGGCGCTGGACGAGATCGACTGCTAGACGCCCCCAGGGCCGGGCTGCGCCCAACCCCCTCCCGCGGCGGTGCAAGCAGTGTGGCCGAGCCACATTTGCTTGAGGCCGTTCCCGCGCCTGCGTCAGTCGGCGGTCCCCGATGCCGCCGCCGGCGCTGCACCCTCGGCCGTGGTCACCGGCCCTTTGCCGCTGAAGCGGTCCAGCGCCAGATAGATGACCGGCGTGATGTACAGCGTGATGGCCTGCGAGAAGACCAGACCGCCGACGACGGCCAGGCCCAGCGGCTGGCGCAGTTCGGCACCTGCGCCCAGGCCCAGCGCGATCGGCAGCGCGCCCATCAAGGCCGCCAGCGTCGTCATCATGATCGGGCGGAACCGCAGGATGCAGGCCTCGCGGATCGCCGCCGCCGGCGCCTTGCCATGCTGACGCTGCGCGTCGAGCGCGAAGTCGATCATCATGATGGCGTTCTTCTTGACGATGCCGATCAGCAGCAGGATGCCGATGGTGGCGATCAGCGTCAGGTCCTGGCCGAACAGCATCAGCGTGGCCAGCGCGCCGACCGCCGCCGACGGCAGGCCGGCCAGGATGGTCAACGGGTGGATGTAGCTTTCGTAGAGCACGCCGAGCAGCACGTAGATGACCAGCAGCGCGGCGACGATCAGGATCGCCTGGCTGCCCTGCGAACTCTTGAACACCGCGGCGTCGCCACCGTAGCTGGTGATGATCGATTCCGGCATGCGGATGGCGTCGCGCGCGGCGTCGATCTTCGCCGTCGCGTCGCCGAGGGCCACGCCGGGCGCCAGGTTGAACGACACCGTCACTGCCTGCAGCTGGCCGACGTGGTTGATCGACGTCGCCCCGACGCTGCGCTCGACGGTGGCGAAGGCCGACAGCGGCACCAGCGTGCCGGCACTCGATCGCACGTAGATGCCGCCGAACGCGCTTTCGTCGCGCTTGGCCTCGGGCGTCACCTCCATGATCACCTGGTAGCTGTCGGTGGGCAGGTAGATGGTGCTGACCTGGCGTTCGCCGAACGCGCTGTACAGCGCCGAGCGCACCGCGTCGATGCTCACGCCCAGGGTGTTGGCGCGGTCGCGGTCGATCTTCAGCTGGGCCTGCAACGCGCGCAGCTGGCTGTCGCTGGTCACGTCGCGGAAGCTCGGGTCGGCGCGCAGGCGGTCCTGCAGGCGGTTGGCCCAGTCGCTCAGCTCGTCGGCCCGCACGCTCTGCAGGATGTACTGGTACTGCGCCTTGCTCTGCCGCCCGCCCAGCTGCAGGTTCTGCACCGGGCGCATGAAGACGTTGAGCCCGGCCACCTGGCGCAATTCGCGGCGCAGGCCTTCGACGACCAGCTTCATCGGCTGGCGCGCGTCGCGCTTCTTCAGCGTGATGAACATGCGCCCGGTGTTCTGCGATCCGCCGCCGCCGCCGTTGAACGAGCTGACCGCGGCGACGTTGGGGTTGGCACGCACGATGGCCGCGGCGCGCTCCTGCAACTGCACCATGGCCGGGAACGAGGTGTCCTCGGCGGCTTCGGTCTGGGCCTGGATCTGGCCGATGTCCTCTTCCGGGAAGAAGCCCTTCGGAATGATGATGAACAGCCAGGCGGTGGCCGCGAAGGTGGCCAGCGCCACCAGCAGCACGATCTTGCGGTGGCCGAGCGCGGCGTCGAGCGTGCGCGTGTATCCGCTCAACAGCGCGTTGAAGCCGCGCTCGAAGCTGCGCACCAGCACGCCGGGGGCGCGCTGGTGCTGTTCGTCGCGCAGGAAGCGGCTGGCCAGCATCGGCACCAGCGTCAACGAGACGAAGGCGCTGACCAGGATCGACAGCGCGACGACCACCGCGAATTCGTGGAACAGCAGGCCGATCACGCCGGGCATGAAGAAGATCGGGATGAACACCGCGATCAGCGAGGTGCTGATGCTGATGATGGTGAAGCCGACCTCGCGCGACCCGCGCAGCGCAGCCTGGAACGGCGGCACGCCGTCCTCGACGTGGCGCATGATGTTTTCGAGCATCACGATGGCGTCGTCGACGACCAGACCGACGGCCAGCGTCAGGCCGAGCAGCGAGATGTTGTCCAGGCTGTATTCCAGCCCCCACAGCAGCGCCACCGCGCCGACCAGGCTCACCGGCAGGCTCAGCGTCGGGATCACCGTGGCCACCAGCCGGCGCAGGAACAGGAAGATCACCAGCACCACCAGCGCGATGGTGCCGGCCAGTGTCAGGCTGACGTCGTGCAGCGCGTCGCGCACGCTCACCGAGCGGTCGTTGACCGGCGTCATGTTGATCGACGCCGGCAGCTGGGCCTTCAGCGCCGGCAGCGCGGCGCGCACCGAATCGACGACGCGCACCGTGTTCGCGCCGGGCTGGCGCTGCACCGCCAGGGTGATCGAGTTCTCGCCGTTCAGCGTGGCCCAGGTCTTGATCGTCTCCAGGCTGTCGATGACCTGGGCCACGTCCTTCAGCCGCACCGGATTGCCGCCGCGCTGGGCGACGATGAGGTCGCCGAACTCGGCGGCGTTGGTCAGCTGGCGGTTGGCCTGCAGCGTCAGCGTCTGCTGCGGCCCTTCGAGCGTGCCGACCGGCGTGTTGACATTCGACGCACGCAGCGCGGCGCTCAGTTCGTCCAGGCCGATGTTGCGCGCGGCCAAGGCTTCGGGTTGCACGCGCACGCGCACCGCGTAGCGCTTGGCGCCGAAGACGTTGACCTGGGCCACGCCGTCGATGGTCCCCAGGGTCGGCGTGATCAGGTGTTCGGCGTAGTCCTGCAGGTCCGACGGCGCCATCGATGGCGAGGTCATCGCGATCAGCAGCACCGGCGCATCGGCCGGATTGACCTTGCGGTACGACGGCGGCGATGGCATGTCCTGCGGCAGCGACCGCGAGGCGCGCAACAGCGCGGCCTGGACGTCGACGGCCGCGGCATCGATCGGCCGGCCCTCGTCGAATTCCAGCGTCAGGTTGGTGTTGCTCAGCGTACTGGTCGAGCTGATGGTCTTCAGCCCGGGGATGGTCTGGAACTGCTTCTCCAGCGGCAGCGCCACGCTGCTGGCCATCGTCTCGGGGTTGGCGCCGGGCAGGCTGGCGCTGACGTTGATGACCGGCGTGTCGTAGCTCGGCAGCGCCGCCACCGGAATGCTGCGGTAGCCGATGACCCCGGCCAGCACGATGGCCAGGTTGAGCAGCACCGTCATCACCGGACGGCGAATGAAGAGTTCGCTGAGGTTCATGGTGCAGGAGCCCTCGTGTTGCCGGGCGCGCTGGCGGCCGGGGTGACGTCGCCCGGTGCGGAGGCGGCGCGCCCGCCCTTGCCGCCACCCTTCCCGCCACCACCACCACCGCCTTCGCGCGGGCGCTCGACCACGCTGGCGCCCGGGCGCAGGTTCTGCCGGCCGTCGAGAACGATGCGCTCGCCGGCCTTGACGCCACCGATCGCCGCATCGTCGCCCTGCGCATAGAGCACCTGCACCGGGCGCGCCACGGCCTTGTCGTCCTTCACGGTGTAGACCAGCGGGCCGCGGGCCGTCTGGATGATCGCGGCCTGCGGCACGACCACCGCGTCCTTGATCACGCTGGCGGTCATCGCCACATTGACGAAGGCACCCGGCCAGAGCTTGCCGTCGCGGTTGTCGAACTGGGCCTTGACCTTGACCGTGCCGGTGGCCGGATCGACGGCGTTGTCGACGAACTTCAAGCGGCCCGCCAGCGCATTCGTTGCCGGCACGGCCGGC
>JANMAP010000163.1:0-14587 GCA_031359905.1 Burkholderiales bacterium | reverse complement strand
CATGTTGCCGGCGTCGATCGCGCCTTCGGCCTTGCCGGCGCCGACCATCGTGTGCAGCTCGTCGATGAACAGGATGATGCGGCCTTCGTCGGCGGCGACTTCCTTGAGCACGGCCTTCAGGCGTTCCTCGAACTCGCCGCGGAACTTGGCCCCTGCCAGCAGCCCGGCCATGTCGAGCACCAGCACGCGCTTGTCCTTCAGCGTCTCGGGCACTTCGCCGTTGACGATGCGCTGCGCCAGACCTTCGACGATCGCCGTCTTGCCGACACCAGGTTCGCCGATCAGCACGGGGTTGTTCTTGCTGCGCCGCTGCAGCACCTGGATGGCGCGGCGGATCTCGTCGTCGCGGCCGATCACCGGATCGAGCTTGCCCTGGCGGGCGCGCTCAGTCAGATCGAGCGTGTACTTCTTCAGCGCCTCGCGCTGGCCTTCGGCTTCGGCCGAATCGATCTTCTGCCCGCCGCTGACGACCTTCACCGCGGCTTCCAGCGCCTTGCGGTTGAGGCCGTGGCCGCGAACGATGCCGCCGATGTCGGACTTGGCATCGGCCAACGCCAGCAGGAAGGCTTCGCTGGCGACGAACTGGTCGCCGCGCTTTTGGGCCTCCTTTTCGGCGGCCTGCAGCAACTGCAGCAGATCGCGGCTGGGCTGGACCATCTGGCCCTCCGCGTTGTTCACCTGCACCTGCGGCAGGTTGCGGATGGCCACGTCCATCGCCGTGGCCAGCGCCGCGGTGTTGGCGCCGGCGCGGTCGAGCAGGGCCTTCGGGCCATCGGCCTGCTGCAGCATCGTGGCCAGCAGGTGCGCGGGTTCGATGTACGGGTTGTCGCGGGCGACGGCCAGGCTCTGCGCGTCGGCCAGGGCTTGCTGAAACGCGGTCGTCAGTTTGTCAAGGCGCATGAATGTCCTCCGTTAGGTGGGACATGGGGCCGCGGCGCCGTGCTTCAAGGTTGACCGGCGCGGCCTTGGCCCTGTTCACATCAGGTCGGGTGCAGTACATGCACCGGCAACCGCAGCCGCCGACCCCCGTGATCCGATGGTTCTGTGCGCCAGCGCACAGAGCCAATCGGCTTGCGTGGAGAGAGTCGCCCCCTTGAGTTCCGAGCGGAAGCGCACCACTCACCCGGCCGGTGCGGGCCATGAACCTTCATCGGCATGCGTGGGTTGGCGCAAGCCCGACCGTCAAAGGAGATGTCCTTGCTACCTGTATCGCGCGCCCCATCCACCGCCCCTTCGACATCGTGGCTGGCGACCCTGGTCTGCGCGCTGACCGCGGTCTTCGTGTTGGTCGGCTGCGGCAGCGGCGGTGGCGACAAAGCGGCCAGCCCGGCGATGTCGTCAGTCACGATCATCGCCGGGCCCGCCAACCAGACGGTGGTCGACGGGCAGTCGGCCGTCCTGAACGTGCAGGCCAGCAGCCCGACGCCATTGAGCTACCAATGGCTGCGCAATGGCGCGATCATCCCCGGCGCCACCGACGCCCGCTATGTCACCCCGGCATTGTCGGCGGCCGACCTGGGGGCCCAGTACGCCGTCGTCGTGCTCGACGGCGGCGGCATCCCAAAGACGTTGGGCGCCAGCGTCACCATCAAGGCTGTGGCGCCGACCGTGAGCGCCCAGCCGCAGACCCAGTCGGTGGCGCCAGGGCAGCAGGCGGTATTCGCGGTCGTCGCGCAGGGCTCGTCGCCGCTGAGCTACCAGTGGCAGCGCGACGGCGTCGACATCGCCGGCGCCACGTTGGCAAGCTACTCGCCGCCGGCCACGACGGCCGCCGATAATGGCGCGCGATTCCGGGTCATCGTTCGCAACCCGGGCGGCGAAGCGGCCAGCGAGGCCGCCGCGCTGCAGGTGAGCGCTGCCGCGCCGACGGTGGTGCGCATGCTGCAGGTGGGCGTGGTCGCCGCGGGCCAGAGCATCCTGATCTCCAGCACGGTCGCCGGCGCGCCGCCCTTCAGCTACCAATGGCTGCGCAACGGCCAGGCGCTGAGCGCGGCGATCGCCACCAGTACCAGCCCCGAGCTGAGCCTGGTGACCCCGGCCTTGGGCGCAGCCGACAACGGCGTGCGCTACGCGCTCAACGTCTCGACGTCGGGCGGCAGCACGCGGTCGAGCGTTGCCGTCATCACCGTGATCTCGGGGGCGACCCGGCTGGCCGCCGGCGGCGCGCATTCACTGGCGCGGTCGACCGACGGGCGCACCGTCTGGGCCTGGGGCGACAACGCGCATGGCCAGCTCGCAGCGACCGGTACAGCGTCGAGTGCGACGCCCCTGGTGGTCAGCGGATTGCCCGGCGTGAAGGCGCTCGCCGCCGGCAGCGACCACTCGCTGGCCCTGGCCGATGACGGCTCGGTCTGGGCCTGGGGCGGCAACGGCGCCGGCGCGCTCGGCGACGGCACGCAGACCGACCGCGCTGCGCCGCGCCGCGTCGCGGGGCTGGACGCTGTCATCGCCATCGCCGCGGGCGCCGGCCGGTCGTTCGCCCTGCGCGCCGACGGCAGCGTGTGGGCATGGGGCGAAAACACCGGCGGCGCGCTGGGGGTGGGCTCGCGCAATGACATGCGCGTGCCGACGCAGGCGGGCCGCGACGTGGCCGGCTTCGTGCAGATCCTCGCGGTCGCCGCCGGGGCCCGCCACACGCTGGCTCTGCGCGCCGACGGACAGGTGTTCGCCTTCGGTGAAGTGGCGGTGCCGCTGGCCGACGGCATCGGCAGCCAGCCGTCGCCGGTCCCGGTGGCTGGCTTGAAGTCGGTCGCCGGTGTCGCCGCCGGCGACGGCTTCTCGCTGGCCTTGGACATCAACGGACAGCTCTTCTCGTGGGGCCTCAATGGCAGCGGACAGCTGGGCCTGGGGACATCGGCGGCCAGTGCCTCGCCGCTGGCCATCGACAAGGCGCTGTCCGGCACGCCGCTGTCGCCGACGCTCGCCCTGGCCGCCGGCGGCAACCACGCCGTGGTCCAGGCCGTGTCTGGTACGCCGCTGGTCTGGGGGGCCAACGCCAGTGGGCAGCTGGGCACCGGCCCCGCCCGTGCCGGCGCGATGTCGCCGGCGACCTTGCGCGGATTCGCCTCGCCGATGGTCGCGGTCGCTGCCGGCCGCGCGCACACGCTGGTCATGCTGGCCGACGGCAGCGTCTACGCCTGGGGATCCAACGCGGCCGGACAGCTTGGCATCGGCTCGAGCGAGGGCCTGCGGACCGAGCCGGTGCAGGTGCCGGGGCTCAGCCTGCGCTGAAGCCCGCCGCAGCGCGGCGCCGGTCATGTGCCGCGCATCGTCGGCGCGTTACGCGACGGTCATCTCCTTCGCGTGGCCGCTGCATCACAGCAGCTCGCCGAGCATGCGGTAGTGGCCGGCCTGATAGACCAGCGGTGGCTCGGGCGATTCGATCAGCCGCAGCACGCGGCCGAAGAACAGCACATGGTCGCCGGCGTCCTGGTGCGACGCCGTGGCGCATTCGAAGACCGCGGCACTGCCGGTGAGTACCGGCACGCCGGCGATGCCCTCGGACCACGCACCGTCGGCAAACTTGTCGACGACGCGCGAGGCGAAGCGCCGCGACAGATCGACCTGCGATTCGGCCAGCACGTTGACCGCGAAGTTCGCGCTGTGCCTGAAGACGTCGACGATGGTGCTGCCATGCCGCAGCGACCACAGCACCAGCGGCGGTTCGAGCGACAGCGCGCTGAAGGAATTGGCGGTCAGGCCGACCCGCTCGCCGGTCGCGCCATCCAGGCAGGTGATGATGGTCACGCCGGTGGCGAAACGCCCCAGGGCGCTGCGCAGCACGCGGGGTGCGACGGCGTCCATCAACGCACCAGCGCGATCGGGTCTGCCGGGCCGGCGGTGTTGATGGCGGCGATGCCCCAGCGCTGCAGGGCCTGGTCGTCGGCAACGCGCGCGTCGACCCAGCGCGCCCCGGCCGGCGTGGTTTCCTTCTTCCAGAATGGCGCCTGGGTCTTCAGGTAGTCCATCAGGAACTCGCAGGCCTGGAAGGCCTGGCCGCGGTGCGCCGAGGTGACGGCGACGAGGACGATCTGGTCCAGCGGCAGCAGCTGGCCGACGCGGTGCACGACGCGCGCGGCGCGGATGTCGAAGCGGCGCGCGGCCTCGTCGATCATCGCCTCGATGGCGCGTTCGGTCATGCCGGGGTAATGCTCGAGCTCCATCGCGCTGACGACGTGGGAATCGCCGCCGAGGTGGCCCGTGTCGCGGACCGTGCCGACGAAGCTGACCACCGCGCCGACGCCGGGGTCCGCTGCGCGCAGCGCGGCGACCTCGGCCGACAAATCGAAGTCGGCGGTCTGCACCGCCACGCGGGGGGCGCCGTTCACGGCAGCCCCCGCGCCCTGCGCGAGCCGGTCGTCCGGCGGCCGGGCGACGCGCTCATCCGCCGGTCACCGGGGGGAAGAACGCGACCTCCGCACCGTCGCGCAGGACCGCGCTGTCGTCGGCCATCACCTGGTCGAGCGCAGCGCGCACGGCACGGCCGCGGGCCAGCACCTCGGCATGGCGGCCGCCGCGGGCGATCAGCTGGTCGCGCAGCGCGCCCAGCGTGGCGCCGGCCGCGGTATCGACCGCCTCGGCCGCACCCAGGGCTTCGCGCAGCGAGGCGAAGTAGCGCACCTGGACCTTCATCGTGGTCGTCATCGCGCGATCAGTTCGGGCAGGGGCAGGAAGCGCACCAGGTCGCCGCGGGCGATGGCCTGGCCCGGCGGGTTGTCGACCAGGCCGTCGGCCCACACGGCGGATGTCAGCACGCCGGAACTCTGGTTCGGGAACAGGTCCAGCGCGCCCTGGGCATTGCAGCGAACGCGCAGGAACTCGCGGCGCTTGTCGGGCTTGGGCCAGTCGAAGTCGGCACGCAGCGGCAGGCTGGCCGGCAGGCCGTCGGACATGCCCTGCATCACGCGCAGCACGCTGGTGACGGCCAGCAGATAGGTGATGAACGACGACACCGGGTTGCCCGGCAGGCCGACCAGCAGCGCCGGCGCCCCGCTCGCGCGGCGGATGCGGCCCAGGGCCAGCGGCTTGCCCGGCTTGATGGCGATCTGCCAGTTGTCCAGCGTGCCTTCGGCCTGCGCGGCCGGCTTGAGATGGTCTTCCTCGCCGACCGACACCCCGCCGCAGGTGACGATCAGATCGGCCACCTCGGCCGCGTCGCGCAGCGCGGCGCGGGTGGCGTCGAGGGTGTCGCCGATGATGCCCAGATCGTGGACCTCGCAGCCCGCCGACTGCAGCAGGGCGCGCAGCGTGAAGCGGTTGCTGTTGTAGATCGCCCCGGGGCGCAGCGTTTCGCCGGGCATCTGCAACTCGTCGCCGGTGGAAAACAGCGCCGCCCGCGGGCGCCGCAGCACGTTCAAGGTCGCCGCGCCGACCGATGCGGCCAGGCCCAGCGCCTGCGGTGTCAGCCGCTGACCTCGGCGCAGCACGGCGGCACCCTGCTGCACGTCTTCGCCACGGCGGCGGATCCATTGGCCCACGGCAGGAACGGTGTTGACCCGCACCGCGCCCAGGCCGTCGGTGGCGCCGCCGGCAACGACCTCGCAGTGTTCCTGCATCACCACCGCGTCGGCGCCGGCCGGCACCTGCCCGCCGGTGAAGATGCGCGCCGCCGTGCCCGGCTGCAGCGCGGCGCCAACATGCCCGGCGGGGATGCGCTGCGACACCGACAGCAGCGCACCGGCGGCGGCCACGTCGGCACAGCGCAGCGCATACCCGTCCATCGACGTGTTGTCCTCGGGCGGGACATCCAGCGCCGACAGTACGTCGGCGGCGAGCACGCGGCCCAGCCCGTCGAAGGTCGAAACGATGGTGGTCTCTGTGATCCGATGCTCGGCGGCCGCCGCGGCCAGTCGGGCCAATGCGTCGTCGAGCGTCAGCAACGGGCGCGGTGCGTTCATCGGTGGTTCAAGCCGGGCAGTGGTTGCGGATGTGCTGCTGGACCGCAGCGGCGTCGGGCGCCATCACGACGAAGCGCTTGGGCAGGTCTTCGATGCCACGCAGCGCCGGCGGCGGCGCGGGCTGCTGGCCGGTGGCTTCGACGATGGTCGCGGCGAATTTGGCGGGCAGCGCGGTTTCCAGCACCAGCATCGGCACGCCGGGTTGCAGATGTTCACGCGCCACCTTCAGGCCGTCGGCGGTGTGGGTGTCGATCAGCGTGCCCAGGCGCTGCCAGGTGTCGCGGATCGTCGCCAGACGGTCGGCGTGGCTGCTGCGGCCGCTGACGAAACCGAAGTTCGCGACCGCACCGAATTCGTCGGGCGTCAACGTGAAGCCACCGCGCGTAGCGACATCGCTGCCGAACAGCTGGCGCGTGCGCGGACCGTCGCGCCCGAGCAGGTCGAAGACGAAGCGTTCGAAGTTGCTGGCCTTGCTGATGTCCATGCTCGGGCTCGAGGTCTCGACAGTCTCGGCGCTGGCGCGAACGCGGTAGCGGCCGCTGCGGAAGAACTCGTCGAGCACGTCGTTCTCGTTGGTGGCCACGACCAGCCGCGCAATCGGCAGGCCCATCATGCGCGCGACATGGCCGGCGCAAACGTTGCCGAAGTTGCCGCTGGGCACCGCGAAACTGACGCGCTCAGGTGTCGCCTGGACGCGACCAGAGGTCGCCTGAAAGTAGCCGGCGAAGTAGTACACGACCTGCGCCAGCAGGCGTGCCCAGTTGATCGAGTTGACCGTGCCGATGCGGTGGCGGCGCTTGAAGTCGAGGTCGTTGCTGACTGCCTTGACGATGTCCTGGCAGTCGTCGAACACGCCGTGGATGGCGATGTTGTGGATGTTGGCGTCCTGCAGGCTGAACATCTGCGCCTGCTGGAACGGGCTCATGCGGCCGTGCGGGCTGAGCATGAAGACGCGGATGCCGCGCTTGCCGCGCATCGCGTATTCGGCAGCGCTGCCGGTGTCGCCGCTGGTCGCGCCGAGGATGTTGAGTTGCTCGTCGCGGCGGCCGAGCTCGTACTCGAAGAGGTTCCCGAGCAGCTGCATGGCCATGTCCTTGAAGGCCAGCGTCGGGCCGTTGGACAGGGCCTGCAGGAACAAGCCGCTTTCGAGCTTCTTCAGCGGCGTGATCTGGGGTGTGCCGAAGACCGCTTCGGTGTAGGTCGCGCGGCACAGCCGGCGCAGGTCGGTCGCCGGGATGTCGTCGATGTACAGCGACAGGACTTCGAAGGCCAGGTCGGCATACGGCAGGCCGCGCCAGCGGGCCAGCGTTGCCGAGTCGACCTGCGGATAGCGAGCCGGCAGGTACAGGCCGCCATCGAGCGCGAGTCCTTCGAGCAGGATGTCGCAGAACCCCGGCCGCGCGCTGTCGCCGCGGGTGCTGAGGTACTTCATGAGCCGACGAAAGCGCTGCAGCGGCAACCAAGCGGACGCCGCGGATCCGGCTTCGCCGGTCCGCCAGCGTCGCCCCCCTGGGGGGGAGCGCCGCAGGCGCTGCGGGGGGGAGCCATCTAACTCAGCTCCTCTTTGCGGATGCGCACGATGGGTGCCAGCACCGTCGGCAACGCCTGCATCTGCGCCAGCGCGGCCTGCATGCGGCCTTCGACGGTGTCGTGGGTCAGGATGATCAGGTCGGTGTGCTTTTCGCCGTCGGCGCTCTCGCGCTGCAGCACGGCGTCGATCGAGATGTCGTGCTCGGCCAGGATGCCGGTGATGCGCGCCAGCACGCCAGCCTTGTCGGCGACCACCAGGCGCAGGTAGTACGCGGTGACGACGGCATCGATCGGCAGGATCGGCGTGTCCTGCAGCGAGCCCGGCTGGAACGCCAGATGCGGTACGCGGTGGTCGGGGTCGGCGGTGTGCAGCCGCGTGATGTCGACGAGGTCGGCCACCACGGCGCTGGCGGTGGGCTCGGCGCCCGCGCCCTTGCCGTAGTACAGCGTGGTGCCCACTGCGTCGCCCTGCACGACAACGGCATTCATCGCGCCCTCGACATTGGCGATCAGGCGCGAGGCCGGCACCAGGGTCGGGTGGACGCGCAACTCGATCCCGCCGACTCCGCCCGGCGCCGACAGCAGGTCGTCGCGGCGCTTGGTGATGCCCAGCAGCTTGATGCGGTAGCCCAGCTGCTCGGCATAGCGGATGTCCGCCGCCTGCAGGCCGTTGATACCTTCGACATGCGCGCGGTCGAACTGCACCGGGATGCCGAAGGCGATGGCGCTCATCAGCGTCACCTTGTGCGCGGCGTCGATGCCTTCGATGTCGAAGGTCGGGTCGGCTTCGGCATAGCCCAGGGCCTGGGCCTGCTGCAGCACGGCAGCGAAATCCAGGCCCTTGCTGCGCATCTCCGAAAGGATGAAGTTCGTCGTGCCGTTGATGATGCCGGCGATCCATTCGATGCGGTTCGCGGTCAGGCCCTCGCGCAGCGCCTTGATGATCGGGATGCCGCCGGCCACGGCCGCTTCGAAGGCCACGATGACGCCGCGCGCGCGCGCCGCGGCGAAGATCTCGGTGCCGTGCACGGCCAGCAGGGCCTTGTTCGCCGTGACCACGTGCTTGCCTGCGTCCAGGGCTTCGAGCACCAGGGTGCGCGCGATGCCGTAGCCGCCGATGAGCTCGACGACGATGTCGATGTCCGGGTTGGCGATGACCGCACGCGCATCGGCGACGACCCGCACATCGGGCCCGACGATGCGGCGCGCGCGATCGGTGTCGAGGTCGGCGACCATGGTGATCTCGATGGGCCGGCCGGCGCGGCGGCGGATCTCTTCCTGGTTGCGTCGCAGCACCTCGAAGGTGCCGCTGCCGACGGTGCCGATGCCGAGCAGGCCGACCTGGATCGCGTTGATGGAGGGTTTCAAGCGGTGTGGCGTTTTCTGTAGTTCGACAGGAAGCGTTCGATGCGCCCGATGGCTTCGCGCAGGTCGTCGACATTGGGCAGGAAGACGAGGCGGAAGTGGTCGTGCCCGGGCCAGTTGAAGCCCGTGCCCTGGACGATCAGCACTTTCTCTTCGGCCAGCAGTTCGTAGGCGAACTGCTGGTCGCTGGTGATCGGGTAGAGCTTGGGGTCCAGGCGCGGGAACATGTACAGCGCGGCCTTGGGCTTGACGACGCTGACGCCGGGGATCTGGCTCAGCAGCTCGTAGGCCAGGTCGCGTTGGCGTGCCAGCCGGCCGCTGGGCGCCACCAGGTCCTTGATGCTCTGGTAGCCGCCGAGCGCGGTCTGGATGGCCAGCTGGCCCGGCGTGTTCGAGCACAGGCGCAGGCTGGCCAGCATGTTCAGGCCCTCGACGTAGTCGCGCGCGTGGCGCTTCTCGCCCGACACCACCATCCAGCCGGCGCGGTAGCCGCAGGCGCGGTAGTTCTTGCTCAGGCCGTTGAAGGTGACGAACAGCACGTCGTCGGCCAGGCTGGCCAGGCTGGTGTGCGTGGCGCCGTCGTACAGCGTCTTGTCGTAGATCTCGTCGGCGAAGACCACCAGCTGGTGCTGGCGCGCCAGCTCGATGATCTCGAGCAGCAGGCTGTCCGGGTAGAGCGCGCCGGTCGGGTTGTTCGGGTTGCAGACGATGATGCCGCGCGTGCGCGGCGAGATCTTGCGCCGGATGTCGTCGATGTCGGGCAGCCAGCCGGCCTGCTCGTCGCACAGGTAATGCACCGGCACACCGCCGCTCAGGCCGACCACGGCGGTGTACAGCGGGAAGTCGGGCGTCGGGATGAGCAGTTCGTCGCCGTCGTTGAGCAGGGCCTGCATGCTCATCTGGATCAGCTCGGACGCGCCGTTGCCCAGGTACACGTCGTCGACGGTCACGCCCTTGACGTTCTTTTCCTGCGTGTAGTGCACCACCGCCTTGCGCGGTGCGAAGAGGCCCTTGCTGTCGGTGTAGCCGGCCGCGTGGGGCAGGTTGCGGATCATGTCCTGCACGATCTCGTCGGGCGGCTCGAGCCCGAACGCGGCGACGTTGCCGATGTTGAGCTTGATGATCTTGTGGCCTTCTTCTTCCATCTGCCGCGCCTTGTCGAGCACGGGTCCGCGAATGTCGTAGGCGACGCTGGCGAGCTTGGTGGATTTGGCGATTGGTTTCACGGTACCTGCCGCGATGGGCCGCGGACGGAGAAGGAACCTAGAATTATCCGGCATGAAATTCCAGCCCGACACGCTCGCCGGCGTCAACACCATCAGCCGCCAGGAACCGGGGCGTGTCTGGGTCGGCAACCTGCTCCACGAGCACAGCGTGCTGGTGCCGTGGACCGGTGACATCCTGGCCTGGCAGGCGGGCTCGCTGGCCGATCTGCGCGCCGAACATTTCGAACGCATCGCCGCGCTGCAGCCCGAGGTGGTGATCTTCGGCAGCGGCCTGCGCTTGCGCTTTCCGCCCCCGGCACTGCTTGAATCGCTGATGGCCCGGCGCATCGGGGTCGAGACCATGGACACCGCGGCTGCCTGCCGGACCTACAACGTGCTGGCCAGCGAAGGGCGTTCGGTGCTGGCTGCGCTGTTGCTGGAACGGCCGGAGCCAACTGCAGAGACTTTATAATCTGGGATTGATCCGGCTTCGGCACGGTAACCGCGCACAAAGACGGGTCGAAAGACCACGGGAAGCATGTGGGTCCCAGTGCTTTTCGGCCCGGCTGAGCGTAATCCGAGAACCCATCCATGACGCCTGTTGTCAACAAAGCCCTCCCGGAATTCGAAGCCTTGGCCACCGGCGGCGTCAAGCTCACGCCCCAGTCGCACATCGGCAAGGCCGTGGTGCTGTACTTCTACCCGAAGGACAACACGCCCGGCTGCACCACCGAAGCCATGCAGTTCCGCGACATGCACAAGGACTTCGTGAAGGCCGGCGCCGTCGTCTTCGGCGTGTCGCGCGACAACATGACGTCGCACGACAAGTTCAAGCAGAACCTCGAACTGCCCTTCGAACTGGTTGCCGACACCGAAGAAAAGCTCTGCCACATGTTCGGCGTGGTCAAGAACAAGATCATGTACGGCAAGAAGGTCAAGGGCATCGAGCGCAGCACCTTCCTGATCGACGCCCAGGGCGTGATGCGCGCCGAATGGCGCGGCATCAAGGTCGCCGGCCATGTGGAGGAAGTGCTGAAAGCCGTGAAGGCGCTGAAGAAGGCCGCCTGAGCACGCTCTTGGCGAACCGCGCCCCTGGGCCCGGCGGCCGGCAACGGCCGGCCGGTACCTCTGTATCCGCCTCTGCATCCGCCCCTGCATCCACCCCCGGATCCACCAAGCCGCACAGCAGCCTGTGCGGCTTTTTTGCTTTCGCTCGCGCCGCCGTCCGCCAGGCGCACGTCTGCCACCCGACCACGGCCTGACCACGGCCGCCCATCCATGCCCCTGCCCAAGCCCCCTGCCCGCCCCGCCGACATGCTGCGCGGCGCCGATTTCGACGCCCAGGCCGCCCCCAAGACCGCACGCCGTTCGGCCAAGGCCCCGGCCGCCGACGCGCCGGCGCAATCCGCACTCGACCTGCACGACGGCACCTCCGCCCTGGCGGCGCGGCCCGCCGCGAAGGCGCCGCCGGTGGTCGTGGCCCCGCCGCCGGCCCGCGCCCCGCTGCCGGCCCGCAAGCCGCGGCCACGGCGCGAAGGCCCCGCCAAGCTCTTCGTGCTCGACACCAACGTGCTGATGCACGACCCGATGTCGCTGTTCCGCTTCGACGAGCACGACGTCTTCCTGCCGATGATCACGCTGGAAGAACTCGACGGCCACAAGAAGGGCATGAGCGAGGTGGCGCGCAACGCCCGCCAGGTCAGCCGCGACCTCGATGCGCTGGCCACCGCGTCCAACTTCACCGACAAGGACGGGGCGCTGGACCCGCGCATCGGCATCGAGCTGGCCAAGACCGGCCACCGCGAAGCCGCCGGCAAGCTGTTCTTCCAGACCACGCTGCTGGACATCAAGCTGCCCGCCGGCCTGCCGCAGGGCAAGGCCGACAACCAGATCCTCGGCGTGGTGCAGAGCCTGCGCGACACCATGCCCGGGCGCGACGTGGTGCTGGTGTCCAAGGACATCAACATGCGCGTCAAGGCGCGCGCGCTGGGCCTGCCGGCCGAGGACTACTTCAACGACAAGACGCTGGAAGACGGCGACCTGCTCTACACCGGCGTGATGGCGCTGCCGGCCGACTTCTGGGAACGCCATGGCAAGACCATGGAAAGCTGGCAGCAGGGCGGCTTCACCTACTACCGCATCAGCGGGCCGCTGGTGCCGTCGCTGCTGATCAACCAGTTCGTCTACCTCGAAACGCCGGGCGCCGCGCCGCTGTACGCGCGGGTCACCGAAATCACCGGCAAGACGGCGGTGATGAAGACGCTGCGCGACTACACCCATGGCAAGAACGCCGTCTGGGGCGTCACGGCGCGCAACCGCGAACAGAACTTCGCGCTCAACCTGCTGATGGACCCGGACTGCGACTTCATCACGCTGACCGGCACGGCAGGCACCGGCAAGACCTTGATGACGCTGGCCGCCGGCCTGTCGCAGGTGCTCGACGACCGGCGCTACACCGAGATCATCGTCACCCGCGTGACCGTGCCGGTCGGCGACGACATCGGCTTCCTGCCCGGCAACGAGGAAGAGAAGATGGGCCCGTGGATGGGCGCGCTCGACGACAACCTGGAAGTCCTGGCGCGCACCGATGCCAGCGCCGGCGAATGGGGCCGTGCGGCGACCAACGACCTGGTGCGCAGCAAGATCAAGATCAAGAGCCTGAACTTCATGCGCGGGCGCACCTTCCTGAACAAGTTCGTGCTCATCGACGAGGCGCAGAACCTGACGCCCAAGCAGATGAAGACGCTGATCACGCGCGCCGGGCCGGGGACCAAGATCGTCTGCCTGGGCAACCTGGCGCAGATCGACACGCCCTACCTGACCGAGGGCAGCTCGGGCCTGACCTACGCCGTCGACCGCTTCAAGGGCTGGCCGCACGGCGGCCACGTCATGCTGGCGCGGGGCGAACGCTCGCGGCTGGCGGACTTCGCGTCGGAAGTGCTCTGACCGCGCAACGCGTCGCGGCTACAGCGCCGCGCTGACGACCATCTCGACGCGCCATTCGGGCTTGGCGAGATTCGCCTGCACGGTGGCCCGCGGCGGCGCGTTGCCGGCCGGAACCCAGGCTTCCCACACGGCGTTGAGCGCCGGGAAGTCGGCCAGATCCTTGATGAAGATCTGGCACATCAGGATGCGGCTCTTGTCGCTGCCGGCGCGCGCCAGCAGCGCGTCGATGGCAGCCAGCACCTGGCGCGTCTGGCCGGTGATGTCCTGGCTGCCATCGGCGGCCACCTGCCCGGCCAGGTAGCACACGCCGTTGTGCACGGCCATTTCGGACAGGCGGGTGCCGACGTCGAAGCGTTGGACCATGTCAGTGGTGTCCCTTCTTGTGCTGGGGGTGGTGCGGCTGGGCGCGTGCCGCCGCGTGCGGCTGGGCGCGTGCCGCCGCATGCGGCCGCGGTTTGTCGACGTTCTGCAGCGGCCCGGCGGGCAGCGCTGCGGGCTTCTGCCCGAAGCGGTTCTCGGTGCCCGCCAGCAGCTTGCGGATGTTGCCTTCATGGCGCCAGACCAGCAGCAGCGCCATCGCCGCCAGCGGCAGGATCACTGGCTCGACGCCCCAGATCAGCGCCTGGTAGAACGGCGCGAAAACGGCGGCGACAAGAGAGGCCAGCGAGACATAGCGCGAGAAGGCCAGCACGACGGCGAAGCTGAGCAGCGTCGCCAGGCCGAGCAGCGGGTTCACGGCCATCAGCACACCGGCCGCTGTGGCCACGCCCTTGCCCCCCTGGAAGCGGAAGAACACGGGCCAAAGGTGGCCGACGAAGGCCGCCAGGCCGACCCAGGCGGCGACCGTGTCGCCCAGACCGAAACGCGGCCCCCAGACCAGCACCGCCAGCACCGGCAGATAGCCCTTCAGCGCGTCCAACGCCAGCGTCAGCAGCGCCGCCGGGCGGTTGCCCGAGCGCAGCACGTTGGTCGCACCGGGGTTCTTGCTGCCGTAGCTGCGCGGGTCGGCCAGGCCCATCGTCCTGCTGACGATGACGGCGAAGGACAGCGAGCAGACGAGGTAGGCGGCAAGCAGCGCGGCGGCGATGGCAAAGGCGTTCATGAGCTACCGAGTTTACGGTGCCGACCTGCGCCAACCCCGCACCGGGCTGCGTGCTGGTGAGCGTTAGCCGGTCAGCGCGCAGCGAACCGCGCGCGCTTGCAGCAGTTCGACCAGCACGCGCGGCGCGATCCCCACCAGGTAGCCGCGCCGCCCGCCGTTGATCAGGATGCGCGGCAGTTCCAGCACCGTGGCTTCGGCGAACACCGGCATGGCCTTGCGCGTGCCGAAGGGCGAGGTGCCGCCGATCAGGTAGCCGCTATGGCGCTGGGCCACATCGGGCGTGCAAGGCTCGATGCTCTTCACGCCGATCTCGCGCGCCAGGGTCTTGGTGCTGACCTGGCGGTCACCGTGCATCAGCACGATCAGCGGCTGGGCCTGGTCGTCCTGCATCACCAGGGTCTTGACCACTTCGTGCTCGGGCACGCCGGTCTGCCGCGCCGATTCGGCAGTACCACCATGCTCGACGTAGTCGTAGGGGTGTTCGCTGAACACGACACCGGCCTGGCGCAGCCACTGCGTCGCCGGCGTCTCGCTGACGTGCC
>JANMAP010000143.1:0-5359 GCA_031359905.1 Burkholderiales bacterium | reverse complement strand
ATCATCTTGACCTGCGGGTCGCGCGCGTTGGCGGCAAAGCGCTCTTCGTCGAACGAGCCGTCGTCGTTGCGGCAGCCGAAATAGCCGCTGCCGATCTCCCAGATCAGGTCGCCGCCGTGCACGCGGTGGTGTTCGCTGATCGAGCCTTCGCCGGTGTCGTGGGCGAAGCCGCCGCGCTTGGCGCCTGCGTTGAGCGCCAAGATGGCATTGGCGCTCAGCGCGCCGAAGCTCATCGCGCTGATATTGAAGATGCTGGCGCTGTACGGCTGGCTGCAGCTGCTGCCGCCAGCGCCGATGGTGATGCGGAAGTCGTGGCTCGCCAGCTCGGTCGGGGCCATCGAATGGTTGATCCATTCGTAGCCGGCGGCGTGCACGTCGAGCTGCGTGCCGAAGGGCCGCTTGTCGGGATCGCCCTTGGCGCGCTGGTAGACCAGGCTGCGCTGCTGGCGCGAAAAGGGCGCCGCTTCGTTGTCGCTTTCGATGAAGTACTGGCGCAGCTCGGGCCGGACGTATTCGAGCAGGAAGCGCAGGTGGCCGATGACCGGGTAGTTGCGCAGCACCGAATGCCGGCGCTGCCGCACGTCGCGCAGGCCCAGCAGGACGAGAAACACGCAGACCAGCGCCGCCAGACCGCCGATGCCGAAGGCCACGTGCGTGAAGGCGAACATCAGCGCCCCGATGGCGCTGGCCAGCCAGACCGTGTAGCGCACCGGAAAATGCTGGTCGATACGCTGCAACCACGCGTGCATCGGGGTGTCTCCTCCTGCGGCGCAGACCTCCAGCACGTTGCGCCGGCCTACCTTGCTCGCGGCCGCGATGGTAGCCGTGCGGCGGCCACGCGGTAGGCTGTGCGCCTGTGCAAGACAGCGGAGATGCGATGAAGTCACGTCATTCAATGGGGCGGAGGTGGTGAGCGCCGCCCGCCAACCCGTCGCGGTGGTCGGCGCCGGTGCGGTCGGCTGCTTCTTCGGGGCCATGCTGGCGCGCTTTGGCCATCCGGTCACGCTGATCGGCAGGGCGGCCCACGTCCAGGCCATCCAGCGCGACGGCCTGCGCCTGGAGCGCGCCGGTCACGTCGAGACGATCGCGCTGCAGGCCAGCACCGAGCTGTCCGCCGCGCAGGGTGCAGGCCTGGTGCTGTTCTGCGTCAAGTCGACCGACAGCGAGGCCGTGGCCCAGGCGCTGGCGCCGCACCTGGCGCCCGGGGCGCTGGTGCTGAGCCTGCAGAACGGCGTCGAGAACGCCGCCTTGATCGCCCGCCACGTCGGCGCGACGGTCGTGCCGGCGGTGGTTTACGTGGCCACCGAGATGGCCGGGCCGGGCTTCGTGCGCCACCATGGCCGGGGCGAACTGGTCATCGGCCCGCGCGATGCCGCGGCCGCCGCCGACCCCGCGCTGGCGGCGACGCTGCAGGCCCTGGCCGACAGCTTTGCAGCCGCCGGCGTGCCGGTGCAGGTCGACGCCGACGTGATGGCGGCGCTGTGGTCCAAGCTGCTGGTGAACTGCGCCTACAACGCGATCTCGGCGCTCAGCCAGCAGCCGTATGGCCGGTTGGTGGCGGTGCCCGAGGTCGCCGCGCTGCTGCCGGCGCTGGTGCGCGAAGTGGTTGCGGTGGCCACCGCCGCCGGCATCCGGTTGCCGCTGGACGCCGCGCTGCAGGCCACCGACCGCATCGTGCAGACGATGCCCACGCAGCGCTCGTCGACGGCCCAGGACCTGGCGCGCGGCAAGCGCAGCGAGATCGACCACCTCAACGGCTTCGTCGTGCGCCAGGGCCAGGCGCTGGGCGTGGCCACGCCGATCAACCAGACGCTGCACGCGCTGGTCAAGCTGGCCGAGTCGGGGTTCTGAAGAAGGCCAGCAGCCTGTCGGCCGTCACGTCGGGCAGCTCTTCGGCGATGAAGTGGCCGGCCGGCAGCGCTTCGCCATGGACCGTCGCGTCGCACTGCGCCTGCCACAGCGCCAGGGGGTCGAACAGGCGGGCGACCACGCCGCGCTGGCCCCACAGCAGCAGCGTGTCGCAGCCGATGCGCTGCCCGGCGGCCCGTGATGCCCGGTCGTGCTCGAGATCGATGCTCGCGCTGGCCCGGTAGTCCTCGCAGGCAGCGTGGATTGCGGCCGGCGTGCAGAAGCAGCGTTCGTACTCGGCCAGGGCCTGCGGCTCGAGGTGTGCCAATCCCGCGCTGCCCCAGCCGCCGAGGGTGGCGTGCAGGAAGCCCCGGGCCCAGCCCTCGATCAGCCGTTCGGGCAGCGGGGCCGGCTGGATGAGCATGAACCAGTGGTAGTACGCGTTGGCGAAACGCATGTCGGTGGCCGTGTACATGTCCAGCGTCGGCGCGATGTCGATCAGGCACAGGCGCTGCACCGCCTGCGGCTGGTCCAGCGCCAGACGGTGGGCCACGCGGGCGCCGCGGTCGTGCCCGACCAGCCCATACCGCGGATGGCCGAGTGTTCGCATCAGCGCGTGCAGATCGGCGGCCATCGCCCGCTTGCTCTGCGCGGCGTGATCCGGCGTGTCCGCCGGCTTGTCGGAATCGCCATAGCCGCGCAGATCGGGCAGCACCAGGCGGTGGAGCGGCGCCAGCTGCCGGGCCACGCGCTGCCACATCACGTGGGTCTGCGGAAAGCCGTGCAGCAGCAGCAGCGGGGGCGCGTCGGGCCGGCCGCCTTCGCGCAGGTGCAGGGTCACGCCGCCGACGTCGACGCGCCGGGACTCGAAGCCACCGAACCAGTCCGTCATCGCGCGCTCCGTTCAGTCCAGCGTCAGACGATAGCGCCGCAGCGCGACGACGCCGGCGACGACCAGGAACGCGAGCATCGGCCACAGCTCGGGAAGCAGCTGCGCCACCCCGTTGCCCTTGAGCATGATGCCGCGCACGATGCGCAGGAAGTGGGTCAGCGGCAGCACCTCGCCGAGCCCCTGCGCCCAGGTCGGCATGCCGCGGAACGGAAACATGAAGCCCGACAGCAGCAGCGACGGCAGGAAGAAGAAGAACGTCATCTGCAGCGCCTGCAGCTGGTTCTTGGCGAGCGTCGAAAAGGTGAAGCCGACCGCCAGGTTGGCGAGCATGAAGACCCCGATCATGACCAGCAGCAGCGCCAGGCTGCCGACCATCGGGACTTCGAACAGCAGCGCCGCGGCGAGCATGATCACGCCGAGCTGCACGTAGCCGATGACGATGTACGGCAGGATCTTGCCGGCCATCACCTCAAGCGGGCGCACCGGCGTGGCGAGCAGGTTTTCCAGCGTGCCGCGTTCGCGCTCGCGGGTCATCGCCAGCCCGGTCAGCATCACCATGGTCATCGTCAGGATCGTGCCGACCAGCCCGGGCACGATGTTGTAGCGCGACAGGCCTTCCGGGTTGTAGAGCCGGTGCACGCGCAGCTCGAACGGCGCGGGCGATGTCGCGCGGGATGCCAGCGGGCCGGTCCATTCCGACGCCAGCGCGCTGCCGGCCACCGCCTGCAGCGCGGCAACGGCGTTGCCCGATGCTGCCGGGTCGGTGGCGTCGACGGCCACCAGCACCGCCGGCGTTTCGCCGCGGTGCACGCGGCGCGTGAAGTCGTCGGGAATGGCGACCATGAACTGGGCCTGGCCCTGCGCCAGCAACGCGGCGCCCTCGGCTTCCGACGCCACCACCTGCGTGATCTGAAAGTAGCCGGTGTTCGACAGCGCCGCCAGCAGGCTGCGGCCGAGCGGCCCGCTGTCGGCCTGCACCACCACCGTCGGCAGGCGCTTCGGGTCGGTGTTGATGGCGTAGCCGAACAGCACCAGCTGCAGCACCGGCACGCCGACGGCCATCGCGAAGGTCAGCCGGTCGCGCAGCATCTGCTGGAATTCCTTGATGAAGACCGCGAGCGCGCGGGCGGCCGAGAAGCGCTTCATGCGATCGGCGTCAGGCCGCCGCCGCGACGGCGGCGCTGTGCGCACGGTCGATCAGGCAGATGAAGACGTCTTCCAGATTGGCCGCGGCGGGTTGCCAGTGCAGCCCCGGCTGGTCGCGCCAGGGCGCGATCGCCGCGGCCAGCGCGGTGGCATCGTCGCCGGCGACATGCAGCGTCGCGCCGAAAGCCGACACGCTGCGCACCCCCGGCAGGGCCTTCAGCGGCGCCATCAGCGGCAGCAGGGCCTCGGCGCCGGCGTCGCTGGCCACCGACCAGACGGCCAGCGCCGCCGCGGCGACGATCTCGGCGGCCGTGCCACGGGCCAGGACGCGGCCGTCGGCCAGATAGCACAGCTCGTGGCAGCGTTCGGCTTCGTCCATGTAGTGCGTCGACACCAGCACCGTGATGCCCTGTGCGGCGAGGGTGTGGATCTGGTCCCAGAAATCGCGCCGCGCCTTCGGGTCGACCCCCGCCGTGGGCTCGTCGAGCAACAGCAGCTGCGGCGTGTGCAACAGACAGGCGGCCAGCGCCAGGCGCTGCTTCCAGCCGCCAGACAGCGCGCCCGCCAGCTGCCGCTGCCGTTCGACCAGACCCAGGCGCAGCAGCGTCGCGTCGACCGCCGCGCGGCGGGTCGGCAATTCGTACAGGCGGGCCACGAAGTCGAGGTTCTCGCGGATCGACAGGTCGTCGTAGAGGCCGAACTTCTGCGTCATGTAGCCGACCTGGCGGCGGATGTCGGTGGCCTGTCGCAACAGGTCCAGCCCCAGGCAGCTGCCGCTGCCGGCATCGGTGCGCAGCAGGCCGCAGAGCAGCCGCAGCGTGGTCGTCTTGCCGCTGCCGTTGGGCCCCAGGAAGCCACAGATGCGACCGCGCTGGAGCTGCAACCCGAAGCCGTCGACGACATTGCGGCCGTCGAAGCGCTTGACCAGGCCGCGCACGTCGATGGCCAGGGCGGGATCCGTCATGGCCGGTCGCGCTGCACGTCCAGCGGCAGCCCGGGACGCAGCCGCGCCGCATCGGCCGGCGCTGGCCGGGCTTCGACGCGGAAGACCAGCCGCGCGCGCTGGGTGTTCGAGTAGATCACTGGCGGCGTGTACTCGGCCTGGCTGGCGATGAAGCTGATGCGTGCGGCGATCGGCGCGCCGCAGCCGTCGCAGGCCAGCCGCACGGCCTGACCGGCGGCCAGCGTGGCGACCTCGCTCTCGGGCACGAAGAAGCGCGCCTTGACTGCGCCGGCAGGCAGCAGGGCCAGCACCGGCTGCCCGGCCGGCACCCATTCGCCGACGCGGAAGTAGGTGTCGGCGACCAGCCCGTCGGCCGGCGCGTTGCGCCCGGACTGCTGCACGCCCCAGCGGCTCGGCGCCAGTGCGGCCGATGCCGCGTCGGCCTGCGCGGCCGCGGCGCGCCGCTCTTCGGGGCGCGCCGGCAGCTGGCCGACACGCAGCGCGGCGTCGAGCTCGGCCACCCGCGCGGC
>JANMAP010000020.1:0-1846 GCA_031359905.1 Burkholderiales bacterium | reverse complement strand
GGTTAATCGTATCCGCCGCCGCCGCCGCCCGAGCCGTTGCCATTACCATAGGCGTGGCCGCCACCATCACCACTACCGTTGCCGTATCCGTAGCCATCGCCGTTGTTAAAATCATAAGCACTGTCCCCGTTGCCCTTAATTGTGCTGTTATTTAGTCTTGACATGGCGCTTTCCTCGCTAAAGATTTCATGTTGGGAATTAACCACTGCCACAGCCATCGCCACTGCCGTCATCACTGCCGTCATCACTGCCGTCATCACTGCCGTAGCCATCGCCTTCGCCTTCGCCGTTACCATAACCACTGCCACTGCCAACGCCACTGCCAACGCCATCACCGTAACCACTGCCACTGCCACTGCCATAACCATAACCACCGCCATCGCCATAACCAGCGCCATCGCCATAACCAGCGCCATCGCCATAACCGCTGGCGCTGGTAGTGCTTATGCTGTTATCTAGTCTTGACATGATGCTGTCCTTGTTAAAGAATTCCTGTTGGGAATTGTTGTTACAAAGTTCAGCACTTTAATCAACCTGCATGTCTTCTTGGTTCGGGTTCTCGGGCAAACTTGACGGGTGGGTTTTCCTAAGTTTCCTGATAAGAAGTTCAACATCTGCCAGGTCATCCATCGCTTTGCGACCCTGAATTAACTCTAAGTTGACGGCATATTCAGTCGTTAAAATAATTTCTGTCATCATTTCTAGTGGTGTTTTCATAATAAATTCCTAGTTAAGTAAAGCAAAAGCCCTACATTGTTGTTACAAAGTTCAGCACTCTAATCAACCCTATCTTTTGAATAGGGCGGTGGCAGATTAAAGTGCTGAAGTTTGCAGCGTTTCTCAACGCTTGCAAGTGGAGTTTATTTATCGAGAGTTATTCAACGGTGCCAGCTTGACTTCAAGCGTGTTCTTGCCTTTGGGGCTAAGTGGGTTCCTGCGTTTACTATTAACTCTACAGTACCTGACTTCGAGGGTCTGGTAATCAGCGTTCACCAAATGGGTTCGTCTGACTGCAATTCCTATTAGGAATTCTAAGGAGCGCGATGGCGGCTTAGATGCGAAAGGGTTTAATCTTTGACATAGGTGTATTGTATAACAATTATACAGTTATGTCAAGCTTTTTCCGATTTATTTCGCATCTTTTTACTATTATTTTTATAGCAGTTTAGCCCATAAATACGCCGGCTAGCGGCGCTTTTTGAGCTGGTTTTCAAGTACTATCATCAAGTGGGGGACGCGACCGCTTTAGCCACCACATACCTACCGTTTGTATCGAACCAGTGCTTGCGGTCCTCGGTTGCCTTGAACATGGCACGCACCTCGTCGATGGTCGGTGCCTTGTCACTGCTGTGGTAATAAATCGCATGGTGACGTTTGGCATAGGACACGTCTGGTACGGGCGGCATCCCGTCGCGTTTAAACTCCTCAACCCGTGTGTACTCAGGCGGTATGCTGTAGGCCACTGTTTTCGATTTGTGTGTCGGGTCGCCTGTGAGTGTGTTCAGCGCCTCGGTCAGCGCCGGAAGCGAGAACATCCGCGACGTGATGCCAGTGTATATGCCCACCAACCCTGCGTCATCGAAGCTGTCGCACTCACCCAGTATCGAGACGATTGAACGTGAGTCAGCGTTCGGTGGTGCGCTCAACACGCCTAGTTTCTCCGGTGTGCTGAAGGCCGTGACGCCTGGCCCGAAGTTGGAAGGGAATTTATAGAGCTTGGCGTGCAGCAGCATCTGCGCGGGGTTACTTGTCAACGCGTCATACAACGCGCTACCGTATGCGTCACCTGGGTACTCGACACCGTCGACCTCTTGCATGTGTGCAACCATGGCGGCCTTGGAAGCAA
>JANMAP010000113.1:0-14631 GCA_031359905.1 Burkholderiales bacterium | reverse complement strand
GCGACGATGCCGAAGCGGTCGCGCAGCGGGTTGGTCAGCATGCCGGCGCGCGTCGTCGCGCCGACCAGCGTGAAGGGCTGCAGATCCAATTTGATGGAGCGAGCGGCGGGCCCTTCGCCGATCATGATGTCGATCTGGTAGTCCTCCAGCGCCGGGTAGAGGATCTCCTCGACCACCGGGCTCAGGCGGTGGATCTCGTCGATGAAGAGCACGTCGTTCTTCTCGAGGTTGGTCAGGATCGCCGCCAGGTCCTTGGGCTTTTCGAGCACCGGGCCGGAGGTCTGGCGCAGGTTGACGCCGAGTTCGGCGGCGATGATGTGGCTCAGCGTGGTCTTGCCCAGCCCGGGCGGGCCGAACAGCAGCACATGGTCGAGCGCTTCAGACCGTTGCCGCGCCGCGCCGATGAAGATGGCCAGCTGTTCGCGCGCCTTGGCCTGACCGACATACTCGGCCAAGCCTTTGGGGCGCAGCGCGCGTTCGATGGCTTCTTCGTTGGGCGACGCCGCGCCGGCGCTGACCACGCGTGCTGCGGGCAGGGCCGGCACGGCGCCGAAGTCGTCGGTCTGAATGGCCATCGACGGATTATCGGCGGCGGCCGCCTGCACAATCCCGCGATGCCCTGCTCCCACACCCTGTCGTCGCGCCGCCATTGGCTGGCCGCGCTGTTGATGTCCTGCACCGCCCTGGCCGCCATCGCTCAGAGCACCCAGACCAGTGTCCGCGTGCAAGACGCCTGGGCCCGCCCGACCGGCCCGGGGCAGACCGTCGGCGGTGGCTACCTGCGCATCGTCGGCGGCGCAGCGGCCGACCGGCTGCTGTCGGTGCGCAGCACGCAGGCCGGCATGGTCGAACTGCACAGCATGGCGATGGACGGCGACGTGATGCGCATGCGCCAGCTCGACAGCGTCGACATCCCCGCCGGGCAGGCCATCGATCTCAAGCCCGGCGGCATGCACCTGATGCTGATGGGACTGAAGTCGCCGCTGCGGGTCGGCAGCCGCGTGCCACTGGTCCTGCGCTTCGAGAAGGCCGGCGAAGTGCAGGTCGACATGCGCGTGGCAGCGGCCCAGCCGGCGCCGTCACCGGCTGCCGCACGCAAGCCCTGATCGCCCCTTTCTGCCCCTTCCGTCCTTTCACCACCGACTGCCAGCACCAGACGAGCACCAGATGAGCACCACCACCATCGCCCCGTTCCACCTGGCCTTTCCGGTCGACGATCTGCCGCGCGCCCGCGCCTTCTACGGCGGCCTGCTCGGCTGCCCGGAAGGCCGCAGCAGCGACGAGTGGATCGACTTCGACTTCTTCGGCCACCAGATCGTCACCCACCTGGCGCCGCCGCGGCCGGCCGCGCCGGGCGCCGGCGACCACCACAACGCCGTCGACGGCCACGACGTGCCGGTGCCGCACTTCGGCGTCGTGCTCGACTGGGACGACTTCCAGGCCCTCGCCGCGCGGCTGCAGGCCGGCGGGCTGAAGTTCGTCATCGAGCCCTACATCCGCTTCGCCGGGCTGGTCGGCGAACAGGCGACGATGTTCTTCCGCGACCCGGCCGGCAACGCGCTCGAATTCAAGTCCTTCCGCGACCGGTCGCAGCTGTTCGCGAAGTGATGTCCGCTGCGGGCCCGGCCGCCGCAGCCACGCCGCCGCCCGCGGCGCTGCCGGCCGACTGGCCGAACCGCGGGCACAGCCACGAGGTCGCCGCGGCCGGCCTGCGCTGGCACGTGCAGCTCGCCGGGCGCGGCCCGCTGTTGCTGCTGTTGCACGGCACCGGGGGTTCGGTGCACTCGTGGGCGGCGATGCTGCCGTTGCTGGCCGCACACTTCACCGTCCTGGCCGTCGACCTGCCCGGCCACGGCCACACCACGGGCGCGGCGCCGCAGGACCTGAGCCTGCCGCGGATGGCCCAGGCCCTGACCGGGCTGCTGCAGGCCCTGAAGCTGCCGCCGCCGCAGGCGATCGTCGGCCATTCGGCGGGCGCCGCGCTGGCCCTGCGCCTGGCCATCGACGCCGACCAGCCACCGCGCATGGTGATCGGCTTCGCGCCGTCGCTGGTCGCCCCGCCGGCGCTGTACACGCAGTGGATCGGGCCGCTGATCAACCCGGTGGCGAGTTCGTCGCCGGTGACGGGCCTGGTGACGTCGCTGGCCCTCCGCACCGGGCTGATCGACCGCCTGCTGGCGTCGACCGGCTCGGTGCTGCAGCCGGCGCAGCGCGCGCTGTATCGCCGGCTGTTTTCCGACCCGGCGCATGTGCGCGGGGCGGTCGGCTTCATGGCCGCCACCGACCTGCCTGGACTGTTCGCCGATTGCCGGCGGCTGATCGCGCGCAGCGCCTTCGTGCTCGGCCAGCGCGACCGCTGGATTCCCGAACGCGCGCTGCGTCCGGTCATCGCCCGCCACCTGCCGCGGGCCCAGGTCGAGGCCTGGCCGGGTGGCCATCTCGTGCACGAAGAGACGCCCGAGCGGGCTGCGGCGTGGGTCCGCGCAACCCTGGCGTGATGCGTTCTGCAGGCCGCGGGCATACTGGGGAATGATCCAAAGTTCGACGGCACTGACCTTCATCCGCCACGGCGAAACCGACTGGAACCGGCAGCAGCGTTTCCAGGGCCAGATCGATGTTCCGCTCAACGCCGCCGGCCTGGCGCAGGCCGAACGGCTGGCCAGCCGGCTGGCCGCCGAGCCGCCCGACGCCTTCTACAGCAGCGACCTGCAGCGCGCGCTGATGACCGCCGCGCCGCTGGGCCGCGCCTGGCAGCGCAGCGCGCTGCCGCTGCCCGGTCTGCGCGAACAGAACTTCGGCCTGCTCGAGGGTCTGGACGTGCCGACGATCCAGGCCCGCCATCCCGACCTGTGGCGCGAGTGGCTGGAACACCGCGGCGATTTCGCGCTGCCCGGCGGCGAAAGCCTGCGCCAGTTCCATGCCCGCGTCAGCGACGCCGTGCTGGCGCTGGTGCAGCGCCACGAAGGCCAGCATGTGGTGGTCGTCACGCATGGCGGGGTGCTGGACATGCTCTGGCGCAGCGCCCAGAGCCTGCCGCTGGACGGCCTGCGCGACTGCCTGATCCCGAACACCGGCATCAACCGCCTGCGCTGGCAGGCCGCCGGTCTGCAGATCGAGCGCTGGGCCGACGATGCGCACCTGGCCGGTCTGCCCGCGCAGCCATCGACCAACGCCGAACGCCCGGCCCCGGCTGCGGCCGCGGCGGCGCTGGCGACGGCCGGCGCGATGCCGCCAGCTACTGCCAGCTCAATGCCGCCAGATCGTTGACGAACATCGGCATGTCCTTCCACAGGCCTTTCAGCCGCGCGTTGGCCACCGTGATCCAGGTCGGCTGGTAGAGGTAGACCGCCACCGCGTCGCTGGCCACCAGGCGCTGTGCCTGGGCCATCAGCGCATTGCGTTCCTCGGGCTTGACGGTGGCCTGGATCTTCGCCCACAGCGCGTTGAACTCGGCCGACTCGTAGCCCCAGTAGTAGCCCGGGCGGGCGAAGTTGCCGAAGTCCAGCGGCTCGACATGGCTGATCACGGTCAGGTCGTAGGCCTTCTGGCCGTAGACGCCGGACAGCCACTGCGCCCATTCGACGTTCTCGATCTTCGCCGTGATGCCGACCTTGGCGAGCATCGCCGCGATCACCTCACCGCCCTGCCGCGCATACGGCGTCGGCGGCAGCTTCATCGTCAATTCCAGCGGCAGCGCGACGCCGGCCTGCTGCAGCAGCGCGCGCGCCTTGGCCGGGTCATGGGGGTTGATCGCCGTGGTGTCGACATAGCCCGGCGCGCCCGGCACGTAGTAGCTGCCGATCGGCACGCCGAAACCGTCGGCCGCGCCGGCGATCACCGTCTGGCGGTCGATGGCCGCGGCAATCGCCCGGCGCACCCGCACGTCGTCCAGCGGTTTGCGCTTGTTGTTCAGCGCCAGGATGGTCTTGGCGCGCGATGCGCCGACCAGCACCTGGAACTGCGGGTTGTTCTGGAAGGCCTTCAGGCTGCGCGCGGCGGCCACCCGCGGGAAGGCGTCGACATCGCCCGACAGCAGCGCGGCCACCTGCGCGGCCGGGTCGCTGATGAAGCGCAGCGTCACGCGGCGCAGCTTGACGTTGGCGACGTCGCGCCCGGCGTCCCAGCGCTGCAGCGTGACCGACGAACCCCGGGCCCAACTTTCGAGCCGGTACGGGCCGGTGCCCACCGGCAGGCTGGCGTTGGTCGGCGCGCTCTTCGGCTCGACGATCACTGCCGTGGCCTGGCCGAGCTGGAACAGCAGGTCCGGGTTGCCGTTCTTCAGCGTCAGGACCACGCTGCGCACGTCCGGCGTGGCGATCTGCGCGATGTTGGCGAAGGTCGCGCGGTCCTTGTTCGTGCTGTCGCTGGCCGCCGCGCGTTCGAGCGAGAACTTGACCGCCGCGGCGTCGCAGGGCTCGCCGTTGTGGAACTTCAGTCCGGGCTTGAGCGTGAACGTCCAGCGGCGCCAGTCGGTCGACACGCTCCAGCGCTCGGCCAACAGCGGCGTGGTGCTGCCGTCGGCGCCGATCTTGGTCAGCGTCTCGAAGATGTTGTACAGCGTGATCTCGGCGATCGCCGAGGCCGCGCCGCTGGTCGGGTCCAGGCCCGGCGGCTCCAGCGCCAAGGCCAGCACCGCGCTGTCCTTGCGCGGCTGGGCCTGGATCGGGCTGGCGGGCACAGTCAGCAGCAGCGCCGTCAGCAGCAGGCTCCAGCGCCGGGCGCTGCGATGGCGGGTCGCGGCGCGGGCCAGCAGCGGCGATGACGCGGGCGTGGGCATGGCTGGGCTCGGCGATGGCAGGGCCGGCATCGTAGCCGCCTCAGGCACGCCGCCCGACGGGATGGCAGCGCGCAGGCTGAATGGATTGACGGCCGTCGCCGGCGTTCGCAGACCGTCGCAGACCGTCGCAGACCGTCGCAGACCGCGGCGGATCAGGCCAGCGCGGGCTGCAGGACCGGTGAACGCGCGGCGGTCGCCACGGCCGGCGGCATGACGGCAGGCCAGGACTTCACGGGCTGGACGGGCGGCGGTGTCTGCGCGGCGGGCAGCGCCGCCCACAGGGACGGCAGATCCAGTCGCTCCCGCAGCACCAGTGCCAGCTTGCGCGTGCACAGCTCGGCGACCTGTTCGAAGGCGAACCAGCCGTAGCCGTCCATCTCCGGCAGGCGATCACCGGTGGCGCCATCGGCGAAGCGGCTCTCGCACCACAGGCTGGCCGCATCCAGGCCCGGCACGCGGGTGGCGAACAGGTGCAGGTCCTTGCGCGCTCGGTAAGGCAGGCGACCGAGGTCGAGCAGCGCCTGGGCGTCGAGCAGCAGGCCGGTTTCCTCGCGCGTCTCGCGCAGCGCCGCCTGCAGCGGCGTTTCACCGTCGTCGATGCCGCCTTTGGGCAGGTCCCAGTGCGCCTGTCCAGTCACATGGCACAGCAGCAACTGGGCGTCGTCGTTGAGGACGATGACACCGCAGCTCAGACGCTTGCCGAAGAAGGGATCCATGAAAGGGACAGAAGACGCAGGCAAAGAAGGAGGACAAAGAGAGAGGACTAAAAGGCAGGGCGAAGAGGTAGGACCAAACGGCAGGACGAGGGCGACGACAGCAGCCAAACGGGGACTGGCCCGCCGCCGCGTTGGACCATTGAAGCTTGCCAGCGCGATGTGAAAGCCAGGCGACGAAAAGCGCGCCGCAGCACACGCTGTCGCGGGCTTTGCCGTGTTCAGGTGTAACGCGCGAGCTGTCTCGTTCGCTGACCGGGGTGGCGGCGCTGCGCTTGCCGCGCAGAGACGTTGCCGCGCTGAAACGTTGCGGCGCTGCGGCGCGTTAGCACTGCGGCGCAGTGGCCTCGCCGATGGCAGCGATGCCGCCCGCACCAGCGGCGGCCCAGCGTCAGGGCCGTCTGGCCGTCAGGGCCGGGCCGCGGGCCGTCAGAACGGAATGTCGTCGTCCATGTCGTCGAAGCCGGTCGACGACTTGGCGGCCGGCTTGGCCGCCGGCGTGGTGCGGGCGGGCGGGGCGCTGCGCGGTGCCCGCTGTTCGCCACTGCCGCCCATGCTGCTGTCCATCTCGCCGCCGCCTTCGCGGCTGCCAAGCATCGTCATTTCCTGGGCGATGACCTCGGTCGTGTACTTCTCGACACCGTCCTTGTCGGTCCATTTGCGCGTCTTCAGACGGCCTTCGATGTACACCGACTTGCCTTTTTTCAGGTACTCGCCGGCGATCTCGGCCAGACGGTCGTAGAAGACGATGCGGTGCCACTCGGTTTCTTCCTGCCGCTCGCCGCTGGTCTTGTCCTTCCAGCTGCGGCTGGTGGCGATGGTCACGTTGCAGATCGCCGAGCCGCTGGGCGCATAACGCACTTCAGGGTCGCGGCCGAGGTTGCCAATCAGGATGACTTTGTTGACCGAGGCCATGGGCTGCTCCAGCGGTTGAAGGGGTGTGTCGGGGATGGCGACGATTATCGCGCCGCAGGCTGCCGCGACCATCCCGCGCGTGGTGGCGTGCGAAGGTGGGCCCGCGTCGGAAGGCCCCCCGACGCGGGGCGCAGGTCACGCCCGCTGCCGTACCATCGCCCGGCCATGTCCGCCGTGCTCTCGACTCCTCTGTCGCCTCCTCTGTCGCCTCCTCTCTCGCCCGGCGCCAGCACGCCGCAGCAAGTCCTGCAGGAGGTCTTCGGCTACACCGCCTTCCGTGGCGCGCAGCGCGAGATCGTCGAGCATGTCTGCGCTGGCGGCGACGCGCTGGTGCTGATGCCCACCGGCGGCGGCAAGAGCCTGTGCTACCAGGTGCCGGCGATCCAGCGCCACCGCGCCGGGCTGGGCGTGGCCATCGTCGTCTCGCCGTTGATCGCACTGATGCACGACCAGGTCGGCGCGTTGCACGAAGCCGGCGTCGCCGCGGCCTTCCTCAACTCGACGCTCGATGGCGACGCGGCGCGCCAGGTCGAACGCGAGTTGCTGGCCGGGCGCCTGAGCCTCCTCTACGCCGCACCCGAACGCATCCTGACGCCGCGTTTCCTGGCCATGCTGGCGTCGCTGCACGAACGCGGCCTGCTCAGCCTGTTTGCCATCGACGAAGCGCATTGCGTCAGCCAGTGGGGCCACGATTTCCGCGAGGAATACCTGGGCTTGAGCGCGCTGCACGAACAGTTTCCCGGCGTGCCGCGGTTGGCCCTGACGGCCACCGCCGACGACCACACACGCGCCGACATCATCGAGCGCCTGCAGCTCGAAGAGGCGCGCCTGTTCGTCGCCAGCTTCGATCGGCCGAACATCCGTTACACCATCGTCGAGAAGGACGAGCCGAAGAAGCAGCTGCTGCGCTTCATCCGCGACGAGCACGACGGCACGGATGGAACGGACAGCGGCATCGTCTATTGCCAGAGCCGCAAGAAGGTCGAGGAGACGGCAGCCTGGCTGAACGACGAAGGACTGTCGGCGCTGCCGTACCACGCCGGGCTCGACGCCGACGTGCGCCGCCGCCACCAGGATCGATTCCTGCGCGAAGACGGCATCGTGATGGTCGCCACCATCGCCTTCGGCATGGGCATCGACAAGCCCGACGTGCGCTTCGTGGCCCATCTCGACCTGCCGAAAAACATCGAGAGCTACTACCAGGAGACGGGACGCGCCGGGCGCGACGGCCTGCCCGCCGACGCCTGGATGGCCTACGGACTGGCCGATGTCGTCAACCAGCGGCGGATGATCGACGATGGCGATGCCGGCGAGGACTTCAAGCGCCTGCAACGCGGCAAGCTCGATGCGCTGCTGGCGCTGAGCGAAGCCCACGATTGCCGGCGGGTGCGCTTGTTGAGCTACTTCGGGCAGGACAGTGCGGCCTGCGGAAATTGCGACAACTGCCTGAGCCCGCCGGCGACCTGGGACGCCACCGAGGCCGCGCGCAAGGCGCTGAGCTGCATCTACCGTTTCCGCCAGGCCGGCGGCCAGCGCTACGGCGCCGTGCACCTGATCGACGTGCTGCGCGGCAAGGCCACCGACAAGGTCACGCAGCACCGCCACGAGCAGCTCAGCACCTTCGGCATTGGCGCCGATGTCAGCGAACAGCAGTGGCGCCTGGTGCTGCGCCAGTTGTTCGCGCTGGGCCATGTGCTGACCGAGGGCGAATTCAGCACTCTGGCGCTGGCCGACAGCGCGCGCCAGGTGCTGCGCGGCGACGTGCCGGTGCGCCTGCGCGTGCCCGCCGAGCCGCGGCCGCGCGGGGGCCGGGCCGGCCGCGACAGGACACCGCACGGCAGCGCCGGCGAGGCCCCGCCGCTGCCGCTGGACGCCCCGGCGCTGGAACGCTTCGCCGCGCTGAAGGCCTGGCGCGCCGAAGTTGCCCGCGAGCACAACCTGCCGGCCTACATCGTGTTCCACGACGCCACGCTGGCCGAGATGGCCCGCGAAGCGCCGGCCTCGCTCGACGCGCTGGCGGGCATCAGCGGTGTCGGCGCGAAGAAGCTGCAGGCCTATGGCGCCGAGCTGCTGCGCCTGCTGGCCGCCGGCGCCTGAGCGTTTGACCACCAGACTGCACGGCGATGACCAAGGACCACCTGCTGGCGCTGGACCAGGGCACATCGAGTTCGCGGGCCATCGTCTTTCACCGCAGCGGCCAGGTGCGCGCCGCGGCGCAGCGCGAATTGACCCAGCACTTTCCGCAGCCCGGCTGGGTCGAGCACGACGCCGAGGAGATCTGGGACAGCCAGTGGGCCGTCGCGCAGGAAGCGCTGGCCCGCTCCGGCCTGCAGGCCACCGACATCGCCGCCATCGGCATCACCAACCAGCGCGAGACCACGCTGCTGTGGGACCGCCGCAGCAGCCGGCCCGTGCACCGCGCCATCGTCTGGCAAGACCGGCGCACCGAGCCGCTGTGCGCGCAGCTGCGCGCACAGGGCCTGGCCGACGCGGTGCGTCACGCCACCGGCCTGCGCATCGACCCGTACTTCAGCGCCACCAAGCTGCGCTGGCTGCTCGACCATGTCAGCGGCGCGCACATCGCCGCGGCGCGTGGTGAACTCGCTTTCGGCACCATCGACAGCTGGTTGCTGTGGAAGCTGACCGAAGGCCGGGTGCACGCCACCGACGTCAGCAACGCGTCGCGCACCATGCTCTTCGACATCCGCCACAACCTCTGGGACCGCGGCCTCCTCGAAGCCCTGCATGTGCCCGACAGCGTGCTGCCGCAGGTCCACCCGTCGAGCCACGCGTTCGGCGAGACCACGCTGTTCGGCGCGCCGATCCCGATCTGCGGCATCGCCGGCGACCAGCAGGCCGCGCTGTTCGGCCAGGCCTGCTTCGACGCCGGCCTGGCGAAGAACACCTACGGCACCGGCTGCTTCATGCTGATGCACACCGGACCGCGGCTGGAGACCTCCAGCCATGGCCTGATCGCGACGGCGGCCGCCCAGCCGACCGCGCGGCCGGAATACGCGCTCGAAGGCAGCGTCTTCATCGGCGGCGCGGTGGTGCAATGGCTGCGCGACGGCCTGCACGCGATCCGCACCAGCGCCGAGGTGGAGGCCCTGGCGCAAAGCGTGCCCGACGCCGGCGGCGTGATGCTCGTGCCGGCCTTCACCGGGCTGGGGGCGCCCTACTGGAACGCCGACGCGCGTGGCGCCATTGTCGGCCTGACGCGCGGCAGTACGCTGGCCCACATCGCTCGCGCAGCGCTGGACAGCATCGCCTTCCAAAGTGCTGCGCTGCTGCAGGCGATGACTGCCGATGCGCTGGCCCAGGGCGGGCAGGCGCCGCAGGAATTGCGCGTCGACGGCGGCGCCTGCGTCAACGACCTGTTGATGCAGTTTCAGGCTGACTTGCTGGGCATTCCCGTCGTGCGTCCGCTGGTCAGCGAAACCACCGCGCTCGGCGCCGCGTCGCTGGCCGGGCTGGGTTGCGGCTTGTACGCCGGGTTGCCCGAACTGGCCGGGCAATGGCGCGCGCAACGCCGTTTCGAGCCCCGCATGCCGCGTGCCGAGGCCGCCGAACGCATGACGCAGTGGGAACGGGCGGTGCGCCAAGCCACCGCCACCTGAACGCGAAGGCGCCTGCGCCGGTTATTGAACGGCGAAGTCCTGCAGGGTCTTGCCGGCCAGCAGCGCATCGCGCAGCCATTGCGGGCGTTTGCCGATACCGCCCCAGGTGCGGCCCTGTTCGTCGCGGAACTTCACCGGCTTCGGCGTCTTGGCCGCCTTGCCCTTGCCGCGGCGTTTGGCCGGTGCGGCCTGCGTCGCGCGCTTGCCGGCCGGGGCTTTGCCGAGGCCCAGATCGGCCGCCGTCAGGTTGTAGAAACTGATCGCTTCGCGGATACGCGCAATGACACCGGTGGCTTCCTGCTTGCGGAGTCTCTCGGCTTCGCTCTTCAGCGCCTCGATCTGCTTGATGACCTGTGTGTAGGACTTTTTCATCGGAGATCCATTTCAATTGACTTGCCGGGCGCCGCCAACCGAATTCGCTGTTCTGTTGCTCACAATGGCGATGACATTCGGTGATGGCGGCGTTCCTAATGGAACGTGGCGCGATGTCGAACATAACACACGCGGCACCCCGGCAATTGAATGCGCCGACGGCGACAGTTTCTCAATCCGTGAATCGACGTCCATCGGGTTGAAACTCGAAACCCAATGTCGATGATTGCGCGATGATTGTGTCGGGCTAATCTAATGCGCCGGCGGCGCAATGGACCCGTGGGATCGAACGTCGAGCAGCGACACACGGTTCCAGAACTGCGAAAACGACGCACAGCGCCGTCCGGGGTCGGAGAACAGGCGCGACGCCGGTTGCAACGTGGCGCCATCCAGCGCCGGGCCCAGATGCAGGTCGGCCCAACCCGTGCAGCCCGGCGGAAGGACATCGGTATGCCAATGCGCCGGCCCGGCCAGCGCCTGCATGCGGGTGGCGACGAAGCGCCAGCGCGCGGCGCTCCACGGCCAGCGCTGATGAAACGCGGGACTCCACAACGCGGCCGGTGCGCTGCCGGCGGGCACCCCGCCCAGCGACCAGGGATGGACCAGCCACGACCCCGCGGGCAGGGCGCCGGCGGCGGTCGCGATGTCGGCCGGTGGGCGGGTCAGCAGCGGCGGCTCGTCGACCGGCTGGCCAGCGCCCCCGGCCACAGCGTGGGGGCGGCGCGCCAGGCGGTCGAGCGCCTCGTACGATTGGTCGACCACGCTGCGCGGGCTGTGCCAGGCTGCGGGCGCATGGCGCGCGACGTTGTCGGCGTTGAACAGGTACGGCTGGTGGCTGCCGGTGCCGGCGATCCATTGCCAACTGAGGTGGTTGCTGGCCAGGTCGCCGTCGAGCAGGTGGCCGTACAGCCAGTCAGCGCCAGCCCGCCAGTGGACCTTGCGCAGGTGCACCACATAGCTGGCCAGCCACATGCGGGCGTGGTTGTGCAGCCAGCCCTGCGCGTAGAGCGTGCGCACCGCGCGGTCGATGACCGGCACGCCGGTGGCACCGCGGCGGATGTCGTCCGGCAGCTCGCAGGCATAGGCCTCGTCGGGCAGCACGCCCGCGTGCAGCGAACTGAAGATGGCGTCGCCGGCGTGTTCCCAGACATGCTGGAAGTACGCGCGCCAGGCCAGCTCGTAGACCAGCTTGTGGCGGGGATCGATGGTCTGGCGCGCCTGCAGCGTGGCCAGCACCTGCGGCAGCGTCAGCAGGCCGTGGGTGATGTACGGCGACAGCCGCGTCACCGCGCCGTCGAGATGGTTGCGCGTGCGCGCGTAGTCGCCGGCGCGCACCGCCGCCAGCCGGGCCTGGGCCGCGGCCAGCGTCGGCGGGAACGGGTCGGCGGCGAACAGGTCGCCGTCGTCGCTGAAGTCGCTCATGCCGCGGCGCCGACCTCGCCGCGGCGGATGGCCGCCGCGCGCTCGCGGATGGCCTGCATCTCGTCGGGCGCGATGCGCGCCAGGTTCTTGACCTGCAGGGCCATGCGCGGGTTCTTCGCCAGCCGCGCCGCGTGGCGGTCGAGAAAGTCCCAGTACAGCGTGGTGTACGGGCAGGCCTGCGCGCCGCTGCGCTGCGCCGGGCGGTAGCGGCAGCCGCGGCAGTGGTCGCTCATCCGCGCGATGTACTGGCCGGTGGCCGCATACGGTTTGCTGGCCATCAAGCCGCCATCGGCGAACTGGCTCATGCCCAGGGTGTTGGGCAACTCGACCCATTCCACCGCATCGACATACACCGCCAGATACCAGGCGTGCACCTGCTGCGGCTCGACGCCGTAGAGCAGCGCGAACAGCCCGCTGACCATCAGGCGCTGGATGTGGTGCGCGTAGCCATGTTCCAGGGTCTGGCCGATGGCGTCGGCCAGGCAGCGCATGTCGGTGCGGGCGGTCCAGAACCAGGCCGGCAGATCGGCGTCGGCGGCCAGGTCGTTGCGCCCGGCGTAGCCCGGCATCTCGCGCCAGTAGATGCCGCGCACGTATTCGCGCCAGCCGAGGATCTGGCGGATGAAGCCCTCGGCGGCGGCCAGCGGCACGCGGCCGGCGCGGTGCGCCGCCTCGGCCGCCTGGATCACCTCGCGCGGGTCGAGCAGCTTGAGGTTCAGCGCCGCGGCGATGTGCGCGTGGTACAGCCAGGGCTGGCCGCCCCACATCGCGTCCTGCCAGCGGCCGAAGTGTTCCAGGCGCTCGTCGACGAAGCTGTGCAGCACGGCCAGCGCCTGTTCGCGGGTCACCGGCCAGCCGAAGGCATCGATGCGCCCGGGGTGGTCGGCGAAGCGCGTCGCGACCAGCGCCATCACCTCGCGCGTGATGGCATCGGGCGCGAAGCGCGGCGTCGCCGGCACGAAGCCCGGGCCGTCGCTGCCGAACGCCGCGCGGTTCTCGGCGTCGAAGTTCCATGCGCCGCCGAGCGGCTGGTCGCCGTCTTTTCCATCCATCAGCACCGCGTGGCGGCGCCGCATCTCGCGGTAGAAGTACTCCATGCGCAGGCTCTTGCGGCCGGCGGCGTGGGCGGCGAACTGCGCCCGGCTGCACAGGAAGTGGCGGTCGTCGCGCACATCCAGCGGCACGCCGGCGGCGGCGCAGGCAGCGCGCAGTTGCTGCAGCACGCGCCAGTCGCCGGGCTCGGTCAGCAGCACGCGCTCGACCGCGGTGTGGCGCAGCGTTGCCGCCAGTTCGTCGGCCAGCGTGCTGTCGGGCGTCGCGGCGCGGTCGTTGGTCAGCGCGCGGTAGTCCAGCAGCACGCCAGCGTCGCGCAGGGTCTGCGCGAAGTGGCGCATCGCTGCCAGGAACAGCGTGCTGCGCTGCTTGCTCGACCAGACATGGGTCGACTCGTCGCTGACCTCGGCCATCCAGGCGCGGTCGTGCTGCGGGTCGAAGCCGTCCCAGGCGCTGGCGCCGCGGTCGAGCTGGTCGCCGAGAACGACGACGAGGTGGCGCACGGGGCGGGCCGGGTCAGCGCGGCGTGGCATCGCGGGCCTTTCTGGCGCGGCAGGCATCGGAGCAATGGCGCACCTCGGCCCAGTTCTTGGCCCAGGCCTTGCGCCAGGTCATGTCGCGGCCGCAGACCGCACACGGCTTGCTGGGCAGCGCCGCCTTGTTGCCCTTGAAGCCCCCGCGCGACGCCGCCATCAGAACAGCTCCCCCTGCGGCGATGGCCCGGTGGCAGCGCGCCGCCGGCGCCCGGCCGGGGTCGATCCCGACGCGGCCAGGCCGCTGCGGCGCGAGCCGTGCTTGTGCTGCACGGCGTCGGCCTCGGCGCGGGCGGCGGGCGTGGCGCGCAGGGCGAACAGCCGCTCCTTGGCGGCCTTCAGCGTGCGCTCGTCGACGATCGGTGCCGGGTAGGCGGCCGTGCCGAACTCGGGCAGCCAGCGGCGGACGAACGTGCCCTGCGGATCGTGGTCGGCCGCCTGCTTGGCCGGCGAATAGATGCGCAGCGTGTTGATGCCGGTGGTGCCGCTCTGCATCTGCATCTGGCTCCAGTGGATGCCGGGTTCGAAGTCGAGAAACTGGCGGGCCAGGAACAGCCCGGTCTCGCGCCAGTGCAGCCACAGGTGGTACGACGCGAAGCTGACGAGCATCGCTCGCATGCGGAAGTTCAGCCAGCCAGTGGCGCAAAGGCTGCGCATGCAGGCATCGACCATCGGGAATCCGGTGCGGCCCGCACACCACGCGTCGAAGCGCTGGCGGTCGAACGCGTCTTCGCGCAGCCCGTCGAAGACGCGCGCGAAATTGCGCCATTCGATCTGCGGCTCGTCTTCGAGCTTCTGCATGAAGTGGCAATGCCAGCGCAGCCGGCCGGTGAAGCCGCGCAGCGCGTGGGCCAGCGCGCGGTCGTCGGCGTCGGCGCTGTCGCGGACCTCGGCGATGCGGGCTTCGCTGGCCTGGTGCACGGCACGCAGCGACAGCGTGCCGAACGCCAGGTGCGGGCTGAGCCGGCTGCAGCCGTGCTCGGCTGTCAACGGGCTGGACAGCGCGCGCCGGTAGCCGCGGGCGCGGCCCTGCAGGAAGCTGTCGAGCACGGCCTGCGCGGCGGCTTCACCGGCCGGCGGCAGGCTGCGCTGGTGCGGCGCGACGCCAAGCCCGGCCAGCGTCGGCAGGTCGTCGGCCAGCCCGGCGATGCCGCGCGCGCCAGCCCAGCCGGCGGGGTCGGTCGGCACGGCGGCCTGCGGTGCGTTCATGCGCGCGGCCCAGCGGCTGG
>JANMAP010000099.1:0-4443 GCA_031359905.1 Burkholderiales bacterium | reverse complement strand
GGTTGCCGACCGGCTGGAGCAGGTGCACAAGGGCCTGGGCGAGATGCAGCGGCTGGCCTCCGACGTCGGTTCGCTCAACCGCGTGCTCAACAACGTCAAGACGCGCGGCATCTTCGGCGAGGTGCAGCTGGCCGGACTGCTCGAGCAGGTCTTCACCACCGAGCAGTACGCGTCGAACATTGCCACCGTGCCGGGCAGCAACGAACGCGTCGAGTTCGCCATCCGCCTGCCCGGGCAGCGCGCCGACGGCGCGCCGCTGTGGCTGCCGATCGACGCCAAGTTTCCGCGCGAAGATTACGAACGCCTGCTCGACGCCCAGGACCGAGCCGACCCGGCGGCGGTCGACATCGCCGCCAGGGCCATCGAGACCCGGCTGCGCCAGGAAGCGCGCAGCATCCGCGATAAGTACGTCGCGCCACCGCACACCACCGACTTCGGCATCCTCTTCGTGCCGACCGAAGGGCTGTACGCCGAGGCCTTGCGCCGGCCCGGCCTGCTCGAGGCGCTGCAGCGCGAATTCAAGGTCATGCTGGCGGGGCCGACGACATTGCTGGCCACGCTGACCAGCCTGCAGATGGGCTTTCGCACGCTGGCGCTCGAGCGCCGCTCGGCCGAGGTCTGGGAAGTGCTGGGCGCGGTGAAGACCGAGTTCGGCAAGTTCGGCGAGGTGCTCGCCAAGACGAAGAAGAAGCTGGCCGAGGCCAGCAGCAACATCGACATGGCGACCGTTCGCACGCGAGCGATGGAACGCCGGCTGAAGACGGTCGAGGCGCTGCCCGAAGCGCTGGTCGCGCCGATGCTGCCGGGCTTCGCGGCCGCGGAAGTCGCCGACACCGACGATGGTGATGAGGCCGAGCCCGCCGACCACGCCGACAGCGGTGGTTGACCGCGCCGGCGCCCCGTCGGCCGTGGCGCCGGACGGCCGACGCAGCGGCGGCCGGGTGTTGCTCGCGCTCATCGTCGGCCAGCTCGGCCTGCACGCGGCGATGGCCGGGCTGCGCCTGGCCGCGCCACTGCAGGCTTTGCGCGAAGGCCACAGCGCGTGGTCGGTGGGCCTGCTGCTGGCGCTGTTTGCCGCGGCGCCGGTGCTGCTGGCGCTGCATGCCGGCCGACTGGCCGACCGGCTCGGCTACCACCGGCCGGTGCGCCTGGCCGCCGCGCTGGCGGCCGCTGGCGTGCTGGCGGCGGTCGCGTCGACGCGGCTGGCCGGCTGGCCGCACTTCGCACTGCTGTGCCTGGCCGCGACGCTGGCCGGCAGCGGTGCCAACATGGGCATGTTGACGATCCAGCGCAGCGCCGGCCTGGCGGCGCGCAACGCCACCGAGCGCCTGCGCATCTTCAGCTGGCTGGGCATCGCACCGTCGCTGGCCAACGTCGTCGGGCCGGTGTCGGTGGGATTCATGATCGACGCCCACGGCTTCACCGCTGCCTACGCGATGCTGCTGCTGCTGCCGCTGGCCACGCTGTGGTCGGCGCGCCAGGTGCCGGTGCTGGCGCTGCCACCGTCGGCAGCGCCGACTGGCGCAGCCGGCACGTCGTGGGATCTGCTCGACGCGCCGGGCATGAAGCGCCTGCTGACGGTCAACTGGCTGTTGTCGATGTGCTGGGACGTGCACACCTTCGCCGTGCCCATCCTCGGCCACGAGCGCGGCTTTTCGACCAGCACCATCGGCCTGGTGCTGGGGGCCTTCACGCTGTCGGTCAGCGGCGTGCGGCTGGTGATCCCGGTGCTCGCCCACCGGCTGCAGGAAGCCCAGGTGGTGCGCGCCGCGATGCTCGGCACGGCGCTGGTCTTCGGCCTGTACCCGCTGGCCCGCACGCCGGCGCTGAGATGGCCGTGTGCGCGATGGCGCTGGGCGTGACGCTGGGCGCGGTGCAGCCGATGATCATGTCGACGCTGCACCAGTTGACACCGGGCCAGCGCCACGGCGAGGCGCTGGCCTTTCGTTCGATGGCCATCAACGCGTCGAGCACGCTGATGCCGCTGCTGTTCGGCGTGGCCGGCACTGCCGTCGGGGCGGCGGTGCTGTTCTGGGCCGTGGGCGGGGCGCTCGGCGCCGGGTCGTGGCTGGCGCGGCGCCTCGCAGCGGCGCGCTGAGTGGTGCTGGGCGGCGCCCAGCGGTACTGGGCTGGGACGGAGCTGAAACTGAGCGGCGCTGGGTGGCCTAGAAGCGCACGCCGCCGGCCGGCGGCGTTTCGATCACCGGCACGTCGACCGGTGGGGCATCGCGCGGCGCCGGCGGACGCGGCGCCGGGCGCTCGGCCTGCGCCGGCGGCGCCCAGCCGCGCGGCAGACGCGATTCGCGCGGGTAGCCCGCCGCGTCGAGGTACGCGCCCCAATCGGTCTCGGAATAGCCGCGCATGGGTTGCGTGCCGATGGTCAGCGACGGCACGGCACGGCCGCCAATGGCCTTCTCCAGCGCCTGGCCGTCCTCGTCGCTGCTGACGCGCCGTTCGGCGAACGGGATGCCGCGTTGCGTCAGCATCTGCCTGGCGTTGTCGCAGGGCGCGCAGTTGGCGGTCGTGTACAGCGTCACGGGGTAGCGCATCGCGGGTTGGCGCAACTCGGCCGGCAGGCTGGTGTCAGGCGCTTCGCTGCTGGCCAGCGCTGCCCCACGCCGCCCGAGAGTGATGATCTTGGCGCCAGGCGCGCTGGTCGGCCGGTCGGTGTACGTGACGCTGCCGTCAGGCTGCACGACCTTGTACTGCGCGAGCGAGGGCCCGCAAGCGCTGCACAGCGCCACGGCCAGCAGGGCACGAACAGACATCGGCAGCAGCAGCATGGTGGAGGCCTGGGGGCTTGCAATGGGCTGGCGCAACGCGCCGGAGCGACCAATCTAGCCGACCCGGCGGATGTTCTCAAGGCTCTTGAGCTGTCTGGCCCCAGACATCCGCGGCGCCTCGTTCGTCCCCAGCCGGCGCTGAACCGGCGTGGCCGGTTGGTTAACTCAACCCTTGGTGGCGCAGCAGCGCGTCCAGACGCGGTTCGCGGCCGCGGAAGGCGCGAAAGCTCTGCAACGCCGACCGGCTGCCGCCGACTTCGAGTACTTCCTCGCGCCAGCGCGCGCCGGTGGCGGCGTCGAACAGGCCGGTCTCCTCGAAGGCGCTGAAGGCATCGGCAGACAGCACCTCGGCCCAGGCATAACCGTACAGGCCCGCGGCATAACCGCCGTCGAAGATGTGGTCCAGGCTGTGCGGGTAGCGCAGGAAACGCGGCGCGGCCAGCGGCTGGATCTCGGCATTGACCTCGTCGACCAGCGTCATCAATCGTTCACCCGCGCCCGGCTCCAGGTGCAGCCGCATGTCGAACAAGGCCATCTCGCATTGCCGCAGCATCGCCAGACCGTTGTGGAAGTTGCGCGCCGCGACCAGCTTGTCGAACAGCGCGCGAGGCAGCGGCTGGCCGCTGTCCGCGTGCGCCGTCAGGCGCTGCAGCACGTCCCAATCCCAGCAGAAGTTCTCCATGAACTGGCTGGGCAGTTCGACGGCATCCCATTCAACCCCGGCGATGCCAGCGACGGCCAGCTCATCAACCTGCGTCAGCAGGTGGTGCAGGCCATGGCCGAACTCGTGGAACAGCGTGATCACATCATCGTGGGTGAGCAGTGACGGCTGGCCGTCGAGCGGGGGCGCAAAGTTGCACACCAGATGTGCCACGGGTGCTTGCAGCCGGCCGTCCGGACGCCGCCAGCGCTGTCGCACTTCCTCCATCCACGCGCCCTGGCCCTTGCCGGGGCGGGCCTGCAGGTCGAGGTAGAAGGCGGCCACGCTGTCGCTGTCGTGCCAGACGCGGAAGAAGCGCGCGCTGGCATGCCACAGCGGGGCCTTGTCCGGGCGGATCGTCACGCCGAACAGCGTTTCGATCAGGCGGAACAGCCCGTCGAGCACCTTGGGCGCGGTGAAGTACTGCTTGATCTCGCTGTCGCTGAAGGCATAGCGCGACTGCTTGAGCTTCTCCGTGGCGTAGGCACGGTCCCAGGCCTGCAGGTCGGCGATGCCCAGCTCGCGCGCGGCGAACGCGCGCAGTTCGGCCAGTTCGCGCTCGGCCTGCGGGCGGGCGCGGCGCGCCAGGTCGCGAACGAAAGCCAGTACCTCGTCGGGTGATCCGGCCATCTTGGGCACCAGCGACAGGTGGGCGTAGCTGGCCACGCCGAGCAGGGCTGCCTCTTCCTGGCGCAGGGCGACCAGCTCGCGCATCAACGCGGTGTTGTCGTGGTCTGCGGACCCGAGCTCGCTGGCCCGCGTGGCGTGGGCGCGGTACAGCTGTTCGCGCAGGCGGCGGTCGTCGGCGTACTGCAGCACCGGCCGGTAGCAGGGTGCCTGCAGCGTCAGCTTGCAGCCCGCCTGACCCACGGCCTGGGCTGCGGCGCGTGCGGCGTCGACCACGTCGGCGGGCACACCGGCGAGTGCTGCCGGCTCGACGAACAGCTCGAAGGCGTCGGT
>JANMAP010000089.1:0-10683 GCA_031359905.1 Burkholderiales bacterium | reverse complement strand
CCAGCGTGCTTGGTGGTGCTGAAAGGACGAAACAGTTTGCTTTGCACGAATTCCTCGGACATGCCGCCACCAGTGTCGCCCACCTCGACCCTCACCTGGCCGCTGTCGCGCCAGGCCCGAACCCAAACCAGACCGACCTGCGAGGTGGCATCCAGCGCGTTGTGGACCAGGTGACCCAGGACGCGTTCAAGGCGATCTTCGTGACCGCGGGTGGACAGGGCGCTGTCGTATTCGATGTCGATCGTTCGCCCCTGGCTCTCCGCCATGGTCTTCAAACGTCGCAAGATGGGCCCGAGTTCGACACCATGCGCGCCGCCGGGGGGGGTCGCGCCTTCACGAAGTTGAAGCATCAAGCGCCGCATCTTCTCCAGTGAGCTTTCCACCGTCAACAGCATGTCCTGCTGGAACTCGGGGTTGGCGTGCAGTCGTTGGGCATTCTTCATCATCAGTGACAACTGGGTCACGATGTTCTTCAAGTCGTGGACGACGAACGCGGACATGCGGTTGAAGGCCTCGAACTTGCGGGCCTCCAGCAATGCTTCCGTGGCGTGCATCTGCGCAAGGAAACCGGCGGCCTGGCGGCTGGCCGTTTTGAGCAGGTCGCGAACTTCCCAATTCAGATCCATCGTCGTGCGCGGGCGCGCCAGGGTCACGAAACCCAGCAGGTCCGATCCGGCCAACAGCGGCACGATCAACCGCAAGTTGTCGTGCGCCAGCAACCAGGCTGGCATGGTCAAGCTGGTGTAGCGGCGCGGCGCACTGCGGAATTCGTCAACGTCGATCACCCAGCCTTGCTTGCATAGAAACTCACAAAACGACGAATCGACGGCTTCTCTGTCGCCCATCTCGGGCTGGTTCCAGCGCGCTGTCTGTCGAAAGTGTGTCTCGGAACCCGTGCGGCTCCACAGGCTCCCGCCCGGGCACTCGACCATGTCGGCCAGGCCACGGACCACCAACACCCCCACCTCCTGCGGCGAAGCGCTGGTTGCCAGCATGGCCGTGAAACGCAGCCACTCCGCGCGATAGTCAAAGCGGTAGCTGAAGAAGTTCTTGCCGACGAACACCCGCAGCCGGGAACGCAGCGTGCCAGACAGGATGAGCACGATCAGCGCCGCCAACCCGGCCGCCAACAGCCCGAGCTGCATGGCGCGGCCCCAGCTGCCACCGAAATAGCGAACGTAGTAGCCGATCGCCGACATGAACAGGAGGTAGCCGCCGACCAGCACCAACGTCGCCGAGTGGAACGCCAGCGAGCGCGAGACCCGCAGTTTGCCGATCCAGTCCAACCGCCGGCGCGAGGCGATGAACAGCAACGGCAGGGCGATCAAATTGACCAGCCCGCGAATGCTTTCCGCATCCGGATCGAGGCGACCGAACAGCACCGCGGTCGAGTACAGGTACAGATCGAAGGCGAAGACCATGGCCAAGCCGAGGCACATGGGCTTGGCGCTCCAGCGCGAGTCCTCGCGCAGGTTACGGAACAGCTGTTCAACCATCACCAACCCCAACACGGCCAGCGCCAGGGCCGCTCCGACGATCAGTCGCGAACTGTCGTGCTCAAAAAGCTGATTGGCGACTCGATAGCCCAGCACGGCGACCGATCCCAGCACGACCACAATGACCGCTGGAAACAACGACGTCGTCCGCGGATCCGGCCCCTCATCGGCGGGCTTCAACAGCCGCAAGACGAACGCGAACCACAGGACATATCGCACCAGGTCGAGCGCCGAAGCCACGTAGGTGACCACGACATACTGCGAAACCGCTTCGAGGGCCGAAGCCCCGGCCCAAGCCGAGGTGGCGATCAAGCTGCCGAGAAACACCCGGGTCGATACATCGCCGGCCTTTCGAGCGTAACTCTTGCTCGCGAGGCCCAGGCAGAACACTGCGTACAGTGCAGCCGTCAGGCTGTAGCCGAAGAGCGTCAGCTCGACTGACGGGCCGTCCATGGGTCACGTTTTTGCACTAGATCAGGCGCTCGACCACCGAGCCCCGATTCTAGTGACCGATCAACGTGCGCCTTTGCCGGTCAAGACCACTCCGACCGTATCGAACAAAACGACGAGATCCAGGAACAGCGAGTGGTTCTTGACGTAAAACAGGTCGTACTGGAGCTTCTCCTGCGAGTCTTCGACCGTGGATCCGTACTGGAACCGAACCTGGGCCCAGCCCGTGACGCCAGGCTTGACGCTGTGCCGAACGGCGTAGTACGGAATCTGCTGAGTCAATTTCTCGACGAAGTAAGGCCGTTCGGGCCGAGGGCCCACCAGACTCATCTGTCCCAGCAGCACATTGAAGAGTTGCGGCAATTCGTCGATGCGCAGCCGGCGGATGATGCCGCCGACTCGGGTGACACGCGCATCCCTGGCGGCGGCCCATCGCGGTTGTCCGTCCTTCTCCGCATCGGTTCCCATGCTGCGGAACTTGGTCACCATGAAGACCGAACCGTTCAAGCCGACCCGTTCCTGGCGGTAGAACACCGGCCCGCGGCTGTCCAGCTTGATCGCGAGCGCGGTCAGCAACATGGTCGGCGTCGAGAAAATGATCAGAGCGACACTGAAGACAAGATCAAAGACGCGCTTGACCGCCGTGCGCAACGCTCCCTGATTGAAGCCGTCGCCGAAGATCAGCCAACCCGCGTTCACGAAATCGACGCGAATCTGGCCCAGGCGTTTCTCGAAATGCGTGGCCAGGTCGTACACGTTGATCGAAGACAGCTTGCAATCTAGAAGTTGACGCAGCGGCATGCTGCCAGACCGCCGCTCGGTCAGCGCAACCACGATCTCGTCGACCTCCAGCGCACTGGCCGTCTGCAACAGGGTTGCCGCTGGTCGCAGCACTTCAGCGAGCGGGACTGCCAACTCTTTCTCGTTCGGCCCCGGCAGAAAGCCGACGATCTCGACATTGGGGTCGGATGACCGGAGGGTGTGTCCAACGACTTGCGCCGCTGGACCGGCGCCGAAAACCAAGACACGGGTTCGCGCTCGGGGAGCCGGGCTCCAGTGGGTCAAATAGACGCGGCGCGTGACCACCAAGGCCACGCCAAAGACGGCAGCCAGCTGCGTCGACGCCAAATGCAGAAAGTCACCCGGGAACAGATTGAAGACCAGATAAGTCAGCGGAAGCGCCAAGAGGAGCACCAAGCCAGCGCGCGCGCAAGATTGCACCAGGGACAGATGGCTGGGCTGCTGGTAGATCCCGGACGCCGTTCCGATGACGACCATGCCCGCTGCCAATGTCAGGACACGCGCGCCCGCCATGGGCTTGACATCCCGCAGGGTGTCAAGCTGCCACGCAAGCACGACGAGCATTCCCAGCAACAGCAGGCCACCGTCCGCCAAGATCTGCAGGACCGTCGCTCGCCGTATGTAGTGCCTGAGAATCCGAGTCATGAGTCTTTTCTGGACGAACGTGGTGAGCATCCCCGGCAGCGCACCGTGATCAGGATCAACGGCCTCGGTACCGACCCTCCAAGCCGGCCCAAACTGTAAGAAATTTCGACTCTAAGCCGCAACCCCCGGGCCCGGGGGGTCTCCGCGTCGGTATCGAATCGCCCTGATAAACATCAGACGCCCGCCAGTCCGGATGCTGACACCTGCGTTGAGGCCGATCTGGCAAGAGCGCGCGACAAAGTCCCGAAATCGACCGCCAGCGGGGCCCTGTACGTAAAGCAAGCGTGTGATTCGACGCCTCGACGCCTGCCCGCGCGCCAGACGGTCGCGGTACGCCCCCAACCAAAGGCCCTCAACCTGCAGCCGCAGAAAGCCGACAACCTGAAAAGCGTCGATGATGACGCTTTGAACAGGCGCACCCCTTGTCTGAAGTTCGCTCCCCTCCGTCCCGACCGAGCATCAAACACTGGCTGCGCTCCGCATTCGCCGCATTCCCGACCCCGCTGCGGTTCGCCGCTTACCGCGCCCTGGTGCGCTGCGATCCATCGCCCGACCCCCGCCTGCGGCTGAAGATCGCCAGCACCCAGGCGGAACTCGAGGCCTGCTTCGGTCTGCTGCACGACGCCTACGTCGGCAGCCGCTTCATGCAGCCGCATCCGTCCGGCCTCCGCGTGACGCCGTACCACGCGCTGCCGACCACGACCACTCTGTGCGCCACCTTCGACGGGCAGGTCGTCGGCACCCTGTCCATCGTGCGCGAAGGCGTGTTCGGCTTCCCGATGCAGAGCGCCTTCGACCTCAGCGGCGTGCGTCGCCGGGAAGGACGGATTGCCGAGATCTCGGCCTTGGCGATTCACCCCGCCTTCCGGCAGACCGGCGGCACGGTGTTGTTCCCGCTGATGAAGTTCATGTACGAGTACTGCATGCGGTTCTTCGACACGCGTCACCTCGTCATCGCCGTCCACCCGCGGCGCATCGAACTCTACGACGCCCTGCTGGCCTTTCAGCGCCTGCAGGCGCAGCCCGTCGACGAGTACGACTTTGCCAACGGGGCGCCGGCGATCGGCGCCGCGCTGGATCTGCACGCCGCACCCGGCGTCTTCAAGACGATCTACGGCTCGCGCGCGCCAGCGCGCAATCTGCATCGCTACTTCGTGCAATCGCACTTGCCGAACATCGAGTTTCCCGACCGGAGCTACTTCACCAGCACCGATCCGGTGTTGACCCCACCATTGTTCGACCACTTCTTCCGGCAGCGTACCGACGCGCTCAGCCGCTTGAATCCACGACAGGTCCATCTGTTGCACTCGGTCTATCCATCGGCCGCTTGGAAGGCGGTGCTCCCGGATCTGCCAGCGTCCGAGGCGACCGGCGCCGGGCTGCGCAGGCATCGGCGCTTTTCGATGAGCTGCCCTGCCACCCTGACCTTCGACCGCGGACCGCGACGCCTGCAGACGCAGGCGCGCGTGATCGAAGTCTCGAAACATGGCTTCCAGGCGGCCGTGAACAGCGATCTGCCCGAGGGCGCACGCTGCCTCGTCGACGTCGCCTTGGCCGTCCACGAGTCTTCGCGCATCGAGGCCGTGGTGGCGCGCCGCGTGGAATCGGTGGACGGCACGCTGTGCGGCTTCCGTGTCGACACGCCGGACGCCGCGTGGCTGCGCTGCATCGAATTCCTGCGCCTGCGTGACCAAGGCTCAGCGGTTGCTGGGCCGATCGCTCAGGATCTGTCCCGCCGCGGCGCAGGCCTGGCGGCGGCTCGCGCGTCCGTGCTCAGTTGACGGCGGTCGGGGCGGCGCCCTGCGACGTCATCAGGCGGGCCAGGATGCCGGCTTCTTCCTTGCGGGTGAAGGCAAAGGGGTACAACGATCGCTCGTTCACCGCCTGCTCGAGTCGCCCGGCGAAGCGTTCGATCATCGCTGCAATGTGGGTGAATGCGATCGACAGCAGCACCGCCGGCGCATCGACATGCCGGTTCTGGCGCTCCGCCCCCACCACCTGGGCCCCCAACATGCGTTCGTAGAAGCGCACATGGCGCGGGTTGACTTCCATCACCAGCGCGTCGAAGCCGCGGACCCTGAAGGCCACGATGTAGGCCACATGGAAGAGTGCCGCCAGAACGCGCTTGGTGCCATGCACGGGATCGACCGCCAGCTTGGTGAATTCGCACAAGCGCAGGCCCCGGCTTCGCATCGCCGCCAACTCCGGGCCGAACACGTCCTCGCACGCCATGCCCTCGGATCCGTCGAGCCCGATGGTGATGGTGCCGATGGTCCGCTCGTCTTCGGTCGCGGTCAGGGTGATGCGGTTGGAGGTCTGGTCGGCAGGCAGCGAAACGGTCTGGTAGCCACGCCAGCCATAGCGTTGCTTGATCAGCAGATTCGCCGAGTGGCGATGAAAGTGGCAGTCGGCGGACTTGATCTCGAACTGACGGCTCGGCAATGGTGTGGCGGTTGGCGCGCCGACATCACAACGCAAGCGGGGATTCAACGGCGCGGCGATCAAGGTATTGGCGTGCATTGCGGCAGAGGAGGGACTCAGGGCGGGAAGCTCTGGAGTCTCCCTACAAGGGGGGATGCAAGCTGTATCGAAAGTTAAGCTCTTGACCGCATCCGGGCTCCCACGGATACATTTGCGCCGCCGACATGTAACCGGCGGCGTTTGAGGCCGTTATCGCGGCCGCCACAGCCCCCCACAGCGATCGAAGCGACAGGCTTTGCGCATTTCGTGGCGACACCGTCGGATCCGCGGCCGCGACCACTGCGGTATCTTCATCGTCTCCTTTCTTCGCGCCCGTCGTCGCAGCCACCTATGAATCAGCGCCCGATCGCCGTGTTGTGCCTTGCGGCTGCGGCCCTCGTCCTGCAGGCCTGCTCCGGCGCGTCGAACAGCGACCTGCTGAGCGCGGCGCAGACCTTCATCGACAAGAAGGACTACAAGTCGGCGGTCATCCAGCTGAAGACCGTTCTGCAGAAGCAGCCGAACTCGGGGGAAGCCCGCCTGCTGCTGGGCAAGGCCCTGGCAGCCCAAGGGGACGCTGCCGGCGCGGTGCTCGAACTGCGCAAGGCGCGAGAGTCGCAGATCACTGACGAGCGTGTCGTGCCCGACCTGGCGCGGGCGATGCTGCAGACCGGCGAGCACGGCAAGCTGGCCTTCATGTTCGGCGATCTCAAGCTCGGTGACGCCGCCATGGCCGACCTCAACACGTCGCTGGCCACTGCCCACATGCTGTCCAACGACGCGGCCAAGGCGGATGACAGGCTTCGCGCTGCGCTGCAAGCCCAGCCCGGGTACGCCCCGGCCGTCACGCTGCAGGCCCGGATCAAGGCCGCCGACGGCGACATTCCGGGCGCTCTGGCGCAGGCCGACAGCGTGCTCGGCGCGGAGCCGGGAAACGTCGGCGCGGGGCTGCTGAAGGCCGAGATCCTGCGGTCCGCCAAGGGCGACCTGCCTGGCGCGCTGCAGGTCTACCGCCAGGTCCTGGCGGCGCACCCTGAGTCCGTGGCGGCGCACTCCGGCGTGCTGGGTGTTCTGCTGCGCCAGAACCTGAAGGACGAGGCCAAGACCCAGCTGTCCGCGCTCCAGCAGGTCGCCCCGCAGCATCCCGAGACACTGTTCTACGCCGCCCACCTGGCCTTCGCCGACGGCGATTACAAGCAGTCGCGCGACATCACCGACCGGCTGCTGAAGGGCCTGCCGGACAACGTTCCGGTGCTCGAACTGGCGGGCGCCGTCGAGTACCGGCAGAAGAACTACGTGCAGGCCGAAGCCTTCCTGGTCCGCGCCCTGAAGATCGCCCCAGGACAAAAGCTGTCGCGCCACCTGCTGGCCCAGACCTACCTGCGCGGCGGCGAACCCGAAAAAGCAGTGCAGACGCTGCAGCCGATGGTCGAGCGCGGGCCGGCCGATGCCACGAGCCTTCAGCTGCTGGGCGAGGCCTACCTGCAGATGGGTGATGCCAAGCGCTCGGAAGCTGCGTTTCAGCTGGCCGCCAAGGCCGCGCCGGCCGACCCGCGTGTACGGACGTCGGTGGCCATTGCCAAGCTGTCCAAGGGCGAAGGCAGCGCCGAGGCCATCGCCACGCTGGAATCCGTCGCCTCCGAGGACAAGGGCATCCGCGCCGACCTGGCGCTGATCAGCGCACGGCTGAGCCAGAAGGACGTCGACGGGGCACTGAAGGCGGTCGACGCGTTGCAGAAGAAGCAGCCGGACAAGCCGTTGGCCGACAGTCTGCGGGGTCGCATCCGGCTGCTGCAGCGCGACCCCACGGCGGCTGCGGCCAGCTTCGAAGCGGCGCTGCAGAAGGACCCCGTGTTCTTTCCGGCGGTCGCCAGCCTGGCGGCCATCGACCTGGCAGCGGCCAAGCCGGATCTCGCCAAGCAGCGGCTCGAAGCCTTCCTCAAGGCCAACCCGAAAAGCTTTCAAGCCATGCTGGCCCTGGCCGAACTGGCGGCCCGGACCGGCGCGCCGCCAGCCGAGGTCGCGCAGCTGATTGCCCGGGCCGTGAAGATCAACCCAAGCGAACCGCGGCCCCATTTGCTGCTGGTGCGCAGCCAGCTGGCTGCAGGCGACTCGAAGGCGGCCCTCGAAGCAGCGCAGGCCGCCGTTGCTGCACTGCCTTTGAACAACGAAGTCCAAGAGATTCTCGGCCAGGCACTGCTTGTCAGCGGCGACTCGCAGCAGGCGGGGTCGACGTTCCGCAAGCTGGCCGCGCTGCAACCCAAGAGAGCCCAGCATCAGATTCATCTGGCCGAGGCGCAGGTGGCCGGCAAGGACCTGGAAGGCGCAGCGCGCAGCCTGCGCCGGGCGGTCGAGCTCGAACCGAAATCGGTCATGGCCAAGCGCAGGTTGGCTGGCGTGCTGTTGCTCGACAACCAGGCCGACAAGGCCGAGGCGATCGCCCGCGAATTGCAGAAGTCGGATCCGAAGGACCCGGCGGGCCATGCGCTGGCCGGTGACATCGACATGCAGCGCAAACGCTGGGACAGCGCGGCAACCGCCTACAAAGCCGCATTGCAGCGCACGGCCACCACCGATTTCGCCATCAAGACGCATCAGGCCCTGACAGCCGCCGGCAAGAAAGTTGATGCCGATCGGCTAGCTGCGGGCTGGCTGAAGGAGCATGCACGCGACGCAGTTTTCGAGTATTACCTGGGCGATGTTGCGCTGGCCCAGCGTGACCTGCCCGCCGCAGAGACCCACTATCGGGCGGTGCTGAACATCCAGCCGAAGAATGCACTGGCGCTGAACAACGTCGCGTGGTTGATGGTCAAGCAGTCCAAGCCGGGCGCGGTTGCCCTGGCGACGCAGGCCAACGAACTGGCGCCGAATCAGGCCCCGCTGCTGGACACCCTGGCCACGGCGCTGGCCGCCGAAGGCAAGCTGCCGCAGGCCATCGACGCGCAAAAGAAAGCCATTGCCAGGTCGCCCAAGGACCCCGCTTTGAAGCTGAATCTGGCAAAGATCTACATCCAGGCCGGCGAGAAACCGTCCGCCAAGACAGCGCTGGATGAACTGGCCGTGCTCGGCGACAAGTACGCCGGCCAGGGCGAAGTGCAGGAACTCCTGCAGAAGGTGCGCTAGTCGGCGGCCGGATGGACGCCTCCAGTCGCGCCGCACGGTCGATCCCGGCCTTGGCATCCAGTCCGCAACGCTTGCGCAGGCAGGCCCTGGGCGTGATCTTGTGGCTGGGTCTCGCTTCGAACCTTTCGGCGGCGTCGGTGCCCGAAGTCGTTGCAGCCGCGCGGCCGTCGGTCCTCCCGGTGGGCACTTTCAGCGCCACCGACAGTCCGCGGTTCGGCTTTCGCGGCAGCGGCTTTGTCGTCGGCGACGGCACGATGGTGGTGACCAACTTCCATGTCCTGCCGGCGAACGTCGACACTCCGGGCGGCCCGCGCATGGCCGTGCTGCTGCCGCAAGGGCCGGATCGTCCCGGTGAAGTCCGCGGCGCGCGCCTGCTCGACAGCGACCGCAACCACGATCTGGCGCTGCTGAAGATCGACGGCCCGGCGCTGCCTGCATTGACACTCGGCGCGGCGGCACTGTCGCCGGAAGGCACCGCAGTGGTCCTGCTGGGGTTTCCGATCGGCGGCGTGCTGGGCTTTGCACCGGTCACGCACCGGGGCATCGTCTCGTCGCTGACACGCATTGCCCTGCCGGCGGTGACTGCCCAGCAGTTGACGGCCTCGGCGCTGGCCAGGATTCGAGAAGGCCCGTTCGAGATCTATCAGCTGGATGCCGTGGCGTACCCAGGCAACAGCGGCGGACCGCTGCTGAACGCCGAAACCGGGCAGGTCATCGGCGTCGTCAACATGGTGCTGGTGCGCGGAACGCGCGAGTCGGCGCTCAGCAACCCGACGGGCATCACCTATGCCATTCCGGCGAAGTTCATTCGGGATCTGATCGGGCAGCGGTAGCACACGAGAGTGGAGGCGTGATTGCGAAGCGAATCGCTGGTGGCTGCAAAGCGTCAGGTTTTCTTACATTCCCGGAGTCGCACTGCACTTGCCAGAGGCCACGCCATTCAGCAACACGCCGCTGGGTTCGCTCTCGCCCCGGTTTGAATGGGTGACGTCTGCTGGAGATGCTGATGAATAACCCTCGATCGGGCCCTCTTCGTGCTCTTTGATGCACTGGACGCCGGCCCCGGGTTCGGGGGGCAGCGCCGCCATGCGCGCCGGCGCGATAATTGCTGTCAGTTTGAGTTCCACGGAGTCACCCATGCAACCCGTCGCAAATTCCACGCCCTCTGCTCCGAACACCCGTCGGCGAATCCTGCGGGCGGGCTTCGCCGCTCCCGTGATCAGCACCGTGGCCAGTGGCAGCGCCCTCGCCGCGACCTCGACGACTTGTTTTGCCGCCCAGATCGCCTCGAACTTCTTCCCGCCGGTGACGCCTTTGAAGGGTCCGGCGGACACCTACTTGCGGGTCCAGCTCGGTTCGGTGACCAGCGGAAGCACCACCACCTACTACGTCGACGGCAGCAACGTGGCAGCGCTGGCCCTGGCCCCCAAGCTCATCGGGGGTTTCACACCCGCGGCGACGAAGGTCAAGCTGTTCAACGTCGACACCAATAGCGAAGTCGGCGGCGAACTCGCCAAGCCCACCACCGGCTACACCCCAACCAGTGGTCAGTATGCGGTCCTGCGTTTCAACAGCAGCGGGCAGATCGTCGGGGTCGGAAGGTCCGGGTCCACGGGCTTGGCCGCAGTCACCGCGTCCTGCTGGGGATCCGCAGCGCCCTGACGCTTGCTTGGCGGATCGCCGTTTCAGCCGCGCCCGCGGCGTCGCC
>JANMAP010000047.1:0-15939 GCA_031359905.1 Burkholderiales bacterium | reverse complement strand
CGATCGCGCCAGCGCCGGCTCTGCCTGCGTTGACGCCCCGCCGCGCCGCGCGTTCGCGCGCCGCTCTGGCCCCTTGCCCGGAGTTCATCCATCTTGTTGCCTGATCTTTCTCGTCTTGAACGGCTGCGTGCCATCGGTCTGACACCAGCGTTGCTCCAACAGCTTCATTCCTTCAACGACCCCGCCGATGCGCGCAGCGAGCTGCTGCGCGTCACCGAAGTCCATCGCGACAGCCTGCTGTTGCACGACGGCGATGACGTCCATCCGGCGCGGCAGCTGCCGGCCCTGCGCCAGCGCCTGGCCGACGCGGACGACGCGCTGGCCGTCGGCGACTGGGTGCTGGCCTGGCCGCCGGACAACGGCCAGCGTTGGGTGCATGCGCGGGTGCCGCCGCTCAACCAGCTGGCGCGGCGGCTGCACGACGGCCGCGACAAGGTCAGCCGCGCCGTGATCGTCAGCAACGTCGACACGGCCTTGCTGCTGATGGGCCTGGACCATGACTTCAACCTGCGCCGGCTGGAGCGTTACCACGCGCTGGTCCGCATGGCCGGTGTGCAGGCCGTCGTCGTGCTCAGCAAGGCCGACCTGTGCAGCGACGCAGCAGCGCGCCGCGACGCGGTGCGCGAACTCCTGCCGCAGGCCGGCGACGTGGTGGCCGTCAACGCGCTGGACGACACGCCGCGCCGGGCGCTGGCGCCGTGGCTGGGCAGCGGGCAGACACTGGTGCTGCTGGGATCCAGCGGTGCCGGCAAGAGCACGCTGACCAACACGCTGGCCGGCCGCGTCGTGCAGGCCACCGGCGCGGCGAGGGCCGACGACAGCCGCGGCCGCCACACGACCACCGCACGATCGCTGCACGCCATGCCCGGTGGGGCCTGCATCATCGACACGCCGGGCCTGCGCACGCTGCGCCTGGACGGCGAGCCCGAGCAGCTCGGCGCGGCCTTCGACGACATCGCCAGCCTGGCCAGCGCCTGCCGTTTCCGCGACTGCCGGCATGCCGACGAGCCGGGCTGCGCGGTGCGCGCCAGCGTGGCCGCCGAGCGCTTGCGCAGCTACCAGAAGCTGCTGCGCGAAGCCCGCCGCGACAGCCTGACAGCGCTCGAACGCAAGGCCCAGCAGGCGGAGTGGAAATCGCGCAGCCGCGCGGCGCGGGCCCGGCTGGAGTCCAAGCGCGGATGAGGTGGACCCTCTATCGAAGCGGACTCTCCTTCGCGCCTTCGGTGCTGCCCTGACCGGGGGGGCGACACCAGCGGACCGGCAACGCCCGGATCGGCATCCGCCGCGGCATTGAGCTCAGACATCCTCTCAGACTGGCGCTCAGACTTGCGCGCTGCCCTGTGCTCAGGCCCTTGCCACTGCCCCCGCGGCAGCCGGGCCGGCCTGGACCAGCGCGTCGCGCTGCGCGAGCCCGGGAAAGAGCCGCCACCACAGCGCCGCCACCAGCACCGTGCCCAGCCCGCCGAGCACCACCGACCCGACCGGGCCGAGCCACGCCGCCGTCGCGCCCGACTCGAATTCACCGAGCTGGTTGGACGCGCCGATGAACACCGAGTTGACGGCGCTGACGCGGCCGCGCATGTCGTCGGGCGTTTCCAGCTGGATCAACGTCGAGCGGATCACGACGCTGATCATGTCGGCCGCGCCGCTGAGCGCCAGCGCAGCGATGGCGACGACGAAGTGGCTGGTCAGGCCGAAGACCACGGTGGCGGCGCCATACACCGCCACGGCCGCCAGCAGCGTGCGGCCGGTGCGCCGGCGCACCGGCCAGCGCGACAGCGCCACCGACATCAGCAACGCCCCCACCGCCGGCGCCGATCGCAGCACGCCCAGGCCCCAGGGACCGACATGCAGGATGTCCTTGGCGAAGATCGGCAGGAGTGCCGTCGCACCGCCGAGCAGCACGGCGAACAGGTCCAGCGACACGGCCCCGAGCACGACGCGGTGGCGGGTCACGAAGTGCACGCCGGCCAGCAGCGTCGCCAGCGTCACCGGGCTGGCCGGCGGCGGCGCGTGGTCGTAGCGGATCAGCGCCACCAGGACGCTGGCCACGGCGAACAGCAGCGCGCAGCTGCCGTAGGTGGCCGCCGCGCCGGCGACGTAGATCACACCGCCGAGCGCCGGCCCGGCGATGATCGCCGCCTGCATGCCCGCCGAGCTGAAGGCCAGTGCGCGCGGCAGCAGTGCCGCGGGCACCAGCAGCGGCGTCAGCGCCTGCTGCGCGGGCATCTGGAAGGCGCGCACCGCGCCGAGCAGCAGCGACACGCCGAGCAGCCATTCGCGCGACGCCCAGCCACCGTGGCTGCCGGCCCACAGCACCAGCGCGGCCACCACCTGCATCGCCAGGCACAGCGCGACGATGCGCGCACGGTGGTGGCGGTCGATGACATGCCCGGCCAGCAGCACCAGGGCCAGCGCCGGCGCGAACTGCAGCAGGCCGACCAGGCCGAGGTCCCAGGCTGAACCGGTCAGGTCGTACATCTGCCAGCCGACGGCGACCATCAGCATCTGGCTGGCGGCGGTGCTGACCAGGCGGGCACACCACAGCCGGAAGAAGGCGCGGTGGGCGAGCAGCGACGGTTCAGGCGCGGGCAGGGGCATCGGTAGGGGCACGGGCAGGCGTACGACAGAGCGCAGGTGGCGGCGGGTGGACGGGCCGGCGGTGCGGGTGCCGTCCGGCACGCCCGACGCAGCAGCCCAAGAGCGGTACTTGAGCGCAGTGCGCAGGGCGGGCCGGCGGTGCTTCCCTGCTAAGCTCAAAGAGCAATGTCACCTGACGTCTCACGCCCGCCGACCGAGCATCCGAGTGCCCTGCCGCGCGGGACGCGGCTCGGTGAATTCGAGCTTCAGCATGTGTTGGGAATCGGCGGATTCGGCATTGTGTATCTGGCCTTCGATCACGCGCTCGAGCGCGAGGTGGCGGTCAAGGAATACATGCCCGCGTCGCTGGTCGGCCGCACCGAGACCCTGCATGTCTCGCTGCGCTCGCAGTCCGACGCCGAGACCTTCGCGCTGGGCCTGCGCTCGTTCGTCAACGAAGCCCGCCTGCTGGCCCGCTTCGACCACCCCTCGCTGCTCAAGGTGCATCGCTTCTGGGAAGCCAACGGCACGGCCTACATGGCCATGCCGGTGCTGCGCGGCCGGACGCTCAAGGAACTGCGGGCCGGCATGCAGCAGCCACCCGACGAGGCCTGGCTGCGGGCCCTGCTGCTGCCCTTGCTCGGGGCGATCGAGCGCCTGCACAGCGAAGGCGTGTTCCATCGCGACATCGCGCCGGACAACATCCAGATCGAAGCCGACGGCCGCCCGGTGCTGATGGACTTCGGCGCGGCCCGGCGCGTCATCACCGACAAGAGCCAGAACCTGACGGCGATCCTCAAGCCGGCGTATGCGCCGATCGAGCAGTACGCCGAGATCGGCTCGGTCAGACAGGGGCCGTGGACCGATCTGTATGCGCTGGGCGCGACCCTGCATTACCTGCTGCTCGGCCGCCCGCCGTCACCGTCGACGGCGCGCGCCGTGCACGACGACGTGACACCGCTGGCGGGCCAGGGGCTGCCCGGCTGCAGCGACAGCTTCCTGCATGTCGTCGACTGGATGCTCGCCCCGCGCCCGACCGACCGCCCGCAAAGCGTCGCTGCGTTGCGCGACGTGCTGGAAGGCCGGGCGCCAGCGCCGCTGCGGCGCGGCACGGCCGCGGCCATGCAATCAGATTGGGACCGGACGATCATCGTCGCGGGCGCGCCGCGGGGGCCCGGATCGCCGGCGTCCGCAACGTCCGCGCCACGGCTGTCTGCGGCCCCGCTGCCTGCGTCCGCACTGCCTGCGGGCGATGACAGCCTGGCAACGATCGTGACGCCGTCCGCGCTGGCGGCGACGGGTTCTCCGTCGGCGAAGTCCAAGCTGCTGCCGGTGGCGGTGGGGCTCGCCGTGCTGGTCGTCGTCGGCTTGATCGGCGGCGTCGCGCTGTGGCCGGTGGCGCCGAAGACGCCCGCCCGAGAGCCGGCGATCTCGTCGTCCGCAACCAGCGGCCCGGGCACCGCCGCCCCGGCGCCGACGGCTCCCGGTGCAACGGCCGACGCGCCTGCTGCGGGATCCGTCGCCGCACAGCCCGTTCCGCCGATCGCGTCTCCCGCCCCGTTACCGTCTCCGGCACCAGCCGCGACACCGGCACCGACGGCAGCGGCGACGACAGCGACAACACCAGCGCCCCCACCAGCGACGACGACAGCGACATCACCAGCGCCCACGCCATCGACACCACCCGCGTTGACGGCCAAGCCTGCCACCACGACACCGCCGACCGACACCGCGCGCGCGACGCCCAAGCCACCCGCCACCACCCGGCCCGCCAGCCCGACGCATGGCCCGACACCCGGCTCGGTAACCACAGCGCAGGATCCCGCACCGCGTCCGGCTGAATCGCTGACCCGCCCCGCCGGCGACACGTCGCGGCCGACCGCCGTCTATCCGTCCAACCCGACCATCGCACCGGCCGTGCCGGCCGAGCCCACCCGGCCGCTGGCCAGCGGGCCCGAAGCCACCTGCGGCGCAATGAACCCGCTGCGTTATTTCGTCTGCATGGAACGCGAATGCCTGCGCGGGTCCAACCAGGCGCATTCCGACTGCCAGAAGTGGCGGCAGTCGCGGCCGCGCGACCCCTGAAGCCTGCGCCGGCCGGGCGGGCGGGACCCGATCGATGTGGCCTGCGGGTTTGGCTCGATGACGGGCCGGCTGTCAGCAGGTAAACCGCAGGCTCGATCTTGGAGAGTCCCCGGTGTCTGCAATCCATCCTGCCGAATCCTTTCCCGACGACGTGCTGTGGCCGCGCCGCCTGCCGCGCACCCTGGCCGTTCCCGAGACCACGCTGTGGTTCAACCTCGAGGTCAGCGCGCGGCGCTTTCCGAACAAGGCGGCCTACGTCTTCTTCGGCCGGGAGCTGACCTTCGGCGACCTGCTGCGCCAGGCCGAAGCGCTGGCCGGCTGGCTGCAGGCGCAGGGCGTGCAGCGGGGCGACCGGGTGGCCCTGTTCATGCAGAACTGTCCGCAGTTCGTCATCGCGTTCTACGCGGTGCAGCGCGCCGACGCGGTGGTCGTGCCGGTCAACCCGATGAACCGCGCCGAGGAGTTCACGCACTACATCACCGATCCGCAGGCCCGCGTGGCGATCACCACCGCCGATCTGGCCGGCACCGTCGAGCAGGCCAACCAGCTGCTGGCCCCCGCGCAGCGGCTGCAGCAAGTGCTGGTGACCCGCTTCAGCGACGCCAGGCCCGAGACGGTCGACCCGGCCGAAGCGCCGTCGGACGCCATCGCCGCCTGGCTGCGCGCTGACCCGCCGCTGCCCGCCGCCATGACGCGCTGGACCGCCGCGCTGGCCGCCGGCCACCGGCCCGGCCCGATGCGGGCCGAGCCCGACGATCTGGCGCTGCTGCCCTACACCTCGGGCACCACCGGGCTGCCCAAAGGCTGCATCCACAGCCACCGCACCTTGATGCCCAACGCCGTCGGCGGGGGCCTGTGGGGGGCGGTCAGCGCCGAAACCGTCAGCCTCGGCGTGGTGCCGATGTTCCACATCACCGGCATGCTCTACGGCGTGCTCGGCCCGGTCTACGCCGGCTGCACCGTCGTGCTGATGCCGCGCTGGGACCGCGAACTGGCCGGGCGGCTGATCTCGCGCCACCGCGTGACGCACTGGACGTGCATCCCGACGATGATCATCGACCTGTTCGCCAGCCCGAACTACAAGAGCTTCGACCTGTCCAGCCTGCGCTACCTGTCGGGGGGCGGCGCGGCGATGCCGCACGCGGTGGCCGAACGGCTGCAGAAGGAATTCGGCATCACCTTCGCCGAAGGCTACGGCCTGACGGAGACGGCCGCGCCGACCCACGGCAACCCGCCTGAACGCGCCAAGCTGCAGTGCCTGGGCATTCCGATCTTCGGCGTCGACAGCCGCATCATCGACCCCGACACGCTGCAGGAACAGCCGCATGGCCAGACCGGCGAGATCGTGACCCACGGGCCGATGCTCTTCAAGGGCTACTGGGGCCACCCCGACGCCACGGCGGCGGCCTTCATCGACATCACCGGCAAGCGTTTCTTCCGCACCGGCGACCTGGGCTGGCGCGACGACGAGGGCTACTTCTTCATCACCGACCGGCTCAAGCGCATGATCAACGCCAGCGGCTACAAGGTCTGGCCCAGCGAGGTCGAGCTGATGCTCTTCAAGTGCCCGCTGGTGCAGGAAGCCTGCGTCATCGCCAGCCGCGACGCGTACCGCGGCGAGACCGTCAAGGCAGTGATCGTGCTGCGCCAGGAACACCGCGGCCATGCCCAGCCGCAGGACGTCATCGACTGGGCGCGCGACCACATGGCGGCCTACAAGGTGCCGCGCATCGTCGAGTTCGCGGACAGCCTGCCGAAGAGCGGCTCGGGCAAGGTCATGTGGCGACTGCTGCAGGAACGCGAACAGCCCGCTCCAGCGGCCGGCTGACGGCCGCCGGCCCGGACGGACGCGTGGCGGCATTCGAGCCGGCGCGGCCCGCGCTGGGGTCGGCGCAGAATGCCGACGCCCTTGGCTTTCCGGTCTTGCAACGCTGCCCATGAACGATCCCCGCCTCCCCCAGTTCCTGGCCACCACCAGCGCCGTCACGCCGGACACGGACCCGCAGGAGACCGCCGAGTGGCACGACGCGTTCATGACGCTGCTGCACAGCCAGGGGCCGGCGCGGGCGCGCTGGATGCTCGACGAACTGGCCCGGCTGGCCCGCCAGCAGCGCGTCGGCTGGACGCCGGAGCGGGCAACGCCCTACGTCAACAGCATCGCCGTCGACGAGCAGCCGGCCTATCCCGGTGACCTGGCCATCGAAGAGCGGCTGGCATCGCTGATGCGCTGGAACGCGCTGGCGATGGTGGTGCGGGCGAATGCCAATTACGGCGAACTCGGCGGCCACATCGCCAGCTACGCCAGCGCGGCCGACCTCTTCGAAACCGGCTTCAACCACTTCTTCCGCGCCCGCACCAGCCGGCACGGCGGTGACCTGGTGTTCTTCCAGCCGCACAGCGCCCCTGGCGTCTACGCGCGCGCCTACCTCGAAGGCCGCCTCGGCGAAGACGACCTGCTGCACTACCGCCAGGAACTCAGCGCCCCGGCCTTCGCGACGGGGCAGGGCGCGCGCGGGCTGAGCAGCTATCCGCATCCCATGCTGATGCCCGACTTCTGGCAATTCCCGACCGGATCGATGGGCATCGGGCCGATCAGCTCGATCTACCACGCGCGCTTCATGCGCTACCTGACGCACCGCCAGCTGCTGGACTGCGACAGCCACACGGTGGATGGCCAGCAGGTGCCCGCGCGCCTGGTGTGGGGCGTCTTCGGCGATGGCGAGATGGACGAGCCGGAATCGATGAGCGCGCTGACGCTGGCCGCGCGCGAAAAGCTCGACAACCTGGTCTGGGTCGTCAACTGCAACCTGCAGCGGCTGGACGGCCCGGTGCGCGGCAACGGCCGCATCATCGACGAGCTCGAACAGCTGTTCGCGGGCGCCGGATGGAACGTCATCAAGCTGATCTGGGGCAGCGACTGGGACGGCCTGTTCGCCCGCGATCTGACGGGCGCGCTGGCACAGGCCTTCGCCCAGACCGTCGACGGCCAGATGCAGACCTTCGCGGCCAAGGATGGGCGCTTCAACCGCGACACCTTCTTCGGCCAGAACGAAGCCCTGCAGCGCCTGGCCCAGGGCATGACCGACGAACAGATCGACCGCCTGAAGCGCGGCGGCCACGACCTGGTGAAGATCCACGCCGCCTACGCACGTGCCGCGGCGCACCGCGGCCAGCCGACGGTGATCCTGGCGCACACCAAGAAGGGCTATGGCATGGGCGCCGGGCAGGGCCGGATGACGACGCATTCGCACAAGAAATTCGAAAGCGCCGACCTGATCGGCTTTCGCAACCGCTTCGACCTGCCGCTGTCCGATGCGCAGGCCACGTCCTTGATCTTTCTCAAGCCTGCCGACGATAGCCCCGAGATGCAGTATCTGAAGGCCCGGCGCGCTGCGCTGGGCGGCAGCCTGCCGCGGCGCGAGACCGCCTGCGCCGTCGTGCCCAAGCCCGACATCACGAGCTACGCCCAGTTCGCGCTGGCCGCCGACGGCAAGGAGATGAGCACCACGATGGCCTTCGTGCGCCTGCTTGGCGCGTTGCTGAAAGACCCGCAGCTCGGCCCGCGCGTGGTGCCGATCGTCGCCGACGAAGCGCGCACCTTCGGCATGGCCAACCTGTTCAAGCAGGTCGGCATCTATTCGAGCGTCGGCCAGCGCTATGCGCCGGAGGACATCGACACCATCCTCAGCTACCGCGAAGCCACCGACGGCCAGATCCTCGAAGAAGGCATCAGCGAGGCCGGCGCGCTGGCCAGCTGGACGGCGGCAGCGACCAGCTACAGCGTGCACGGTCTGGCGATGCTGCCGTTCTACATCTACTACTCGATGTTCGGCTTCCAGCGCGTCGGCGACCAGATCTGGGCCGCTGCCGACCAGCGTGCGCGCGGCTTCCTGCTCGGCGCCACCTCGGGTCGCACGACGCTGGGCGGGGAGGGGCTGCAGCACCAGGACGGCAGCAGCCATCTGGTGGCCGCGACGATTCCCAACTGCAAGGCCTACGACCCGGCCTTCGCCGGCGAGATGGCAGTGATCGTCGACGCCGGCATGCGCGAGATGCTGGTCGAACAGCAGGACGTCTTCTATTACGTCACGCTGATGAACGAGAACTATGCGCAGCCGAGCCTGCCGCCCGATGTCCACGATCAGGTGCTGCGCGGTTGCTACCGCTTCAGCCGCCACGGGCCGGCGGCGGGCGCCGCGGGCCTGACGCTGCTCGGCTCCGGCGCCATCCTCACCGAGGTCATCCGCGCAGCGCAGCAATTGGGCAGCGAGGGCGTGAGCGTCGATGTCTTCAGCGTCACCAGCTGGAGCGAACTGGCGCGCGATGGCCAGGCCTGCGAAGCCGCCGCGCTGCGCGGCGAGGCAGCGGCGCAGCCGTTCATCGCCCACCAGCTTGCCGCTGGCAACGGCCCGATCCTGGCGGCAACCGACTATGTGCGCGCCGTGCCCGACAGCGTGCGCGCCTTCGTGCCTGCAGGCCGGCGCTACGTGACGCTGGGCACCGATGGCTTCGGTCGCAGCGACACGCGGGCCGCGTTGCGGGCCTTCTTCGGCGTCGACGCAGCGACCATCGCCCGCGTCGCGCGACAGTTGTTGCAGGGGGCTTGAGCGCGGGCGCCGCTGGCGCCGCTGGCGCCGATGCGTCGCTGGGGTGCCGTCGGGCGATGGTGCTCGGTTGTTCGTGCTCGCTCGATCGTGCTCGGCCGATAGTGCGTTAGCGAACAGACGCATGCCAGCGATGCGCTGACCCTCGCCGCTGAATGCCTACGCCGACCCCCGCTGCGCCGCCGACGCCGCCACCTGCCGACGCGCCGGTGGCGGCCCGCGGCGACGGCAGCAGCGACGCGACCTTGTCGCTGATCCAACCCGGCGGCTGGGCCCTGGGGGGCAGCTGGACGCTGCGCCAGCTTGCTGCCATGACCCGTGCCGTGGCCCCGGCCGCAGCCACGCCGCATCCAGCGACGATCGACGGCCGCGCGCTGCAAGCGCTGGACAGCGCGGGTGCCTGGCTGCTGCAGGGGCACCTGGGTGCCAGCGCACAACGTCCGGCCCTCGACGGCTGGCCGCCACGCGCGCTGGGATTGATGCAGGCGGTGGGCGCCGCCGGCCAGGGCGAGCCGCTGGCCGCCCCGCCGCGGCGCGGTCTGCTCGAACGGACCGGGCTCGAAGCCGTGGCGGCCGGGCGGCAACTGCTGGACATGCTGGCGTTCGTCGGCCAGATCGCGGTGGCCGGCGGCGCCGCGCTACGCAAGCCCGCCCGGTTTCGCTGGCGCGTGCTGCTGCACGACATCCAACTCGGCGGCGTCGATGCCGTGCCGATCATCGGCGTGATGGCCTTCCTGCTCGGCGTCGTGGTGGCCTACCAGGGCGCCGACCAGTTGCGTCACTACGGCGCGAATGTCTTCGTCGTCGCACTCGTCGGCTACGCCCTGCTGCGCGAATTCGCGCCGTTGATCGGGGCCATCATCATCGCCGGCCGCTCCGGATCGGCCTACGCCGCACAGATCGGCACCAAGGTGGTGGGCGAGGAGATCGACGCCCTGCGCACTCTGGGCATCGACCCGCTGCAGCGCTTGGTACTTCCAAAAATCATCGCGCTGATGATCGCGCTGCCCCTGTTGACGCTGTTCGCCGACATCACGGGCGTCTTCGGCGGCATGGTCATGGCGCGCTCGCAACTCGACATCGGTTTCGGCGAATTCGCCGACCGCTTCGGCCGCGTGATGCAGGGCTCGGCGCTGCTGCTCGGGCTGGGCAAGTCGCTGGTCTTCGCGCTGATCATCGTCGTCGTCGGCTGCTTCCAGGGGCTGCGCACGCACGGCAGCGCCGACAGCGTGGGCCGGCAGACGACGCTCAGCGTGGTCCAGGCGATCTTCCTGGTGATCGTTGCCGACGCCCTGTTCTCGGTCGCCTTCAACCTTCTCGGGTTGTGAGATGGACACGCCCGCCACCAACCTCGACGCCGACGCGGTGATCGACCTGCAGCAGATCGGCACCCGCTTCGGCGCGCGCACCGTCCACGCGGGCCTGGACCTGCGGGTGCGCCGCGGCGAGATCCTCGGCCTGGCCGGCGGCAGCGGCGCCGGCAAGTCGGTGCTGCTGCGCGAAATGATCCTGCTGCTGCGGCCGACCTGCGGCCGCATCACGCTGTTCGGTCAGGACGTGGCCAGCCTCGACGCCGCGCAGGCCGCGGCGTTGCGCCGGCGCTGGGGCGTGATGTTCCAGCGCGGCGGCCTGTTCAGTTCGCTGACCGTGCGCGCCAACGTCGGCCTGCCGCTGCGCGAACACGGCGGGCTGGACGACGCGCTGATCGACCGGATCGCCGAATGGAAGATCGCGCTGACCGGGCTGCCGCCGGATGCCGGCCTGAAGCTGCCCGGCGAACTGAGCGGTGGCATGCTCAAGCGCGCCGCGCTGGCCCGCGCCATCGCGCTGGACCCCGAGCTGCTGTTTCTCGACGAGCCGACATCCGGGCTGGATCCGGCAAGTTCGGCCGGCGTCGACGAGCTGATCCTGCGCACCCAGGCGCTGTTCGGCCCGTCCATCGTCATCATTAGCCACGACCTGGATCTGCTCTGGCAGGTCTGCGACCGTGTCGCCGTGCTGGGCGAAGGGCGGGTGCTGGCCATCGGCAGCATGGCCGAGCTGGCGAACGACCCGCATCCGGTCGTCAGCGCCTATTTCAACGACCGGCGTGGCACGCGCCGCGCCGCAGCCTGAGCCGCGCGATGGAAGACAAGGTCAACTACACCCTGGTCGGCGCCTTCGTGCTGGTGCTCGGCGCGGCCCTGGTCGGCGGTGTGCTGTGGCTGGCGGCAGGGTTCGGCGGGCAGCAGGCGATGGAGCCCTACCAGGCGGTGATCCAGGAGTCGGTGGCCGGGTTGAACGTCGACGCGCCGGTCAAGTACCTGGGCGTCGATGTCGGCAAGGTCAGCCGCATCACGATCGATCCGCAGAACCCGCAGCAGGTGCGCCTGCGCTTCCTGATCGAACGCGGCACGCCGATCAAGCAGGACACCCAGGCGGTGCTGAAGGCGCAGGGCCTGACCGGCATCGCCTATGTCGAACTGAGCGGCGGCAGCGCCGGGGCCGCGCCGCTGCGTGCCGGTCCGGACGGCGTGGCGCCGACCATCCCGTTCAAGCTGTCGCTCGGGGCGCGGCTGGAAAACGTGCTCAGCAACGTGCTGGCGAATGTCGACCGGGTGTCGAACAACCTGAACGCGGTCTTCGACGCCGACAACCGTGTGGCGCTGAAGTCCACGCTGGCCGACACCGCGGCCCTGGCCCATGCGCTGGCCGCACAGCAGGGCGTGCTGCGCGCAGCGATCGCCGATGCAGCGCGCACCGCTCACCTGACGGCGCAGGCCGGCGAGCAGATCGCACCGACGCTGGCCCGCGTGGCGAGCAGCGCGCAGGCCATCGAAAGGATGGCCGTCGTGGCGGCCGCCGCCAGCCAGCGCGCCGGCGTGGCCGCCGATGCCGCGGCCAGCGGCGTGCAGCAGATCGGCAGCGAGACCCTGCCCGAGCTGGCCCGCCTGTTGGGCGAGCTGACGCCGCTGTCGGCCTCGCTGCACCGCCTGAGCGAGCAGACCGCGGCCAGCCCGAGCAGCCTGCTGGTCGGCACGGCCCCGCCGCGTCTCGGCCCGGGAGAGAGCCCGCCATGACCCCGCGCGCCAGCGGCCTGCCCGTTGTCCGCCGACGCGCCAGCCGGCGGGCGCTGCTGGCGCTGCTGGCCGGCGGCGGATTGCTCTGCGGCGGCTGCGCTGGTGGCCTGCTGCCCAAGCCGGCGCCCGCGCCGGCGCGCTTCACGCTCGACGGCGCTCCCCCGCGGCCCGCGGCCGCTGCGTCTGCCGGCACGAGTGCCAGCACCGGCGCCAGCACAGGCACCAGCACGAGCACAGGCACGAGCGTGAGCACAGGCACGAGCACAGGCCCACGCACGAGCACAAGCACCAGTCCAAACACCACCACCAGCGCCGCGCCGGTGCTGGTGGTCGGCGTGCCGCGCGCCGCGCCGGGCTACGACAGCCCGCGCATGGTTTACCTGCGCCGCCCGCAGGAGATCGAGGCCTTCGCCCGACACGAATGGGTCGACACGCCGGCGGCGATGCTGGCGCCGTTGCTGGTGCGCGCCGTGCAGGACGGCGGCGGCTTTCGCGCCGTCCTGCTGGCGCCGTCGTCGGGCACCGGCGCCTGGCGGCTGGACACCGAGCTGATCCGCCTGCACCAGGACTTCAGCACCCGGCCCAGCCATGTCCGGCTGAGCCTGCGCGCGGTGCTCGTCGACAGCGCGACGCGGCAGGTCATCGCCTGGCGCGAGTTCGATCAACGCGTCGATGCCACCAGCGACGACGCCCCCGGGGGCGCGGCCGCCGCGCAGGCCGCCGCGGGGCAAGTGCTCGACGCGCTGGCGGCGTTCTGCGCAGCGCAGATCCGGCGTTGAGCGGCGCTGGTCTTGCGGCCTTGCGGCCATGGTCAGGGTGGTCGTGAGCCGCAAGGCGTTGAGGCAACGAGGCAACGAGGCCATGAAGCCGAGAAGCTGTGAATCCGTGACGGCGTGACGCCGTGAATCCGTGACGCGATCAGGGCGGCAACGGCGGTGGCGGCGGCTGCGGCGGCTTCAGCGGCGCGCTCGCAGCGCGCTGTGACCCGTGGCGCTGCGCGAACAGCCAGGTCAATTCGGCGCCGAACAGGAAGACCTGCGCCGCGCCGTAGACCCAGACCAGCAGGGCGACGATCGCACTGGCCGCGCCGAAGCCCGCGGTCACCCCGCTGCTGCCGATGTACCAGCCGATCAGCGCCTTGCCCAGCGTGAACAGCAGCGCCGTCAGCGCGCTGCCCAGCGCCACGTCGGGCCAGGCGATGCGCGCGCGCGGCATCCACTTGTAGATCGCCGCGAAGAGCAGCGCGGTGAGCACGAAGCCCAGCACATGGTTGGCGGCCTGCAGCATCCACGCGCCGCCGCCGAAGGCCGGCGCCCACCAGCGCCCCCACGCTGCCAGGCCGGCGCTGACGGCCAGCGAGACGATCAGCAGAAAGCCGACGCCCAGCACCAGGCCGAAGGACAGCAAGCGCGAGCGCAGCAGTTGCCACAGCGTGCCGCCACGCGGCCGCGCCTCGACGCGCCAGATGTGGTCGAGCGCGTCCTGCAGCTCCGCGAACACGGTCGTCGCGCCGATGACCAGCAGCAGCGCGCCCACCGCCGTGCCCAGCGTCGACTGCCCGCTGCGCCGCACCTTGGCCAGCAGATCCTCGACCGCTGCAGCACCATCGGCGCCGAGCAGGGCGTGCAGCTGACCGATGATCTCGCCGCGCGCCGCATCCATGCCGAACACCGCGCCGGCCACTGAAATCGCGATCAGCAGCAGCGGCGCCATCGAGAACAGCGTGTAGTAGGCCAGCGCCGCACCCATCGTCGGCGCGCGATCGTCGATCCAGGCCGTGCCGGCGCCGCGCAGCAGCGAAAGCAGCGCGCGGCCGCTGATCGACGCCGGCGGCGTCGCGGCGGGGGTCGGATCGTTGGCGCCGGCAGTCATGCGCCGGCGACGCTGGGGCGCTCGCGCCTCAGTGAAAGATGCACGATGCCAGCCACCCTCGGCCGAAGGTCAGGCCGATGACGCCGCTGTCGGCCTGCCCGAAGCGGCGTCAGAAGACCTCCCACACCGGACAGGTCGTTTCGGCGAGCGCTGGCTGGCGGGCCAGACCCGTGGCAGGGCCGGCAGCGCAGCGCGACAGCAGTGTTCGGCGGCGCATGGCTTGATCGGTCCTGCCGGGCCCTCGTGGTCTGATGTCGGGATCGTCGCGCGGCGGCCCTGTCTGCTCTGTGCGGCTGCGAACATGCGTGCACCGCTGGCGCCGGCGCGTTGGCGCACAGAGCCCGACACAGCCCGCGCTGCCACAGTGGCGGCGCGTGCATCTCACCATGTCCCCCGCTTGACCTCCTTCACCGCCGATCGGTCCCGTCGCCGCAGCTCGCCTGCGATGACCGCCTGGCAGCGCCCCAGCCCCGGTTCGGCAGCGAACAGACCTCGCCGCCGGCGCCCCTTACGGTGCCAAGTCCCCGCGCGGGCAGCGTTGCTCGCGCTTTCCGTTGACTCAACCCAAGGCACCCCCATGACCACGACGACCAAGACCCCCACCGGCAAGCCCGCAGCGGCTGCCCACGACGCCATCGCCCTGCTCAAGGCTGACCACGTCGCCGTCAGCCAGCTCTTCGACGAATACGAGAAGACCCACAGCGTGAAGCAGAAGAAGGCCCTGGTGGCCGAGATCTGCACCTCGCTGACGGTGCACGCGCAGATCGAGGAAGAGATCTTCTATCCGGCCGTCCAGGCAGCTTTGAAGGACCACGAGCTGGTGCCTGAAGCGACCGTCGAACACGCCGGCGTGAAAAGCCTGATCGCGCAGCTCGAAGACAAGGAGCCGGACGGCGAGATGTACGACGCCAAGGTCAAGGTGCTGTCTGAGTACATCCGCCACCACGTCAAGGAAGAACAGAACGAGATGTTCACCAAGGTCAAGGCGTCGACGCTGGACCTGGCCGATCTCGGCGCCCGGATGTCGGCGCGCAAGGCCGAGCTGTTGAGCGCCAAGCGCTGACCAACGACGAAAGACGGCGCGCCCAGAGGGGCGGATGGATTCTCTGACATCCAAAAACCATCCATATGGATGGTGGTAGGATGGATAAATGAAACAGGCCCCGTCCCCTTCCGAGTCTGCCGCCAAGCCGGCGGACTCGGAGAAGATCACCATCAATCTCGGCTTCGTCGACCTCGGGCAGATCGACCTGCTGGTTGCCGAAAGCTTCTACGGCAACCGCAGCGACTTCATCCGCACGGCCATCCGCAACCAGCTGGCCCAGCATGCCGACCATGTCCGGCATGCCGTGGCCCGCAAAACCCTGGTCCTCGGCCTGCAGCACTTCAGCGCTGCCGACCTGCACGCCGTCCAGGCGGCGAAGCAGAAGCTGCGCGTTCGCGTTCTCGGCCTGGCCTCGATCGCCCACGACGTCAGCCCGGAACTCGCGCTGGCGACCATCGAATCCATCGACGTGCTGGGTGCCCTGCACGCCAGCCCGGCCGTCAAGGCTGCACTGTCGACGCTCCCGCGCTGATGGCGCGGCTCCTTCACTCTCTTCAGGATTGCATGAACAACACCTTCCAGGACCTGATGCGCGACGCCACCCGGCTGACCCATGCCGGCCAGTTGAACGACGCCACGCAGGTCATCCAGCGCGCGCTGGCGGGCATGGCCGGGGTCGGCGACGGCGATCCAC
>JANMAP010000009.1:0-23654 GCA_031359905.1 Burkholderiales bacterium | reverse complement strand
CCGGCCTTGCGCAGGAAGGCGTCGCCGCCGATGTAGCCGACCGCCGTCTTCAGCGGGTCGGGCTGGCGGTTGGCATCGCCGGCCGGCTTCTTGTTCGGGCGCGCCCCGCGGCCCGCGCCGCCGGCCCGCCCGGGGCCCCCGCTGCGCGGGCTGCCGAAGCCGCCACCCCCACCGCCCCCCTGGGCGAAGCGTTTGTCGTAGGTTTGCTGCAGTGGGTTGGGAATCGGGCCGTCTTCGGGGATGTCCCGCTGCGGCAGGCGGTCGCGCTGCAGCGCACGCTTGTCGTAGGTCTGCTGCAGCGGATTGGGGATCGGGCCGTCCTCGGGCATGTCGCGGCGCAGCGCTCGGTCCTGCTGGATCGCACGCTTGTCGAAGGTCTGCTGCAGCGGATTGGGGATCGGGCCACCGTCACCGGCCTCGGGCCGCGGCGGGCGCGGGGCACGTTCTGGGCGATCCGGGCGATCCGGGCGGGCGGGTCGATCCGGACGGTCCGGACCCGCGCGTTCGGGTCGGTCCGGCCGTGGCGGACGCACGTCCAGCGGCAGGTCAGCCCCGTCGCGCTGCCGCCGACCGCCGCGCCGGTTGCGCGGGCCGCGGCCCGGGCCGGCTGCATCGCCCTCGGGCCGCGGCGGGCCGTCCGCGCGTTCCGGCCGCGGGCCGGGGCTCGCCAGACGCCGCAGCGAACGCAGGTCGTGGTCATCGAGGTCGACCCACACGCCGCGCTTCAAGCCGCGCGGCAGCACCACCGACCCATAACGGATGCGGATCAACCGGCTGACCGCGTGGCCGACGGCTTCGAACAGCCGGCGCACCTCGCGGTTGCGGCCTTCGGTGATGACGCAGCGGTACCAATGGTTGACGCCCTCGCCGCCGCCGTCCTCGATGCTCTTGAAGCCGCAGCGTTGGCCGTCGATCTCCACCCCGTCGAGCAGCTGCGCCTTGGCTTCGCTGCCCAGCGTGCCCAGCGAACGCACCGCGTATTCGCGTTCGATGCCGAAGCGCGGGTGCATCAGCTGGTTGGCGAGTTCGCCCGAGTTGGTGAACAGCAGCAAGCCTTCGGTGTTGATGTCCAGCCGCCCGACCGACTGCCACTTGCCCTGCTGCAGCCGCGGCAGGCGGCGGAAAACGGTCGGCCGTTGCTGCGGGTCGTCGTGGGTCACGACTTCCCCGGCCGGCTTGTGATACGCCAGCACGCGCGGCGGCGGCGGCGCGATGCGCACGCGCACCGGCTTGCCGTCGACAGCGATGCGGTCGCCGTAAGAGATGCGTTGCCCGGTGTGCGCGGATTCGCCGTTCACGCTGACACGGCCCTCGATGATCATCTGCTCGAGATCCCGCCGCGAACCGACGCCGGCCTGGGCCAGCACCTTGTGCAGCTTCGGCGCGTCGGGCTCGGCGGCCAGCACGCGCTTGGGTGTCAGGGCCTCGGTGGCTTCGGGCTCGAGTGCCGGCTCGGCGTCGTAGGCGCCGGACAAGACCTCGGCAAAGACCTCGCCGACCTCGGGCGCTGGCGGACGCGGCAGGGTGTCTGGCGCGGCAATGCCTTCAACGGGCGGCGCGCCGTCCTCGGCTTCGCGGTCGGCGCCGCCTCGCCGCCCGCGCCGGCGATTGCGCCCGCGCCGGCCACTGCGCGGCTTGTCGCTGCCATCGGCGTCACCGTTGGCAGCGTCGGCGGAGTCTCCATCACCACCTTCACGCGCCGCGCCGCTGTCTCCGGCCGCATCAGCGCCGCCTGAGTCGCGCCGCGCCGGCGCGGCGGACGCGGCCGATTCCGCAGAAGCCAAGGCCGCCGGCGCAGCCGCCGGCAACTCGGTGTCGATGCCGGTAGCAACAGCTGCTGGCTCGACCCTGTCGCCCGCAGCGGACGCGCCCGCTTCGGCAGCAGGCTCTGGTCGCTTGCGCGGTGCGCGCTTGCGCTTGGGGGCGTGAGCAAGCGGTTCGTCCGTCGCGCCGGCGGCGCCCGGTTCGCCGGCTTCGGGCGGTACATCGGCGTCATGAACGTTCATGCTGGTGCGTGGTTGGGGTGATCGGTGGAATCGGTGGAATCGCTGTCGAGGACCCGGGACGCCGTGTCGGTTTGCCTGTCGTCCGGGCTGGCGTTGGGCACGACCATGCCCGCGGCCGCCGGCTCGGCGTCGAGCGCGAGCTCGCCCTGGCCGTCATTGATCAGCGACGGCATGGCCGGCAGCCCCTCGAGCGCCGCGCCGGCCGCCATCGGGCTGCCGTCGATCAGGGGCAGCTGGTGGAGGCTGGCCAGCCCCAGATCGTCGAGGAACTGGCGGGTTGTCGCGTACAGCGCAGGACGCCCCGGCGCTTCGCGGTACCCGATGCCTTCGATCCAGCCGCGGTCTTCGAGCTGCTTGACGATCTGGCTGCTGACGGTGACGCCGCGGATGTCCTCGATGTCGCCGCGGGTCACCGGCTGGCGGTAGGCGACGATGGCCAGCGTCTCGAGCGCGGCGCGCGAATACTTCGGCGGCTTTTCGGGATGCAGGCGATCGAGGTAGCGGCGCATCTCCGGGCGGCTTTGCAGGCGCCATCCGCTGGCCAGCGTCACCAGCTCGACGCCGCTGTCCTGCCAGTCGACCACCAGCTCATCGAGCAGGCGGCGCAGGGTGTCGGGCCCCAGCGCGTCGTCGAACAGCGCCCGCATGTCGTTCAGCGACAGCGGTGCCTGCGCACAGATAAGCGCGGTTTCGAGGACCCGTTTGGCGTCCGTGGTGTTCATGGCTGCTGCTGGGGAAAGGGCCGCCACCTCGGGTGTCGGCAGGTCTTCTTGCGGGATTCGGGCACCGCGCGGCGGTCGGCCCGGGGCGCGGAGAGCGGGTTCCGACCGGTGATGCCGGGTCGGTCGCCATGCTCGGACAGGCGCGGCATCCAATGCCGGCGGCGCTGTCATCTGCTGCCAAGTGTACCTGGGCCGGCGCCGCTGCCGCTCGGGGTTCAGCCGGAGATGCCTGTCACCGTGTTCCAGGCGCTGGCGAAGTCGGCCGGCGGCGCGCATTCGAAGGCCAGCGGCCGGCGCGACAGCGGGTGGGCCAGGCGCAGCTCGGTGGCGTGCAGCGCCTGGCGCTGCAGGCCCAGCGCCGGGCGGCCGCCGTACAGCGTGTCGGCCACCAGGGGCAGGCCGCGCGACGAAAGGTGCACGCGAATCTGGTGCGTGCGGCCGCTGTGCAGCACGCACTCGAATGCCGCCAATCCTGCCGCCACCCCGATGCCGACGCCGACGCAGCGCACGTCGGTGCGCGATGGGCGACCGCCAGCGACCACCGCCATGCGCACCCGCACCTGCGGATCGCGGCCGATCGGCGCGTCGATGCTGAAGATGGTCTCGGCGGGCGCGCCGTGGGCCAGCGCCAGATAGCGCCGGTGGACCAGCCGCGCGCCGATGTCGCGCACCAGTGCGGTCACCGCTGGCAGCGACTTGCCGACCATCATCACGCCGGAGGTGTCCTTGTCCAGACGGTGCACGATGCCGGCGCGGGGCAGCTGACTGGCGCCGCTGTGGTGGGCCAGCAGGCCGTTGAGCAGCGTGCCCGACCAGTTGCCGGGCGCCGGGTGCACGACCAGCCCGGCCGGCTTGTCGATCACCAGCAGGTCGTCGTCTTCGAACAGCACGGCCAGCGCCATCGGCTGGGCGCGAAACGCCCGGCTCTCGTCGGTCGGCACGAGCTCGACGCACAGGCGTTGACCGCTGCGCACGCGGCGCGAGGCGGTGTCGGCAGGCGCGCCGTCCAGCCGCACATGGCCGCGTTCGATCAACTGCTGCAGGTGGCTGCGTGAGAACTCCGGGGCCAGCGCGACGAGCGCCTTGTCCAGCCGCTGGCCATGCTGCGCCAACGGAACGTCGGCCTCGCGGATCTCGACCGGATCGAGGCGGGTCTCGATGCCCGTCTCCTCGGGGTCCGCGTCGGGGTCGATCGGTTGCGGCTCCCTATAATCCGCGGTCTTTGGAGCTTCCGGCCGCATACGTGATGACCGCTGTGATGAATGCGCGCCTGCTCAAGCGGCTGGCGCTGGTGGCTGCGGCGGCCTGCCTGCTGCCGATGTGGGGTGGCTGCGGGTCGACGACCAAGCCGAACGAATCGCCGAACGCGATCGCGGAGCGATTGTATAAAGAGGCCAAGGACGACGCGGGCTCGGGCAGCTACGAGCGAGCGATCAAGGCGCTGGAACGCGTCGAAGGCCTGGCGGCGGGCAGCCTGCTGGCGCAGCAGGCCCAGCTCGACCTGTCGTACTTTCAATGGAAGTCCGGCGAGCGCGAACAGGCGCTGACGACGATCGAGCGCTTCATCAAGCTCAACCCGTCGAGCCCGGCGCTGGACTACGCGCTGTACCTGCGCGGGGTCATCAACTTCAACGACAACCTGGGCCTGATCGGCACGCTGGCCGGGCAGGACCTGTCCGAGCGTGATCAACGCGCATCGCGCGATGCCTTCCAGGCCTTCAAGCAGCTCGTCGACCAGTTTCCGGCATCCCGCTACACGCCCGACGCCAAGATCCGCATGGACTACATCGTCAACACGCTGGCGGCGTACGAAGTCCACGTCGCACGCTATTACCTGCGCCGCGGCGCCTATGTGGCGGCTGCCAACCGGGCGCAGCTGGCGGTGGCCGACTATCCGCGCACGCCGTCGACCGAGGAAGCCCTGGCCATCATGATGCAGAGCTACGACCGGCTGCAGCTGGCCAACCTGCGCGACGATGCCGAACGGGTGCTGCGGCAGAACTTCCCTGACAGCCGATTCACCGGCGGCACTGGCGGCCGGCAGGCGTCCAGCAAGCCCTGGTGGAAGTTCTGGTAGGAACAGCGACGGCGGTAACGCCGCGTCAGTGCGCGGCGGCCAGCGCGGCCAGCCAGTCCATCGCCTGGCCTTCGTCGTCGAGCACACCCATTGCCGGCAGCGCCGCGCGCAGCCGCTTGCCGTAGCCCATCTGGCGCATGCGCGGGTCGCAGATCACCAGCAGGCCACGGTCGGTTTCGGTGCGGATGAGGCGCCCTGCGCCCTGCTTCAAGGCCACCGCGGCTTCGGCGACGAAGTAGTCGTCGAACGGGTTGGCGCCCTGCTCGCGCAGCTGGCGGACACGGGCTTCGACCAGCGGGTCGCCGGGGGGCGGGAATGGCAGCTTGTCGATCAGCACGCATTGCAGCGCGTCGCCCGGCACGTCGATGCCTTCCCAGAAACTGTGCGAGCCGAGCAGCACGGCGCCGCGCCCGTCGCCGAAGCGCTGCAGCAGCGCGCGCCGCGGCTCGCTGCCCTGCACCAGCAGGGTCAGCCGGTGGCCGTCGCGTTCGGCCTGCTCGCGCAGCGCCTGGGCCACCAGCGGCAGCACGCGCAGCGTGGTGGTCAGCACGAAGGTGCGGCCCTGGAGCGCGCCGGCGCAGCGGGCGGCCAGCGCGCCGACCGCCGCCGGGTGGGCGTTCTCGTTGGGCTTGGGAAAGCGCGCCGGCACCCACAGCCGGGCATGCGCCGGGTAGTCGAAGGGGCTGCCGACCCGCAGCGTGGCCGCGTCTTCCAGCCCGGTCGGCGCGGTGAACCACGACAGCGCGTCGTCGTCGCCCAGCGTGGCCGAAGTGAAGATCCAGGCCTTGCGGCTGGCGCGGCGCTGCTCGGTCAGCATCTCGCGGATGTCGAGCGGCGATTCGACCAGCCGCGCCTGCTGCGGGCTGAGGTCGATCCAGCGCACCTGGCCAGCGGCGGCTTCGTGCTCGAAGCGTTCGGCCAGCGCGGCCAGTGCCGTCGCGCGCTGCTGCAACTTCGGCCAGTCGGGGGCGGTCTCGGCCACCGCGGCGATGGCCGCCGCAGCAGCGTGCCCCGCGTCGGCCAGCGCCTGCAGGGCCGGCTGCAAGGCGCCGTCGTCGGCCCGCTCTTCCCAGCGCAGCTTGAGGATGCCGCGCACTTCACGCAACGGCCCGGCGCAGACCAGCCGCAGTTCGCGCGCCGCGTGGTCTATGGCCGCGTGCAGTTCGTGCCAGGGCTGCAGGCCGCGGGCGTGGCGCAGGCCGAGCGCCAGCAGGTCGCGCGCGATGTCGATGGCCTGGCCGGTGGACAGCTGGGTGCCGAGGAACTGCACCCCGGCCTCGACCAACTGGTGGGCCTCGTCGAAGACCGCGACATCGACGGTCGGCAGCAGTTCGGCCACTCCGCTGTCGCGCAAGGCCAGGTCGGCGAAGAACAGGTGGTGGTTGACGACCACCAGGTCGGCGGCCATCGCCTCACGCCGCGCCTGCATCACGTGGCAGTTGCGGTGTTCGGGACACTCCGTGCCCAGGCAGTTGTCACGCGTCGAGGTGACCAGCGGGATGACCGGCGAGCGGTCGTCCAGGCCGTCGATCTCGGCCAGGTCGCCGCTGCGCGTGGCCTGCGACCAGGCCTGCACACGGGCCAGTGCGCGCACCGCGAAACGGTCCGGCAGCTGGCCCTCTTCGTGGGCCAGCGCCAGACGGTGGCGGCACAGGTAGCTGGCGCGGCCCTTCAGCAAGGCCATGCGCAGCGGCACGCCCAGGGCATCGCGCAGGCGCGGCAGGTCGCGCAGGAAGAGCTGGTCCTGCAGGCTCTTGGTGGCCGTGCTGATCAGCGCACGCTGGCCCGCCAGCAGCAGCGGCACGAGGTAGGCGAAGGTCTTGCCGACGCCGGTGCCGGCTTCGGCGACCAGCGCTTCGCGCGCCTGGACGGCCTGCGCGACACGCCGCGCCATCGTGTCCTGGGCGCCGCGCGGCTGGAACCGCGGGTCGCTGCGCGCCAGTGGCCCATCGACGGCGAAGGCGCGGGCGACCGCGGCGACGAGGCTGTCGTCCGCGCCGGGAGCGCTGTCGACGCTCACGCGGGCTCGGGCGGCTGCAGGTCGCTCTCCAGGCGTGCAATCTGGTCGCGCAACAGCAGGCGACGCTTCTTGAGCCGGCGCAGTGTCAACTCGTCGGCCGGTCGGTCCAGCGTGTTGCGGTCGATCAGGTCATCCAGGTCTGCGTGTTCCATGCGCAACTCGATCAGCCGCCGTTGCGGGGAATGCAGGTTGACGTCCATTGATGCACAAGGTCGATGGGGCTCCAAGTTTATATTCCTCGGCATGGCCAGCACCGCCGCCAACTACCGCCTCAGCGCCTCGACCGGGATGCACCGGGGCGACCGCGCCTACCAGCAGGACCAGGTCGAGGTGATGCCCCATCCGCGGTGGACCGACACGCTGCTGGCCATCGTTGCCGACGGCATGGGCGGCAAGAGCGGCGGGCGCAAGGCCGCCGACCAGGTGCTGCTGACCGCCCGCCAGATCTACGACCGCTTCGTGCCGGCGCAGGACGACGCCGCCGAGATGCTGCGCCAGCTGGTGATGGAAGCGCATCTGATGATCAAGCTGACGGCCATCACCGCCGAGGAAGAACCGCACAGCACGGTGGCCGCCTTCGTGGTCGGCCCCAACCTGGTGTGCGACGTGGTGCATGCCGGCGATTCGCGCGTCTACCACTTTCGCGGCAGCGAGATGATGAAGCGCACGACCGATCACTCGTTCGTGCAGCGCCTGATCGACGAGGGCAAGATCACCGAGGAAGCCGCCAACACCCACCCGCAGTCCAACCTGCTGACCGGCTGCCTGGGGACCCACGCCGAGCCGCCGCTGACGCTGTGGCACATCGACAAGCTCGAGTTCGGCGACAGCCTGCTAGCTTGTAGCGACGGCCTGTGGCATTACTTCACCCCGAAGGAAATCGGCGCCATCCTGCATGCATTGCCGCCGCGGGAGGCCAGCGAAATGCTGATCAGCAAGGCCCGCCAGCGCGCGCGCGGCGGCGGCGACAACCTGTCGCTGGCGCTGGTGCGTGTCGACTCGCTGACGAAGTAGCCGCGGCGTTGCCGTGGCGCAGTGCGCCGGCAATTCCCGGGCCGATTCCGAACGAATCTCAGCGGGCGCCGCTGGCAGCCGGCCCGCGTGGCGGCAGCGGTTCGGAGTGCGCTGCACCGCTGGCCGCTCCGGCCTGCACGCGCTTGGCGACCCGCAACCGCGCCTTCTGTCCGTCGTCGCGCCGCCGCTCGGCCGCGCGACGCCGTGCCGCGGCCTCCTCGGGGCTGGTGCTGGGCACGGGCGCGGCCGATGGCGCCGCCGGCGTTGCCCGTTGCGGCAACAGCGGACCCCGCTCCCGCGTGCGCAGTGCGGGTGTCGGCGGCGGGCGTTCAGCGGCAGCACGCTGCTTGGCCTCGATCGACGCTTGGCGAGCCGCCGCACGCTGCCTGCGCTCGGCGTCGTCGATGCGCAGTTCCTGTTCGCGCAGCGGTGCCAGCGCCGCGCGGCGTCGGCCGCGCACATCGTCGATACACGCGCTGACGGCAAAGCGCTGGGCGCAGGCGCGTTCTTCCTGGGCGAACTGCGTGTTGACGTCGCGCTGCTGCTGAACCAGCCGGGCGCGCGTTTCGTCAGCCTGCGCCAACGGCCCGGCCAGCGCCAGGGCAACCGCCAGCACGGCACGCAACAAGGACTTGAACGGCCACGGCATCGTGCAGGCTCCGCGAGGGGCTCTGTACTTTACGCGCCGGCGCCGACAGCGATCGGACGGCGATCCAACGGCTACTGGATGCCGGTCTCGCCGCTGATCATCTCGGCGTAGCTGAACATCGACAGCGGCGGCGGCAGGTTCAGTTTCTTGGCCGCCGACATCCGGATCTGGTAAGAAAAGCGCTTCAGGGCCTCGACCGGAATCGTCGAGGGCGACTGTTTGCCGACGAGGATCAGCTCGGCCTTGTGGGCCGTGAACTGGCCGACGTTGTAGTAGCGGCTGACCAAGCCCGACAGCGCGCCGGCCTGCATCAGCTGCTCGGTCGAGGCGAACGTCGGCAGGTCCAGCGACATCGCGGTGGGAATCACGATGCCCTCGGCCAGCGTGCCCAGATAGCTGTCGGGCGGCAGGTACAGCCACTGTGCCCCGGCCTCCTTCAGCTCGCGCACCCGGTCGGCCGCGCCATCGGGCACGGGCTTGCGTGCAGCGTCCAGCCGGAAGGCGCGCTCGACGGTGCGAAAGCCCGTCTCGCGGCCCAGCCTGCGGATTTCGTCGAGCACCACCACCGAGTTCTTCTCGCTCGGCGTGTACAGCACGCCCAGCGTCTGGAAGCTGCGGTACTGGGCCATCGCCCGCATCTGCGATTCGGTCGGCCCGACATGCGTCACGCCGGTGACGTTGCGTCCGGGCTGCTTCAAATCCGGGACGATCTTGGCCAGCGTCGGCGAGGCCACCAGCGTGAAGACCACCGGGATGTCGGTGATGTGCTGCTTCGGCACCACGGCGTCGTACGGGCCGAGGACGCCCAGCGCGACGGTCGTGCCCCAGGCGTAGATCAGGTCGGGCCGGGTGGCGCGGATCTCGTCAAGGAATTCCGGCATGCGGGTGATGTCGCGGTTCAGATCGCGGTAGGTGATCTGCACCGGGATCTTGCGCGATGCGAAGTACTCGGCGAAGCCCTTCTCGACGTCGGTCATCCCGCGGAACGTGATGGCGTAGATGCGGAACGGCTTGCTCGGCCGGGCCGCTGCTGCCGCCAGTGCACCGGGCGCCCAGGGCAGCGTGGCCGCGGCCAGCGTGGTGGCCAGCCAGCGCCGGCGGGATGTCGGGTCGTGCATCGTTCGTCTCCGAGAAATTGATGTGGGCAACGGGGCTGGCAGCTTCAGGCAGCTGCCAGCGCCGGCTTGGCAACGCGCCGCGTGGCCAGCGCGAAGCCCACGCCGCAGAGCAGCACGGCTGCGCCGATGGCCACGAAGCTGGTGCGGTAGTCGAAGCGCAGTACCAGGGTCGCGGCGATCAGCGGCCCCAGCGCATTGCCGATGCGTTCGAGCAGCCGGTAGACGCCGTAGACCACGCCCTCGCCGAGCTGGCTGATCTCCGGCCCGCAGTGTTCGCTGACCAGCGCGCTTTGCGCCGAGATCGACATCGACTGCCCCAACCCGACCAGTGCCACAGCCACGAAGATCCAGCCCACCCCAGCGCCGGCCAGCATGACCAGACCGCCCAGACCGGACACGGCCAGGCCCCCGCCGACCAGCCAGTGCATCCGTTCCCTCGATGTCGCCAGTCCGGCCGTCAGCGGGGCCATGACGACCATGATCACCGCGTAAAGCATCAGGACGCGCCCCGCCACGGCCTGCGTGCTGCCGACCGACAGCACGTACAGCGGGATCAGGTAGAAACACACACCGGTGAGCAGGATCTTGGCCGGCATCGCCGCCAGCCCGGTGACGGTCATGAAGCGCCGGTTCGTCATCAGCATGCCGATTTCGGCCAGCGTGGGCAGACGCACGGCCAGCCGCCCGGCATGGCGCGGCTTGTGCGCTGGCAGTTGGCGGATCACCAGCAGCGCCGCGGCCGCCAGCAGCGCAGCGATGGCGAACGTCGGGCGCACACCGATGTTGTCGGCCAGGATGCCGCCGATCGACGGCCCGCACACTGTTGCGGCCATGATCGCGCCGACAAACAACGCGAAGCTGCGCGCCCGCGTGCCGGGTGTGGCGTGGTCCAGCACGAAGGCCTGGCCAGCGACGAAGACCATCGCATAGCCGATGGCACACAGGCTGCGCCACAGCAGCAGGTCGAGCACCGTGGCGGCCATCGCTGTCGCCGCGAAGCCCAGCGCGGCGATGGCCGCACCGAACAGCATGGTCTTGCGGTGTCCGACCTTGTCGCAGTAGACCCCGAGGAAGGGCTGCCCGATGGCCACGATCAGCATGAACAGCGCGATCGGCAGGCCGACCACGAGTTGCGGCGACAGGCCCGGGATCGGCACCAGCAACTGCTTGACATAGCCGGGCAGGAACGACCGTGTCAGCTCCTCGGCCAGGATGAAGACGAACAGCGGCGCGCGGATCTTGGCCAGCTCGCTGTTGTCCGCGTTGGTCGCTTCGGTGCTGGTGCCGAAGCGGAAGCGCTGGGCCAGGGCCTGCAATCCGCTGTGCGCGGCGGCCATGCCGGGCAGCCGCTCGTGGGCCGGCACGCGACGTCCGTCTTCGATGTCCCGGGCCAGCGCTGCATAGGCCTGGTTGATGCGCGAGAGCGTTTTGTCGAGCAGCCGCAGCAGGCCGCCGAAGGCATCGTCGCCGCGCGCCGGCGGCGCGCTGACCGGGGGCGCTGCGAAGTTGCCTGCAGCGCCGCGCTCGAAGCTTGCGCCAAGCTGTTTGAGCGCAGCCTCGAGACGCGCACCGGCCATGAAGTGCAACAGTTCGAGCGTGAAAAACAGCGTCACGACAAGTACCACCAGCACGTCGTACAGCATGTCCAGCACCAACGAGTCGACGAAGCGCACGTCGACACCGATATGCAGCAGGCCCAGCGGCTGTCCCGGCGCGACCATCGGCATCGAGACGATGTAGTGGTCGCCGATGCGCTGCACCGGAGCGACCTGCTGGGTCTGCAACAGGCCGAGCACGGCGGCACTGCGGAAGTGGGCGACCCCCCCGTCCGGGGTGGGCGTGCTTTCGTGGCGAATCACCCCGTGCGTGTCGGTGATGGCGATGTAGGAAACCTCCGGCGCGTCCTGGCGGACGGCGTCGAAACGCTCCTTGACGCCGTACAGCTCGTCGAAGCCCACGCCGCTGTCCACCGCCTTGAGAACCAGCGCGCGGACGCTGGCGCCGATGCTGGCGATCTTGGCGCCCATCTGCGGCGCCAGCGCGCGCTCGAAGGTGCGGTGCGACAACAGCGCGTTGGCCGCCAGGGCCAGCACGACGACCAGCGTCACCGCGCCGGCCAGCCGCAGGTAGATGCTGCGCAGGTAGTTGGTGCTCATGCGAAGCTCTCTTTCGCCGAGTCGATCGGACGCGCGACCGCGCCGGTCGCGCGGATCGAGCGTGGGCTGCGAATGCGCGCTGCGCAGGACATCGCGGGCTGCTTCATGGCGCGCCCCGGTGCAGGCGGGCCCGCAGGTCAGCGATCTCACGCTCTGCGCTGCAAGTGGTCTGCATGAAGCGCTGCAGCGCGGCGCCGAACGGGCTGTGCGCGGCCGGTGTCGTGGCCCGCATCAGGTCATTCGTGCGCAGCGCCGCTTCGACCGCCGTCACGTCGCGGCCCAGGCGCCTCATCACCAGCACCACCGCCAGCGACGACAGCAGCGACGACGCTGCAAAGACGATCAGCGCCGACACGGCCAGCTCGCGGCCGACGGCCAGTGCCGCTTCGCGCACCCGGTCGCCGGAATAGCGCACGGCCAGAAAGCCGATCTTCAGGCCGAAGTTGTTCAGGATGGCGATGCCGGCCGCGGCCTCGCCGCTTTCCTCGACGGACCAGTAGTCGTCCGCCTTGCGTGCCGCGGCGATCCAAGCCTTGGGAACCGGCCGCGCTGCACGCAGGCTGTCGGTGGTGTAGAGCAGCGTGCCGTCCATATCGAAGATGTCGATGCCCTGGATCAGCGCGTCGGCAGACCGCTCGCGGGCCAGCGTTCCCGGTAGCGTGCCGATGTCGGCGAACTGCAGGCCCAGGGCCAGCGAATGCTGGATGCTGTCCTCGATCGCGTTGCCAGTGACGGCCAGCCGTTCAGTGACCAGCCGATTGGACGTGCTGCAGTATTTGAAGTAGTTCAGCAGGCCAGCCATGCCTGCGGCGAAACCGCAGACCAGGACGGCCACGGCGATCATTCGGCGTTGAGTTGAATCCATTGCACCGGCTCCAGGCCAATCGAGCCCGTACAGGCGGGCTCCACCAGCCCTTTTCGGCGCGCCGGTCGACAACTTGATTCGACCGCGCCAATGGTCGCCGCCCGTGGCCACCGCCCTCCACCACGCCATCGAGCACCGCCGTCGTCGATTTGACGTCGATCGGCTCAAGTTCGGCTGCCGGCACACCGATACGTCAAGAGCGCCCTGGTCGGGAACCGTCCGATCGGCCGCCTCTGCTGACACTCATGAACATCCGCCTCAACCACACGCACAACGGGCCCCGCCAAGCGGGGAGCACACCCGCATGACCGCGGCATCTGCACTGCATCTCGTCGAGCGGGACAACGCGGCGGGCGACACCGTTCCCGGCGCGCTGCCCGATGTCGCCTGGGAGCCCGCCGTGCCCGGGCAGCGCCGCACAGTCACCAACTGGGCTGAGTACATGGCCCTGGCCAGCCGCGTGGTTGGACGGTTTCATGGCCAGTTCCGGATCGGCCACTTCGACTACGAACATCCGTCCCGGCTGCAGCCGAGCACCCCGCTGCGCCTGAGGAAGCCCTACCGCGCCAGCGTGGCCTACACCGATTGGGGCGACCCGCAGGCGCCGGTGCTGCTGTGCTGCGGCGGCGTGGCCAACGTCGCAACGCGCTTTCACTACATGGCGTCGGATCTGCGCGACCACTGGCGCGTGATCTGCATGGACTGGCTCGGCCGCGGCCGGTCGGGCTGGCTGGCAGCCGAAGGCGACTATTCGCTGGCCACCTACGCCGAACAACTGCACCAGATGATCCGCCACCTGGGCAAGGCGCCGGTGGTGCTGCTCGGCTCGTCGATGGGCGGCAGCGCGGCCATCGAGCTGATCGCCAGGCATCCGCGCCTGGTCAGCCATCTGATCCTCAACGATGTCGGCCCGCACATTCCGGCGCGCCGCCGCAAACGGCGCGCCGAGACCATCGCCCGGCACTATGTGTTCCGCGAGCCGTCGGAATTGCTGCGGCGGGTCGGCGCGTCGGGCAAGAACGACGGCCCGGTCAGCGACGACATCCGCTTCAACCTGACCTTCCACCAGACGCGCTGGTCCGACGAGGAAAGCGGGCGCGTCTACCGCCACGACGTGCGTGCGATGCAGGCCTACCGGCACAGCGCGCAGCGCAGTTTGACGCAGTGGGACGCGTGGCAGCAGGTGGCCTGCCCGGTGCTGCTGATCCACGGCTTGCAGTCCGACGCCCTGCTCGAGCCGACCATCACGCGCATGCAACGCGGCAAACAACTTGCCGTGATGCACGTGCCCGACACCGGACACACCCCGCTGCTGGCCGACCGCAACCAGATCGACTTCGTGCGCCAGTGGCTGACCGGCGGCGTGCCCGCCGGCGCGACGTGGAGCGTGCTGCACGCTCCGGCGCGCGAGGCCTACCCCGGCAGCCCGATCCACTTCGCACCGCCCGGTGCCCTGCGCTAGGGCGGCTGACGATGCTCTGCGACAACGCTCCCCTGCGCTTCCTGCGGCATGGCGCGACCATCGCCAACACCAATGGCCTGCGCTGTGGCGGCGACCTCGACCTGCCACTGACGCCCCTGGGTATCGAGCAGGCCGAGCAGGCGGCGATCCGCATCGCCTGCCTGCGGCCCCCGGTGGGGCTGATCGTCAGCAGCGACCTCAAGCGCACACGCGAGACGGCAGCCATCGTCGCCGCCGCGCTGCCCGGCGTGCCGATCGTTATCGAGCCGAACTTCGGCGAGCGCCGGCTCGGCGAATGGAACTTGATGCCGATTGCCCACAGCCAGCCCTGGCTGGAAGCCCGTCTGACGCCGCCCGGCGGTGAGTCCGACGACGAATTCACCGACCGCATCGCCCGCGCACTGCGCGGCATCAAGCGCCAGCTGCCGTACGCCCCGCTGCTGGTCGGCAGCAAGGGCGTGGCCCGCGTGATGGGCGAGCTGATCGGCATTCCGCGCCGGCTGGAACTCGACAACGGCGTGGTCACCGAGTTCGACTTCTCCCGCCAGCCTTGCCTGGAAACGACCTGGAGTGCCTTGTGAGACCAGACCACCCCCCACGTCCCGTGCCCGATGCCGATGCCGAAGCGTCATCCAGCCGCCGCCGGCTGCCTGACCTGGAGCGCGACCTGGAGCGCGGCCGGGTGCGCGGCCGGGTGCTCGACCTGGTGCTCGGCGTCGCGACGTTGGTGGCGCTGGCGGTCGACCTCCTCGGGCATCCCGGTGCCCCATGGTTCGCAGTGCCCTGCACGGCCTTCGCCCTGCTGCTGCTGGCCGCCGCAGCCCGCGGCCGCGCGCGCGGCGCCGGTTCGGCCACCAGCGCGTCTGCGATTAAGGATCTCGACGAGCCCGCGCCGCTGTCCGCGCCGTGGCCGGCGGGTGCCTTGGCGGCGCGCATCGACAGCCAGGGCTGCTGCGCTGCTGCCAGCCCGGCGCTGCTGGACAGCCTGGGTCTCGCGGCGACGGATCTGATCGGCGAGCCGATCGCCGGCGCCTTCGGCCCGCTGCAGGTCGACACGCTGCAGCCGGCTGTGCAGGGCGCGTTGGCCGGTCAACTGCAGACCCTGCGCTGCCCTGCAGGCGACGTCGCTGCCGGCCGCTGGCTGCAGATCCAGATCGCGCCGCTGCACGCCGTCGCCGGCACGCTGCAAGGCGCCGAGCTGTGGGCCGTGGACGTCAGCGCCGAACAACGCGCCCTGGAGCACGCCGAGCGCGGCGAGCGTCGCCTGCGCATCATCATGGATCAGATTCCGGTGACGGTGTCGTACATCGACGCCGGCATGCGCTACCGCTACATCAACCGGGCCCAGGAGCAATGGCTGGGCAAGGGCGGCGCCGAGGTCGTCGGCCACGAGGTGCGCGAGGTCGTCGGCGACCGTGTCTGGGCCGACATCGAGCCGCGCTTGGCCGCAGCGATGCGCGGCGAGCCGGTGCCGCTGGAACGCCAGCGGCTGGACCGACGCGGCAACCCGGTCTGGCATTCCGGCCAGCATGTCCCCGACATCAACGACGATGGCGCGGTGGTCGGCGTGTACACGGTGTTCTTCGACATCACCCAGCGCGCGCTGGCCGAGCAGCAACTGCTGCAGCGCGAACAGGAACTGCGTGCCGCCAAGGATGCCGCCGAGAACGCCAGCCGCGCGAAGAGCGAATTCCTGGCCAACATGAGCCACGAGATCCGCACCCCGATGAACGGCGTGCTCGGGCTGACCGAGCTGCTGCTGGAAACCCAGCTCGACGCGCACCAGCGGCCATTCGTCGAGACGGTGCGCAACTCGGGCGAGGCGCTGCTGTCGATCATCAACGACATCCTCGACTTCTCGAAGATCGAGGCCGGCAAGCTGCAGACCGAGACCCTGGACTTCGATCTGCATCAGGCCGTGGAAGACGTGGTGCAACTGCTGGCGCCGCGGGCCCACGCCAAGCAGCTGGAGATTGCCTGCCGTATCGACGAGCGCCTGCCGCAAGCCACCCGCGGCGACCCGTACCGGCTGCGTCAGGTGCTGACCAACCTGATCGGCAACTCGATCAAGTTCACCGACCACGGCGAGGTGCTGATCGACGTCCAGCAGCACGACACGCAGACCCTGCGCTTTGCGGTGCACGACACCGGCATCGGCATTTCAGACGAGGTCCGCGACCGGCTGTTCCAGCCCTTCGAGCAGGCTGACGGCTCGACCACACGGCGCTTCGGCGGCACCGGCCTGGGCCTGGCCATTTCGCGCAGCCTGGTCGAGATCATGGGCGGCAGCATCGGTGTCGACAGCACGCCGGGCGAAGGCTCGACGTTCTGGTTCACGCTGCCGCTGGCGGCCGCCGCCAGCCTGCCGGCGGTGCCCAGCCCGGCCAGCCTGGCCGGGCGCCACGCGCTGATCGTCGACGACAACGCCACCAACCGCGAGATCCTGGAACACCTCGCGCTGGCCGGCGGCATGCGCTGCGCCACCGCCGTCGACGGCGTCGATGGCCTGGCCCAGATCCGCCAGGCGCACGCCGACGGCAAGCCCTTCGACGTGGCCCTCATCGACATGAAGATGCCGGGCATGGACGGCATCGCGCTGGCGGCCGCGGTACGCGACGATCCGTCGCTGGCCGGCATGCACCTGGTGCTGGTGACGTCGCTGCATTCGAACGACGAACTCGCCCGCGCGCGCCGCGCGGGCATCGATGCCTATCTGTCCAAGCCCGTCAGGCGGCATGAACTCTTCCGCGCCCTGGCCCAAGGCTTCGGCGAGGCCCCCGATCCGGGCCCCGCGCAGCCGAGCCGCCTGCCGCAGTTCCGCGCCCGCGTGCTGCTGGCCGAGGACAACGGCGTCAACCAGGTGGTGGCCCGCAACATGCTGAAGGCCCTGGGATGCGACTTCCTCATGGTCGCCAACGGTCGCGAAGCACTCGAGGCCGTGCAGCGCGAGGATTTCGACATCGTGCTGATGGATTGCCAGATGCCGGTGATGGACGGCTACACCGCCACCCGCGCCATCCGCACCCACCAGGCCAGCGCCGACCCGAGCCGCCACACCCCGGTGGTGGCGCTGACGGCCAACGCGCTGCAAGGCTATGCCGAGCAATGTCTGGCCGCCGGCATGGACGCCCATCTGGCCAAGCCCTACACGCGCAAGCAGCTCGCCGACATGCTGGCGCGCTGGCTGCCGGACACGCTGGTCGTGCCACCGGCGGATGAGGCCGCCGCAGCGGCCCCGGCGTCAGCGCCGGTCACCGCGGCCGAGCCGGGCAGCGCGCCCGAGGCGGTGCTCGACCAGGCCGCGCTGGACAACATCCGGGCGGTGGACGACGACGGGTCGGTGCTGTGCGAGGTCATTCAGATGTACTTCGACGAGCTGCCCAGCCACCTGGCGGCACTGCGGCAGTCGCTGGCCGCCGGTGCAGCCGCTGATCTGAGCCGCGCCGCCCATGCGCTGAAGTCGGCCAGCCTCAACGTCGGCGCCCGGCCGGTGGGCGAGCAGTGCAAGGTCATCGAGCGCTTGTGCAAGGCCGCCGGCGGCCCGAACTTCAAGGAGCTGGCCGACCTGGTGTCGGACATCGAAGCCCTGTCGGCACAGCTCGAACCCGCCTTGCGCGCCGAGATGGGGCAACCTGCATGAACGGGGATCTGGCCGTGCCCGACGACGTCAGGACCGTCCGGCCGACCGCCGCCGCCGCCGCCGCCGCGGCGGCGGCCAGCGGCCCGCGGGCGCGGGTGCTGGTGGTCGACGACGATGCGGGCGGGCGCCGCATCACCCGCGCCACGCTGCAGAAGGCGGGCTTTGCCGTCACCGAAGCCGCCGATGGCGCCGCAGCGTTGCAATCCATTCGCCAGGAGATGCCCGACCTGGTGCTGCTCGACGTCAGCATGCCGGTGATGGACGGCTTCACGGCCTGCGCCGAACTGCGTCGCCTGCCCGGTGGCGACCGCGTGCCGGTGACGATGATGACCGGCCTGGACGACACCCTGTCGATCGAGCGCGCCTTTGAGGCCGGGGCCACCGACTTCATCACCAAGCCCATCAACTGGGCCGTGCTGCCCCACCGCGTGCGCTACATGCTGCGCGCCAGCACCGCCATCAACGAACTGCAGCAGAACCAGCGCCGCCTGTCGAACGCCCAGCGCATCGGCGAGATGGGCGACTGGGAGTGGGACGTGCGCAGTGACCGGATCGCACCTTCCGAACAGGCCTGGCACATCTTCGGCCACAGCGACGTCGCGCCGGCCCAGCGCGCCGTGGCGCTGCAGGACTTCTTCGCGACGGTGCATGCCGACGACGCCAGCCCCCTGCACCAGGCCTGCAGCCGGGCGGTGCACAGCGGCGAGGGCTTCGCGATCGACCACCGCATCGTGCTGCCGTGTGGCACCGTGCGCCACTTGCACCAGCAGGTCGAAGTCATCGAAGGCGTCCCCGGTGGACCGGCGTTCCGCCTGGCCGGCGCGGTGCACGACATCACCGCACGGCGCGATGCCGAAGACCAGATCCGCCGCCTGGCCTACTACGACGCGCTGACCGGCCTGCCCAACCGGATGCTCTTCAACGAGCAGCTGGCCAAGGCCATCGCCCAGGCCGAACGCCACCAGCGCCGGGTGGCGATCATGTTCATCGATCTGGACAACTTCAAGCGCGTCAACGACACCCTGGGACACCGTGCCGGCGACGAGCTGCTGCGCCAGGCCAGCACGCGACTGGCCGGCGCGCTGCGCTCCCACGACTCGCTGGCCCGCATCGGCAGCGACCTGGGCGACGCGCACAGCATCGCGCGGTTGGGCGGCGACGAATTCATCGTCCTGCTGACCGATGTGCGGCGCCCGGAGGACGCCGCCGGCGTGGCCCAGCGGCTGGTCGATTCACTGGCCAAGCCGGTGACCATCGAAAACAACGAGATCTTCGTCGGCGGCAGCGTCGGCGTGGCGATGTTCCCGGAAGACGGCACCAACATCGACACGCTGTTGATGAACGCCGACACGGCGATGTACCGCGCCAAGGCCGCCGGTCGCGGCGGCTTTCAGATGTACGACCGCTCGATGAACGCCCAGGCACTGGACGGCCTGCGCATGGAAACGCGGCTGCGCCGGGCGCTGGAGCGCGACGAGTTCGTGCTGCACTACCAGCCGCGCTTCGACGTGGCGACGCGATGCATCGTCGGCGCCGAAGCCCTGATCCGCTGGCAGCACCCGGAACGCGGGCTGCTTCCGCCGGGCGAGTTCATCCCGCTGGTCGAAGAGGTCGGCCTGGTGATCCCGATCGGCGAATGGGCCATTGAGACGGTCTGCCGCCAGCAGGCGGCGTGGGCCGAGCGCGGCCTGCGTCAGGTCCCGATCGCGGTCAACCTGGCCACGCCGCATCTGAAAGAGCGCAGGTTGCCTCAGCTGGTGGCGCAGGCGCTGAAGACCCACGGCGTGCCGGCCAGCGCACTGGAAGTCGAGGTCACGGAATCGATCCTCTTGTCCGAACCCGAACTGAGCATCGGCATCGCCCGCGAACTGGCAGCGATGGGCGTGCAGCTGTCGATCGACGACTTCGGCACCGGCTACTCGTCGCTGGCGTACCTGAAGAAACTGCCGATCGCGGCGCTGAAGATCGACCGCAGCTTCGTGCGCGACCTCGGCACCGACCCCGACGACGAGGCCATCGTCCGCGCCATCATCGCGCTGGCCCACAGCCTGAAGCTCAAGGTGGTGGCCGAAGGCGTCGAGACCGAAGCCCAGCTGTCGTTCCTGCGGGCCATGGACTGCGAGGAATACCAGGGCTTCCTGACCAGCCGCCCGCTGCCCGCCGACACATTCGCCCGGCTGCTGCCGGGGCTGCCGGGGTTGCCGACGACCGGCAACTGACGTCGCGCTCGCGGCGCTGCGGCCCAGCAGCGGTGGCGCGCTGCGGGACGGCGCGGGTGTCAGGTCAGCGACGTATCGACCTCGCGCCTGGCCAGCGCCAGGAACTCGGCCGATTGCATCTCGCGCAGGCGCGACACCGTGCGCGGGACCTCGTGGGCCAGCGGCCCGTCGGCGTACAGCGCCTCGGGTAGCACGGCGGCCGACAGGATCAACTTGACCCGCCGGTCGTACAGCACGTCGACCAGCCAGCAGAAGCGCCGCGCCTCGCTGGCCATGCGCGGCGGCATCTGCGGCACGTTGCTCAGCAGCACGGTGTGGAACTGCGTGGCCAGTTCCAGATAGTCGTTCTGCGAGCGCGGCCCGCCGCACAAGGTCTTGAAATCGAACCAGACCACGCCGCCGGCGCGGCGCAGCGCGTGCAGTGCACGTTGCTCGATCTGCAGCACCGGTTCTTCGTCGCGCGCCTCGGCCAGGGCTTCGAAGGCGCGGCGCAGTGCGGCTTCGGCGGCGTCGCTGAGCGGGCAGTGGTACATGTCGATCTGCGCCAGCGTCTGCTGCCGGTAGTCGGTGCCGGCGTCGACGTTGATGACCTCCAGGCGCTCCTTGAGCATCTCGATGGCCGGCAGGATGCGGTCGCGGTGCAGGCCGTTGGGGTACAGGCCGTCGGGGTGGAAGTTGCTGGTCGTGACGATGCTCACCCGGTTGGCGAACATCGCCGCCAGCAGCCGGTGCAGGATCATCGCGTCGGTCACGTCGGCGACGTGGAATTCGTCGAAGCAGATCAGCCGGAAGCGCCGTGCGATGCGCCGGCCGAGTTCGTCCAGCGGGTCGATGGTGCCCTTCAGGTCCTGCAGCTCGCGGTGCACCTCGCGCATGAATTCGTGGAAGTGCAGCCGCGTCTTGCGCTGCAGCGGCACGGCCTGGAAGAAGCAGTCCATCAGGAAGCTCTTGCCGCGACCGACCCCCCCGTACATGTAGACGCCGCGCGGGATCGGCGGGCGCACCAGCAGCTTGGTCAGCGCATTGCGGCGGCGCGCCTTGTAGTCGGCCCACTCGTGTTCGCAGCGTTCCAGGGCGTCGACCGCACGCAACTGCGCCGGGTCGCTGTGGAAGCCGCGCTCGGCGAGCACGGCCGCATACAGCTCACGCACGCCCACTGAGCGCCTGTCCGGCCGCCCCCAGGGCGCTGGAGCGCCCCCGCGGGGTGCAGCGAACGAAGTCAGCCAGGGGGCCCAAGGCGGTCAGAAATTCAGCGTCCGCTTGTCGACGGCCAGCGCCGCTTCCTTGGTCGCTTCGCTGAGCGACGGGTGGGCATGGCAGATGCGCGCGATGTCCTCGGCGCTGGCCTTGAACTCCATCGCCACCACGGCCTCGGCGATCAGCTCGCTGGCCATCGGGCCGACGATGTGCACGCCGAGGATCTCGTCGCTGGTGGCATCGGCCAGCATCTTGACCAGGCCGGTGGTGTCGCCGAGCGCCCGCGCCCGGCCGTTGGCCAGGAACGGGAAGCTGCCGGCCTTGTAGGCCCGGCCGGTGGCCTTCAACTGCTGTTCGGTCTGGCCGACCCAGGCGATTTCCGGGCTGGTGTAGATGACCCACGGAATGGTGTTGAAGTTGACATGCCCATGCTGGCCAGCGATGCGCTCGGCGACCGCCACGCCTTCTTCCTCGGCCTTGTGGGCCAGCATCGGCCCGCGCACCACGTCGCCGATCGCCCACACGCCCGGCAGGCTGGTCCGGCAGTCGTCGTCGACGACGATCGCCCCGCGCGCGGCGGGCGTAAGGCCCACGGCATCGGCATTCAGACCGGCGGTGTTGGCCACCCGGCCGATCGACACGATCAGCTTGTCGACTTCCAGCGTCTGCGCTTCGCCCTTGGCGTTGGCGTAAGCGACGCTGACCTTTCCATTCGGGCCCTTCTTGCCGACCTTGACGTCGCCGACCTTCACCCCCAGCTCGATCTTCAACCCTTGCTTGACGAACGCCTTGTGGGCTTCCTTGGCGATCTGCTCGTCGACGGCGCCGAGGAACGTCGGCAGGCCTTCGAGCACCGTGACCTCGGCGCCCAGGCGGCGCCAGACCGAGCCCATTTCCAGGCCGATGACGCCGGCGCCGATCAACCCGAGCTTCTTCGGCACCGCCGGGATGCGCAACGCGCCGTCGTTGCTCAGGATGAGCTCCTCGTCGAACGGCGCGCCGGGCAAGGCGCGCGGCACCGAGCCGGTGGCGACGATCACGTTCTTCGCGGACAGGACCTCGTCACCGACGGCGACCTCGTAGCTGCCGCCTTGAGCCTTGACGAACGACCCGCGGCCATGGAAGAAGGCCACCTTGTTCTTCTTGAACAGGTACAGGATGCCGTCGTTGTTCTGCTTGACCACCTGATCCTTGCGGCCGAGCATCTTCTTGACGTCGATGCTCAGGTCCTTCAGCCCGATGCCGTGGTCGGCAAACGCATGGCCGGCGTGTTCGAAGTGCTCGCTCGACTGCAGCAGGGCCTTGCTCGGGATGCAGCCGATGTTGGTGCAGGTGCCGCCGGGCGCCGGCCCGCCCGCCGCGTTCTTCCACTCGTCGATGCAGGCGGTGCTGAATCCCAGCTGCGCCGCGCGGATGGCGGCGATGTAGCCGCCAGGGCCGCCACCGATGACGATGACGTCGAAGTTCTTTGTTGCCATGACAGATCCAGTCGCGATCTAGTAGCCGCCGCGGAACCGGCTCGGCCGGGCCGCTGGCGGCGCCCCCTTGAGGGGGCAGCGGCGCAGCCGCTCCGGGGGTGGGTCAAATATCGAAGAGCAGGCGCGCCGGGTCTTCCAGCGCGTCCTTCATCGTCACCAGGCCGAGCACGGCTTCGCGGCCGTCGATGATGCGGTGGTCGTAGCTCATCGCCAGGTAGTTCATCGGACGGATCACGATCTGCCCGTTCTCGACCACCGCGCGGTCCTTGGTGGCGTGCACGCCGAGGATGGCGCTTTGCGGCGGGTTGATGATCGGCGTCGACAGCATGCTGCCGAAGGTGCCGCCGTTGCTGATCGAGAACGTGCCGCCGCTGAGGTCGTCCATCGACAGCTTGCCATCGCGCGCCTTGGTGCCGAATTCGGCGATCTTCTTCTCGATGTCGGCAAACGACATCTGGTCGGCGTTGCGCAGGATCGGCACGACCAGGCCGCGCGGCGAACCGACCGCGATGCCGATGTCGAAATAGCCGTGGTAGACGATGTCGTTGCCGTCGACGCTGGCGTTGATCACCGGGTACTTCTTCAGCGCCGCCACCGCGGCCTTGACGAAGAAGCTCATGAATCCGATCTTGACGCCGTGCTCCTTCTCGAACTTGTCCTGGAAGCGCTTGCGCATCTCCATCACCGGGGCCATGTTGACCTCGTTGAAGGTCGTCAGGATGGCGTTGGTGGCCTGGCTCTGCAGCAGGCGTTCGGCGACCCGGGCGCGCAGTCGCGACATCGGCACGCGCTGTTCGGGACGGTCGCCGAGGTTGGCGGTCGGCGGCGCGGCGACCGACGGCAGCGGCCGGGCCACGGACGGCGCCGCTGGCGCAATGACTGCTGCCGGCGGCGGCGGCGGGGCCGCCAACGCGCCCAGCACGTCGCCTTTCGTCACGCGACCGTCGCGACCGCTGCCGCTCACCGAGCCGGGCTGGATCCGGTTATCGGCCATCAGCTTGGCAGCCGCCGGCATCGCCACGTCGGACTTC
>JANMAP010000028.1:0-31792 GCA_031359905.1 Burkholderiales bacterium | reverse complement strand
AGTGGCCAACAAGCAGTACGTCGGCATCGGGCTGTCGTACCTTGATGCTGGAACGACATACGAACAACTGGCCGCATTGGCGGTCAGTGTTTCGGGCGCTTCCAGCAATGCAGGCGTGGTTTCCCTGCTCTGGACCAACCTCTTCGGCTCTGGCCCCACCGAGGAGCAGGCAGCACCCTATGTCGCAATGCTGGCAGGGGGTTCGGTGTCGGTGGGTGCGCTGACGGTGCTGGCAGCAGACCTGGATATCAACGCCGGCCGCGTTAATCTGGTAGGGCTCGCCACGACCGGTCTCGAATACGGGCCTTGAACTTGCATAGGGGGTCGAGTCGGGTCAGCTGCACAGCGGCAGAACTTGCGGATCGCTGGGGTTGAACTTGCAGACTTTCCGCGGCCCCACATAACGGACGTTTTGGTCTTCGGCACGGTCCATGTCAGTTGTTCTGAAACTGCTCAAGTCCACATCGGGCACCGGGCTTTCCTGGTAGTACGCGGCATGCCTGTCGCGACTCCAGGGGTACTGCAACTCGACGAAGGAAGCCGCGTCGCGACCAGCTAAGCGAACGCCCGCCTTGAAGACCGATTGGTCATCGACCAGGTAGGTACCGAACTCGGTGGCGCGCACGCTGCCAGGGCTGATCCCGTCGAGCCTCCGGCCTTGTTGATACACGCCGGCTCGATCTTTGAACGTGTAGCCGTGCACCTGCATGAAGGTGCCTGGATCGGCGCCGACGATCACTTGATCGTCGTAGTAAACGACCCGCCGGTCGCGCGTGATGCCCGCCTCGGGCTTGTAGAGCTCGAAGCTGTGCGGATCGGCACCGGGCAATGCCTTGCCCTTGTGGTACACGCGCTGCTCGGTCCTGGCGTAACCGCGGCTCACCTGGGTTTTGTCGCCTAGCAACTCGAAGTGCCGCCCCTCGATGACGATGTCGCCGAAGAAGTGCCTGCGCCCGTCGCTGGCATACCCGGCGGGCAAGATGCGGAAGGTGTCCAGCCGGGTCGTCAGCCGCCTGGCCTGCGCGTAGATCGCCGTCTTGTCGCGCGCGTAGCTGCCTTCGATAAAGGTATAGGTGCGGGGGTCGGCTCCCGGGATCACCTGCCACCGATGGAAGACATGCTTGTGGTCGCGCCCGTAGGCAATCTGCCGGCCCGCGCACTGGCCACGGTCATCGATTGGCCGACGCAGCACCTCGAAGCTGGCCGGCTTGGCCCCACTCACTTCCCGCTCGATGCGAACCGGCGGCTGCAGTGTTCGGTCCTCCACGATGAACACCACCCGCTGGCCGACCGAATAACCGCTGGATACGGCCGGGCAGGTGCTGGCCCACGCGCCCGCGCTGCCCAGCGCCGCAATCGAGAGGTGCGACGCCCCATAGAGAAGCCACAACACAAATCGAACATTCATGCGGGAATCGTAGGGGACGCGATGCCTCGCCACCAGTAAGCCTCGCTCTCCCGGCGCTCTCTGTAGGGGCTGGCCCTACCCGTTTCAGCACCTTCGGGCGGGCGGTACTGACATGACCCGATCGCTATGGGCCGCCAAGGTTGGCATGGAAGGCCAGCAGACCAAGCTGGACGCGATCTCAACAACCTGGCCAACGCGGCCACCAACGGCTGCAAGCGCGGTGGTGTGGTGTTCAAAGACCGGATGAAGCAAAACCTGCGCCCGGCAGGCTCCACCACGTCCGAGCAGAGTCAGCTGCCGACAAGCTTGCAGCTCGGTCTGGACACGCGCGTGACCGCGGCGACGCGAAACTCCAGCCAGTTCACGCTGCAGTAGAGCGGCAACAATCTCGGCATCGCGATCAAGGGCGGCGACATCTTCCAGATCGCGCTGCCTTATAGGACCACCGGCTTCTCGCGCGACGGTTCGTTCCAGCTCCATGCCAACGGCCAGATGGTGACGGCGGCCGGCCAAGTGATGCAGCCCGGCATCACGATTCCGGGCACCGCACACGAAGTGTCGATCGCTGCCGACGGAACGGTCAACGTGACCATCCCCGGCCAGGCTGCGGGGAGGCCGTCTTTCTCTGACGCCGTCCGAAGGTCACCCCTTGCCGCCTTGCGCATCCATCGGCCCCGCAAACCCTCGGGACGCAGCCGACTCCAGGGGCCTGTTCGCCGGGTCTCATGAAAGGTCCCGATTGGGCGGCCTCAGGCCGCTTGCAGCGCCTGGCCACGGGCCGGCGCATGAGGTGGCGCACGCGTCTGCAATCCCAGGTGCATGAGGATCTTCTCGGTGTCCGGTCGCTCCAGGATCGCCGCGATGATCTTCAGTTCCCCGCCACAGTTCGGGCAGCGCCGCGGCGCCGAGCTAGCATCGGCCATGGACGACGACATCCCGACCCTGCGCCGCATCCTGCGCGATTGCCGCAGCATCGCCGTCGTCGGCCTGTCGGCCGAATGGCACCGGCCCAGCCTCTTCGTCGCCAAATATCTGCTGTCTCTCGGCTACCGGGTGATCCCGGTCAACCCGCGCTACACCGACGTGCTCGGCGAACGCTGCTACGCGCGGCTCGAAGACATCCCCGTGCCGGTCGACATGGTCGATGTCTTCCGCAAGGCCGACGACCTGCCGCCGATCGCGCGCAGCGCGGTGGCCATCGGCGCCAAATGCTTGTGGCAGCAGTTGGGGGTGGCCAACGCCGAGGCCGCGGCCATCGCCCGCGCCGGCGGGCTGGATGTGGTGATGGACCGCTGCGTGAAGATCGAACACGCGCGGCTGTTCGGCGGCTTGAACTGGGTCGGCGTGAACACCGGCGTGGTCTCGGCGCAGCGGCCGGATCCGGACACCGGCCCGGCCGATCGCCACGGGCGCGGCTGATGGCCGACCGCGTCTTCCGCGCCGAGACCCTGGCCATCCACGCCGGGCAGATCCCCGACGCCGCGACCGGCGCGCGTGCGCTGCCGATCTACCAGACCACCAGCTTCGTCTTCGACAGTGCGGAGCACGCCGCGGCCCTGTTCAACCTGCAGACCTTCGGCAATGTCTATTCGCGGCTGAGCAACCCCACCGTCGCGGCGTTCGAGGAGCGCATCGCCGCGCTCGAAGGCGGCCGCGCGGCGGTGGCCAGCGCCAGCGGCATGGCCGCCGAGGCGATGGCCCTGATGACCATCCTGCAGGCCGGCGACCACGTCGTCGCCGCCGGCGCGCTGTATGGCGGCAGCGTGACGATGCTTGCCGTCAACCTGCAGAAGTTCGGCATCACCACGACCTTCGTCGACGCGACGCAGCCCGAAGCCTTCGCCGCGGCGATGCGCCCCAACACCCGCGCCGTGTTCGCCGAAAGCCTGGGCAACCCGAGCCTGGTGGTGCTGGACATCGCCGCGGTGGCCGAGGTCGCGCATGCGCACGGCGTGCCGCTGGTCATCGACAACACCGTGCCCAGCCCGTTCCTGTGCAACCCGCTGACGATCCAGCCGCACGGCGCCGATATCGTCGTGCACAGCGCCACCAAGTACCTGGCCGGGCATGGCACCACGCTCGGCGGCGTGGTCGTCGAGAGCGGCCGCTTCCCGTGGGACAACGGCAAGTTTCCGGGCATGACCGAGCCGTCGCCGGGCTACCACGGCGTGCGCTTCTACGAGACCTTCGGCAACTTCGGCTTCACGATGCGCTGCCGGATGGAAAGCCTGCGCGTGTTTGGCGCGGCGCTGTCGCCGATGAGCGCGTGGCAGATCCTGCAGGGTGTGGAAACGCTGCCGCTGCGCATGGAACGCCACTGCGCCAACGCGCTGCAGGTCGCCGCGTTCCTGCGCGACCACCCGGCGGTGGCCTGGGTCAACTACCCGGGGCTGCCCGATCATCCGCAGCACGCGCTGCTGCAGCGCCAGATGCGCGGCGCGTCGGGGCTGCTGGCCTTCGGCGTCAAGCCCGGCGCGGCACAGGGCGCAGCGGGCGGCATGGCCAGGGGCGTGAAGTTCATCGAGAGTGCGCGCTTCATGAGCCACCTGGTGAACATCGGCGACACGCGCACCTTGATCAGCCACCCGGCCAGCACCACCCACCGCCAGCTCGACGCAGCCCAGCAACTGGCCGCCGGCGTGCCGCCCGACATGGTGCGCATTTCCGTCGGCCTGGAACACATCGACGACATCCTGTGGGTCATCGACCAGGCGTTGGCCGCCGCCAGCGCGTAGCCGACAGGCCCTTGCGATCCTGCCGCTGCAACCTGCTCGCTCGCTCACTGCCTGACTGCCTTGTTTGAACTGCCGTCTTAATCTGCCGTCTTGACCTGCTGATGGAGATGTCCTTGTCGCCCCTGATCCGCCCCCGCCGTACCCTGCTGCCGAGCGCTGCGGTCGACCAGGCCGACGCCGTGCTCGCCGAATTGCTGGGCAACGCGCCGTGAGCCAGAACACCCCAGCCGCCGGCGCCATCGACATGCGCCACCCGGCTTTCCGCGACGACCCGCACCCGCTGCTGCGGGCGGTGCGCGAACGGGGCCGCGTCGAGCGCGATGCCGTCGGCGTGTGGCTGCTCGCCCACCATGCCGACGTCAGCGCTGCGCTGCGCAGCACGCACCTCAGCCGCGAGCCCTGGCGGTCGCCGGTGTACCGCGAGCATCGCCCGTACATCGCCGATTCGACGCTCGAGCGGACCACGGAACAGTGGATGCTGTTCAACGACCCGCCCAAGCACACGCGGCTGCGCCGGCTGGTCAACGCGGCCTTCAAGCCGCCGGTGATCGCCGCGCTGCGCGAGCGCATCACCGCCATCACCGACGAGCTGCTGGGCGCCCTGCCGGCACAGGGCGATGTCGAGCTGATGAGCGCGTTCGCGCAGCAGCTGCCGGTGCGCGTGATCTGCGACGTGCTGGGCCTGCCGCCGGCGGACTTCGCGCAGACCAAGCAATGGTCGGACGCGCTGGCGATCATCGTCGAGCCGGTGTCGCGCCGCGAACAACGCCTGGCCGCCGGCCGCGCGGCCGACGAGATGGCGGCGTACCTGCGCGGCCACATCGCGCAGCGCCGCGGCGGCGGCGGCGCCCGTCCCGACGACCTGCTGTCGATGCTGGTCGCCGCGCACGACGACGAGGGCCGGCTGAGCGACGACGAACTGCTCGGCAACCTGATCCTGCTGTTCATCGCCGGCCACGAGACGACGACCAACCTGATCGGCAACGGCCTGCTGACGCTGCTGCGGCATCCCGATCAACTGGCCCGGCTGCGTGCCGACCCGGGACTGGTGGCACCGGCCGTCGAGGAGATGCTGCGCTACGAAGGTTCGGTGACGATGGTCGCGCGGCTGACGGTCGAGCCGTATGCCGTCGGCGACACGCTGATCCCACCCGAGCAGGTGGTCTTCATGCTGCTCGGCCCGGCCAACCGCGACCCGGCAGTGTTCGACGACCCCGAGGTCTTCGACATCGGCCGGGCGCACAACCCGCAGCTTGGTTTCGGCGCCGGCATCCACTTCTGCCTGGGCGCGCCGCTGGCCCGGCTGGAAGCGCAGATCGCCTTCGGCCGCCTGCTGCAGCGCTGCCCGGCGCTGCGCCTGGCCGACCCCGCGCCGCCCTGGCGCGCGCTGATCAACCTGCGCGGGCTCGAAGCACTGCCGCTGCGCGCGGGCTGAGCCGGGTGGGCCACCCGCCCGGAGACCAGCGGTTGATCGCCATCCGGCATCGCGCTTCCCCAGCGGCACGCTGCTGGCGATCGAAGGCCACCCGCCGGCCTGAAGCGCACCGACGGCGGCTGGTGCCCGGGCCTACGATGGCGCTTCGATTCAGGAGTGTCGCCATGAACATCTACGACCAGGATCTGGACCGCAACGCGGCCAACCATGTGGCCTTGTCGCCGGTCAGCTTCGTCGAACGCAGCGCCGAAGTCTTCGGCGACCTGCCGGCGGTGGTCCACGGGGCACGGCGCTACAGCTGGGCGCAGACGCGCGAGCGGTCGGCGCGCCTGGCCGCCGCGCTGCGCGCCGCCGGCGTCGGCCGCGGCAGCACGGTCAGCGTGATGCTGCCCAACACGCCGGAGATGGTCGAGGCGCATTACGCCGTGCCGGCGCTGGGTGCCGTGCTCAACACGCTGAACACGCGGCTCGATGCGCCGCTGCTGGCCTGGCAGCTGCACCACTGCGAATGCGCGGTGCTGATCACCGACCGCGAGTTCGCCCCGGCGATGGCTGCCGCGCTGTACTTGCTGCAGACCGAGCATGGCCGCACGCCGCTGGTCGTCGATGTCGCCGACAGCGAATACGCCGGCCCGGGCGAGCGCGTCGGCGCGCTGGAGTACGAAGCCTGGCTGGCCGCGCACGCCCCGCTGTCCCGGCTCGAAGGCCCGGCCGACGAATGGGATGCGATCGCCGTCAGCTACACCAGCGGCACGACCGGCGACCCGAAGGGCGTCGTCACCCACCACCGCGGCGCGTACCTCAACGCGGTCAGCAATGCGGCGACCTGGACCATGCCGCATTTTCCGGTCTACCTGTGGACGCTGCCGATGTTCCACTGCAACGGCTGGTGCTTCCCGTGGACCGTGGCGCTGCTCGGCGGCACGCATGTCTGCCTGCGCCGCGTCGATGCCGCGAACATCCTCCGCGCGATGCGCGAGCACGGTGTGGATCACTACTGCGCCGCACCGATCGTCCACAACCTGTTGATCAGCGCGCCGGCCGAACAGCGCGCCGGCATCACGCAGACCGTGCGCGGCATGGTCGCCGGCGCGGCGCCGCCGGCGGCGATGATCGAAGGCATGGCCCGCATCGGCTTCGACATCACCCATGTCTACGGCCTGACGGAGGTCTACGGCCCGGCGGCCGTGGCCGTCAAGCGTGCGTCGTGGGCGCAGGAGACCTTGTCCGAGCAGACCCGGCTGAACGGCCGCCAGGGCGTGCGCTACGGCCTGCAGGAAGGCATGACGGTGATGGACCCGGCGACCATGACCGAACTGCCGGCCGATGGCCAGACGATGGGCGAGATCATGTTCCGCGGCAACATCGTGATGAAGGGCTACCTGAAGAACCCGCAGGCCACCCAGGCGGCCTTCGCCGGCGGCTGGTTCCACACCGGCGACCTGGCGGTGATCGAGCCCGACCGCTACGTGAAGATCAAAGACCGCAGCAAGGACATCATCATCAGCGGCGGCGAGAACATCAGCTCGCTGGAAGTCGAGGACGCGCTGTACCGCCACCCCGCGGTGCTGTCGTGCGCGGTGGTCGCCAGGCCCGACCCGAAGTGGGGCGAGACCCCGCTGGCCTTCGTCGAAGTCCAGCCGGGCGCGACGGTCACCGCGGCTGAACTCGTCGCCCACTGCAAGTCGCTGCTTGCCGGCTACAAGGTGCCGCGCGAGATCCGCTTCGAGCCGATCCCGAAGACCAGCACCGGCAAAATCCAGAAGTTCACGCTGCGCGACAGGGCCCGCAGCGGGGCGGCCTTCGAATGAAGGATGCCGCGCTGCCTGTCGATGATCGCGGCGCGGCGTCGTGAAGGCGGCAGGGCCGCGCCGCTGAACGCCGCGGCGGCCTGCGAGGGCACGCGCCCCGCTGGCATGATCGGGCGTCTTCCCGCCGGCTGCCATGACCGAAGGACCGATGCCATGAATGAAGAACCCCTGGTCCTGTTCGAGAAGGACAGCCGCGGTGCGGTGACGCTGACGCTGAACCGCCCGCAGGCCTTCAACGCGCTGTCGGCATCGATGCTCGATGCGCTGCAGGCGGCGTTCGACCGGGTGGCCGCCGACAGCACGGCGCGTGTCGTCGTCATCGCCGCCGCGGGCCGTGCCTTCTGCGCCGGGCACGACCTGAAGGAAATGCGCGCCGCGCCGTCGCTGGACTACTACGAACGCCTGTTCGCGCAATGCGGCCGCATGATGATGAGCATCCAGCGCCTGGGCGTGCCGGTGATCGCGCGGGTCCAGGGCATCGCCACCGCGGCGGGCTGCCAGCTGGTGGCGATGTGCGATCTGGCCGTCGCGTCGAGCGATGCGAAGTTCGCCGTCAGCGGCGTCAACCTGGGCCTGTTCTGCGCCACGCCGAGCGTGGCGCTGTCGCGCAACCTGTCGCGCAAGGCGGCGTTCGAGATGCTCGTCACCGGCGAGTTCATCGACGCCGACACCGCGCTGGCCAAGGGGCTGGTCAACCGCGTCGTTGCGCCCGCTGGGCTCGACGCGGCGGTCGATGCGCTGGTCGAGCGCATCGTCGGCAAGCCGCAGGTCGCGCTGGCACTCGGCAAGGCGCTGTTCTACCGCCAGCTCGAAGCCGGCATCGCCGCGGCCTACGACGACGCCGGCCGGACGATGGCCTGCAACATGATGGACGCCAGCGCGCTCGAAGGGGTGCAGGCCTTCATCGACAAGCGGCCAGCGGACTGGGCGCGCTGAAAGCGGGGGCGGCCCGCTGGGTCGTTGGCGGCCCGACGGCAGCGACTGGCCAGCGCCGGTGGCGCCGGCCGATCCGCGCGCCGCGTAGCATCCGCGACTTCGTCATCCGCCGTGAGCCACTCTCGCGACCCGTCCCATGACCGCCAGCCCGCGCATTCCCGGTCGCCGTCTGCTGCACTCGCCCGGCCCGTCGCCGGTCCCCGACGACGTGCTGCACGCGATGAGCCGGCAGCCCATGGACCTGGCGGACCCGCGTGTCGACGCCAGCATCGCAGCCTGCGAGCGCGGCCTGCGGTGGCTGCTGCAGACCGCCCGGGCGGACGTGTTCCTGTACGCATGCAACGGCCACGGCGCCTGGGAAGCCGTGGTCCAGAACCTGCTGGCGCCGCAGGCGGTGGCGCTGGTCGCCGGCACCGGGCACTTCAGCGAGTCGTGGGCCGTGCAGACCGAGGGGCTGGGTCGCCGCGTGCAGCGCACGGCCTGGCAGGAAGGCCGGCCGATCGATGTCGACGGCGTGGCCCGGGCGCTGGCGGCCGACCGCGATCGGCTGATCGCTGCCGTCTTCGCCGTGCACACCGACACCGCCACCGGCGTGACCAGCGATCTGGCCGCCCTGCGCGCAGCGATGGACGCCAGCGGGCACCCGGCGCTGCTGGTGGTCGACGCGGTGGCCTCGCTGGGCGTCGAGCCGCTGGCGATGGACGCGCTGCGTGCCGACGTCGTGCTCGGCGCGTCGCAGAAAGGCCTGATGTGCCCGCCGGGTCTGGCCTTCGTGGCCGCCAACGACGCAGCCCTGGCCGTCGCACAGCGCAACCCGACGCCGCGCTTCTATTGGGACTGGACGCGGCGCCAGGGCGCGATGTCGTACCAGAAGTTCTGCGGCACGCCGCCGCAGAGCCTGGTCGCCGGGCTGGAAGCCGCGCTGGGCCTGATCGCGGCCGAGGGCGCCGACGCGGTGCTCGCGCGGCATGCCCGGTTGGCGCGTGCGGTGCATGCCGCGGTGGCCGGCTGGCGCGACGGTGGCGTGATCGACTTCGTCTGCCGCGATGCCGATTGCCGCTCGGCGGCGGTGACGGCGATCGCCGTGCCGGCCGGCTTCGATGTCGACGGCCTGCGCACGCTGGCCCGCGAACGCTTCCAGGTGGCGATTGCCGGTGGCCTGGGCCCGCTGGCCGGGCGCGCCTTTCGCATCGGCCACCTCGGCGACCAGAACCCGGCCAACCTGCTGGGCGCGCTGGCCGGCGTCGAGGCGGCACTGCGCGCGATGGCCGTGCCGATCGGCGCCGGCGGCATCCAGCACGCGGTGCGTGCACTGGCCGAGGCCTGATGTGACCCACCGCCCGGCAAGTCTGGCGCGTCCGGCAAGTCCGGCGAGCCCCGCGAGCCCCGCGCAGCGCACCACAACGGGCCGCCGCGCCCGATCACGCTGGCATGCCTCTTGCGCCAGACCCCTCACAAGTTTCCCAAGGAGATCCGCCGTGCCCCACCCACCCCGCCGTCCGCTGTTCCGCCTGACCGCCGCCTGCACCCTGAGCCTGGGGCTGATCGCCACTGCCGTCGCGCAGGAAAAGGTCCTGCGCATCGCGATGACCGCCGCCGACATCCCGCGCACGCTGGGCCAGCCCGACCAGGGCTTCGAGGGCAACCGCTTCACCGGCATCCCGATGTACGACGCGCTGACCCACTGGGACCTGTCGAAGGCCGATGCGCCGAGCGTGCTGATCCCCGGGCTGGCTTTGAGCTGGGCGGTCGACGCCAAGGAGAAGACCAAATGGGTCTTCAAGCTGCGCCCGGGCGTCAAGTTCCACGACGGCAGCGCCTTCGACGCCGACGCCGTGGTCTGGAACGTGCGCAAGGTGCTTGACAAGGACGCCGTGTTCTTCGACCCCAGCCAGGTCGGCGTCACCGCCAGCCGCATGCCGACGCTGCGCAGCGCGAAGAAGATCGACGAGATGACGGTCGAGCTGACGACCAGCGAACCCGACTCGTTCCTGCCGATCAACCTGACCAACCTGTTCATGGCCTCGCCGGCGCATTGGCAGAAGAAGTTCGACGCCACCGCAGCCGGCCTGCCGGCGGCCGAGCGCAGCAAGGCGGCCTGGACCGCCTTCGCTGCCGACGCGTCGGGTTCCGGCCCGTTCAAGATGGCCAAGTTCGTGGCGCGCGAACGGCTCGAGGTGGTGGCCAACAAGGCCTACTGGGACGCCAAGCGCGTGCCGAAGATCGACCGCGTGGTGATGCTGCCGATGCCCGAGGCCAATTCGCGCACCGCGGCGATGCTCAGCGGCCAGGTCGACTGGATCGAGGCGCCGTCGCCCGACGCGATGGGCCCGATCACCGCGCGCGGCAACACGATCTACTTCAACCAGCAGCCGCATGTCTGGCCCTGGCAGCTGTCGTTCGCCGAAGGCTCGCCGTGGCTCGACAAGCGCGTGCGCCAGGCCGCCAACCTGTGCGTCGACCGCACGGGGCTGTTGAAGCTGCTCGGCGGCATGATGGGCGTGCCCAAGGGCACCGTGCCGCCCAGCCACCCGTGGTGGGGCAACCCCAGGTTCGACATCAAGTACGACCCCGACGCGGCGCGCAAGCTGATGGCCGAGGCCGGCTGGTCGGCGGCCAAGCCGCTGAAGGTCAAGGTGCAGATCTCGGCCTCGGGTTCGGGGCAGATGCAGCCGCTGCCGATGAACGAATTCGTCCAGCAATCGCTGAAAGCCTGCGGCTTCGACGTGCAGTTCGACGTCATCGAGTGGAACACCCTGTTCACCAACTGGCGCAAGGGCGCCAAGGACGCATCGGCCAACGGCGCGAATGCCATCAACGTCAGCTTCGCGGCGATGGACCCGTTCTTCGCGATGGTGCGCTTCGTCAGCACCAAGACCTTCCCGCCGGTCAGCAACAACTGGGGCTACTTCGGCAACGCCGAGATCGACAAGCTGGTGGCCGACGCGCGCACCGCGTTCGACGACAAGCCGCGCGACGCGGCGCTGGCCAAGCTGCACGCGCGCATCGTCGACGAGGCGCCGTTCATCTGGATCGCCCACGACGTCGGCCCGCGCGCCATCAGCGCCAAGGTCAAGGGCGTGGTCCAGCCGCGCAGCTGGTTCATCGACATCGCCACGATGAACATGGAGTAACCCCCCGTAGCGCCTTCGGCGCCTCCCGCCAAGGGGGCAACGCCAGCGGCCCGGCAAAGCCGGTTCCGCGGCGTTTGCTGGAGTTTGAACCCGGCGGTTGCACCACCTCTGCCTCCTATCTGGCCATGCTCGCCTACCTGCTGCGTCGTGTGCTGTACGCGCTGCCCATCATGCTGGGCGTGGCGCTGGTCTGCTTCGCGCTCGTGCACCTGGCGCCGGGCGACCCGCTGGTGGCCATCCTGCCGCCCGACGCGAGTGCCGAACTGCAGCAGCAGCTGACCCGGCTCTACGGCTTCGACCGTTCGCTGCCCGAACAGTTCGCGGCCTGGACCTGGCGGGCGCTGCAGGGCGACCTGGGCACCTCCATCGCCAGCAACCGCCCGGTGGCCAGCGAGGTGATGAAGGCGGTCGGCAACACGCTGCGCCTGGCGCTGGTGGCGACCTTCATCGGCTTCGTGCTGGGCAGCCTGTTCGGCTTCGTCGCCGGTTACTTCCGCAACTCGGTCGTCGACCGCCTGGCATCGGTGATCTCGGTGCTCGGCGTCAGCGTGCCGCACTACTGGCTGGGCATGGTGATGGTCATCGTCTTCGCGGCGCAGCTGAACTGGCTGCCGGCCACCGGCGCCGGGCCGGGCGGCTCGGGCGACTGGGCCTGGGACTGGGGACACGCGCAGTTCATGCTGCTGCCCGCGCTGACCATGTCGGTGATCCCGATGGGCATCGTCGCGCGCACCGTGCGTGCGCTGGTCGCCGACATCCTGGCCCAGGAATTCGTCGTCGGCCTGCGCGCCAAGGGGCTGACGCACCTGGGCGTCTTCGCCCACGTGGTGAAGAACGCCGCGCCGACGGCGCTGGCGGTGATGGGCCTGCAGCTCGGTTACCTGCTCGGCGGCTCGATCCTGATCGAGACCGTGTTCGCCTGGCCCGGCACCGGCCTCCTGCTGAACAGCGCCATCTTCCAGCGCGACCTGCCGCTGCTGCAGGGCACGATCCTGGTGCTGGCGATGTTCTTCGTGGTCCTGAACATGCTGGTCGACATCGTGCAGACGCTGCTCGACCCGCGCATCGCGCGGGCCTGACGCCATGGCCATCGACATCCAGGCCCACACCGCTGCCGCTGCTGCCGGCACAGCCGGTCCGTCGGCGCCGGCGGCGCCCGCCGCGCGCGGCTACTGGGCGTCGGTCGGCCAGCGCCTGCTGCGCGACAAGACGGCGCTGATGGCCGCGCTGGTGGTCATCGGTCTGCTGGGCCTGGCGCTGTTCGGGCCCTGGCTGGCGCCGGCCGACCCGCTGGCCGCGTCGATGCTCGGCCGGCTCAAGCCGATCGGCAGCCCGGGCTACCCGCTGGGCAGCGACGAACTCGGCCGCGACATGGCGAGCCGCCTGATCGTCGGCGCCCGCCTGTCGCTGTTCATGGGGCTGACCCCCGTGCTGCTGGCCTTCGTGCTCGGCTCGGCGCTGGGCATCACGGCCGGCTACGCCGGCGGTGTCGTCAACACCGCGATCATGCGCACCATCGATGTCTTCTACGCCTTCCCGTCGGTGCTGTTGGCGATCGCGCTGTCCGGCGCGCTGGGGGCGGGCATCGGCAACTCGCTGGTCTCGCTGACCGTCGTCTTCATCCCGCAGGTGGCGCGCGTCGCCGAAGCGGTGACGACGCAGGTGCGCGGCCGCGACTTCGTCGAAGCCGCGCGGGCATCGGGCGCCGGCGCCTTCACCATCGTTCGCGTGCACGTGCTGGGCAACGTGCTCGGGCCGATCTTCGTCTACACCACCAGCCTGATCGCGGTCAGCATGATCCTGGCGTCGGGCCTGAGCTTCCTCGGCCTGGGCGTCAAGCCGCCCGAGCCCGAGTGGGGGCTGATGCTCAACACGCTGCGCACGGCGATCTATGTCCAGCCGTGGGTGGCGGCGCTGCCCGGGGCGATGATCTTCATCACCTCGATCGCCTTCAACCTGCTGTCCGACGGGCTGCGCGCGGCGATGGAGATCAAGCAGTGAGCGCCGGCCAGTCCGGGCGCGTGCCGCTGTTGACGGTGCGCGGCCTGGCCAAGCACTTCCCGCTGAAGAAGAATCTGCTCGGCCGCGGCGGCGGTGTGGTGCGGGCGGTCGATGGCGTGGATTTCCAGGTCTTCCCGGGCGAGACGCTGGGCGTGGTTGGCGAATCGGGCTGCGGCAAGAGCACGACGGCGCGCTTGCTGATGCACCTGATCGCGCCGACCGCCGGCGACGTCATCTTCGACGGCGCTGCCGTCGGCTCGCGCGACCTGCCGCTGGCCGCCTTCCGGCGCCAGGTGCAGATGGTCTTCCAGGACAGCTATGCGTCGCTGAACCCGCGGCTGACGGTCGCCGATTCGATCGCCTTCGGGCCGACGGTGCACGGCGTGCCCAGGCGCCAGGCCGTCGAGCGGGCGCGCGCGCTGCTGGCCAAGGTCGGGCTGGAACCGGCGCGCTTCGCCCAGCGCTATCCGCACGAGCTGTCGGGGGGCCAGCGCCAGCGCATCAACATCGCCCGCGCGCTGGCGCTCGAGCCGCGCATGGTGATCCTCGACGAAGCCGTGTCGGCGCTGGACAAGTCGGTCGAGGCCCAGGTGCTGAACCTGCTGCTCGACCTGAAGGACGAGTTCGGCCTGACCTACCTGTTCATCAGCCACGACCTCAACGTCGTGCGCTGCATCAGCGACCGCGTGATGGTCATGTACCTCGGCGAGGTGGCCGAGATCGGCCGCTCCGAAGCGCTGTTCACCGCGGCGCGCCACCCCTACACGCAGGCCCTGCTGTCGTCGATGCCGAGCCTGGACCCCGACCACCGCACCGACGTCGCGCCGCTGGCCGGCGACCCGCCGAACCCGATCGACCCGCCGGCCGGCTGCCGCTTCCACCCGCGCTGTGCGCTGGCCGAGGCGGTGTGCGGACAGCGCGCGCCGCAGCGCCAGGGCGCCGGTTCGGTGGCCGGCGGCGACGGCGTGGCCTGTCTGGCGTACCAGGCGGGCAGCGGTCACAGCCGGGCGCCCCTCGACCCCGTGCGGGCTGCGGCAGCGCCGACAGCCCGGGTGCGATGAACACCGCACCCGCCACCGCTGCTGCTGCGGCTGCTCCTTCCGCCCCTGCCGGGCCGCTGGTCGACATCCGCGACCTGCATGTCGCTTTCCTCGGCGGCCGCGCGCCGCTGCAGGCCGTCAGCGGGGTCAGCCTGCAGCTGCAGCGCGGCGAAGCCCTGGCGCTGATCGGCGAGTCGGGTTCCGGCAAGAGCGTGACCCTGCGGACCTTGCTCGGCCTGCACGCCCGCCAGCGCACGCGGATCACCGGCAGCGTGCATGTGGCCGGCCGCGACGTGCTGGCGATGAGCGAGCGCCAGCTGGCCGACCACCGTGGTGCGGTCGCGGCGATGATCTTCCAGGAGCCGCTGCTGGCCCTCGACCCGGTCTACACGCTGGGTGCGCAGATCGTCGAGGCGATCCGCCGCCACGAACCGGTGGACGCCGCCACGGCCCGGCAGCGCGCGCTGGCGCTGTTCGAACGCGTGCGCATCCCCAGCCCCGAGCGCCGGCTGCAGGCCTACCCGCACGAGATGAGCGGCGGCATGCGCCAGCGCGCGATGATCGCGCTGGCGCTGGCCTGCCGGCCGCAGCTGCTGCTGGCCGACGAGCCGACGACGGCGCTCGACGCCACGGTGCAGATCCAGATCCTGCTGCTGCTGCGCGAGCTGCAGCGCGAGCTCGGGCTGGCCATCCTCTTCGTGACCCACGACATCGGCGCGGCGCTGGAAGTCGCCGACCGCATCGCCGTGATGTACGCCGGCCGCATCGTCGAGGAAGGCGCTGCGCGCGTGCTGCTGCGCGCGCCGCGCCATCCCTACACGCAGGCGCTGCTGGCCAGCCGGGTGCATGGCGCGCTGGCGCCCGGCGCGCGGTTGGCGACCATCGCCGGCGCGCCGCCCGACCTGGCGCAGCTGCCGCCGGGCTGCGCGTTCGCCGCGCGCTGCATCCACGCTGCCGACGCCTGCCGTGCGACGGCGCCGCCGGTGCAGCAGATCGCCCCCGGCCACCATGTGCGCTGCCTGCGCATCGACGTCACGGCGACCTGACGCGCCGTTGCCCGCCCCACCGCTTCCACCCGATCCGACGCCACCGATGACCTCGTTCGCCGACCCCGCCCACGCCTTCGTGCCGTACCCCGCCGCGGCGGTGCCCCACGCCACCAGCGGCCCGTTGTCCGGGTTGCGCCTGGCAGCCAAGGACTTGTTCGACGTCGCCGGCTACCCCACCGGCGGCGGCAGCCCGATCGTGCTGGCCCTGTCGGGCATCAAGCAGCGCACGGCGTCGACGGTGCAGGCCCTGCTCGACGCCGGCGCGCAGTTCGTCGGCAAGACGGTGACCGACGAATTCGCGTTCTCGATGAACGGACAGAACGCGCACTTCGGCGCGCCGATCAACGGCGCGGCGCCGGATCGCATCGCCGGCGGCTCGTCGTCGGGATCGGCCGCGGCGGTGTCCAACGGCCTGTGCGACGTCGCGCTGGGCACCGACACCGGCGGTTCGGTGCGCGCACCAGCCAGCCACAACGGGCTGGTCGGGCTGCGGCCGACGCACGGCCGGGTCAGCCTGGCCGGGGCGATGGATCTGGCGCCCAGCTTCGACACCTGTGGCTGGTTCACGCGCGACGTGGCGACGTTCGCGCGCGTCGCCGACGTGCTGCTCGGCCCGGCCGGGGCGGCGCCCCGCTGGTCGCTGTTGTGGCCCGACGATGTCTGGGCGCTGCTGGCACCGGCGGCGCGCCCGGCGGCCGAAGCCGCGGCGGCGCGTGTCAGCGGCCTGCTCGGCGCGGCCGCGCCGGTGACGGTCGCGCCCGAGGGCTTCGATCCGCTGTACTGGCACTTCCGCCACCTGCAGGGCTTCGAGGCCTGGCAGACCAACGGCCCGCTGATCGAACGCCATGCGCCGCCGCTGGGCCCCGGCGTGGCTGAGCGCTTTGCCTGGTCGCGCCAGGTCACCGTGGCGCAGGCAGCCGCGGCGCGTGCCTTTTGCGTCGAGTTCACGGCGCGCATGCAGGGCCTGCTCGGCGACGACAAAGTGCTGCTGCTGCCGACCATGCCGGACATCGCGCCGCTGCGCGCGGCGGCCGAGCCCACGCTCGAGGACTACCGCAACCGGGCCATCCGCATGCTGTGCATCGCCGGGCTGGCGGGCCTGCCGCAGTTGTCGCTGCCGCTGGCGCAGCGCGATGGCGCGCCGCTCGGGCTGTCGTTGCTCGGGCCGGCGGGCAGCGACCGCGACCTGGTCGCGCTGGCCGGGCAGCTTGCCGCAGCGGGCATCGGCCGCTGAGCGTCTGGCGGCGTCAGCCGGCCGAGACGCCGCAACCCGGCGCGGCCAGCAGCCCCTCGGCCGGCAGGGCGGGGCTGCGGCGTCTCGGCCAGATCGCCGTCACATGCCCGCGTAGTTCGGCCCGCCGCCGCCTTCGGGCGTGACCCAAACGATGTTCTGCGTCGGGTCCTTGATGTCGCAGGTCTTGCAGTGCACGCAGTTCTGCGCGTTGATGACCAGCCGGTCGTTGCCGTCGGTGTTGACGTATTCGTAAACGCCGGCCGGGCAGTAGCGGCTCTCGGGCCCGGCGTATTGGGCCAGGTTGATGGCCACCGGCACCGACGCGTCCTTCAGCGTCAAATGCGCCGGCTGGTCTTCCTCGTGGTTGGTGTTGCTGATGAAGACCGAGCTCAGGCGGTCGAAGGTCAGCTTGCCGTCCGGCCTGGGGTAGACGATGGGCTCGACCTGCGACGCGGCGTGCAGCCGGGCGTGGTCGGGCGTCTTGCGGTGGATGGTCCACGGCGGGCTGTGGATGCCCAGCTTGGGCAGCAACCATTGTTCGACGCCGGTCATCAGCGTGCCGACGGTGTTGCCCTGCTTGAACCACTGCTTGAAATTGCGGCTCTGGTGCAGCTCGTCGAACAACCAGCTGGCTTCGAAGGCCTGCGGGTAGGCGGCCAGCTCGTCGTGGCTGTGTCCGGCGGCGATGGCCGCTGCGGCGGCCTCTGCAGCCAGCATGCCGGTCTTGATCGCCGCGTGGCTGCCCTTGATGCGCGCGGCGTTCAGCGTGCCGGCATCGCAGCCGACCAGCGCGCCGCCGGGGAACACCAGCTTGGGCAGGCTGAGCAGGCCGCCGGCGGTGATCGCCCGCGCGCCATAGCCGATGCGCTTGCCGCCTTCGATGTGCGCGCGGATCGCCGGGTGCGTTTTCCAGCGCTGCATTTCCTCGAACGGGCTGAGCCAGGGGTTCTGGTAATCCAGGCCGGTGACGAAACCCAGCGTCACCAGGTTGTCCTGCAGGTGATAGAGGAAGCCACCGCCGTAGGTGTGCGCGTCCATCGGCCAGCCGGCGGTGTGCACCACCAGCCCGGGCTTGGCCTGGCCGGCCGGGACTTCCCAGAGTTCCTTGACGCCCAGCGCGTAGCTCTGCGGGTCGCGGCCTTCGTCGAGCTGGAAGCGCGCGATCAGCTGCTTGCCGAGGTGACCGCGCGCGCCTTCGGCGAACACCGTGTACTTGCCGCGCAGCTCCATGCCCAGCTGGAAGCCGCCGTGCGGCTGGCCGTCCTTGCCGACGCCCAGGTTGCCGGTGGCCACGCCGCACACCGCGCCGTTCTCGTCGTAGAGCACTTCGGCGGCGGTGAAGCCGGGGAAGATCTCGACGCCGAGGCCTTCGGCCTGCTCGGCCATCCACTTGGTCACCGCGCCGAGACTGATGACGTAGTTGCCGTCGTTGTGCAGACAGGCCGGCACCAGCCAGCCGGGCGTGCTGCTGGCGCGGCCTTCAGCCAGGAACAGCACTTCGTCGCCGGTCACCGCCTGGTGCAACGGGGCGCCGCGCTCCTTCCAGTCGGGAAACAGTTCGTCGATCGCCCGCGGGTCCATCACCGCGCCGCTGAGGATGTGGGCGCCGGGCTCGGACCCTTTTTCGAGCACCACCACCGACAGCGCGGCGTTCAGCTGCTTCAGGCGGATCGCGGTGGCCAGGCCGCCGGGACCGGCGCCGACCACCACGACGTCGTAGTCCATCGCTTCGCGCGGGCCGTGTTCGGCCAGGATCTCGGCAGGGGTCATGTCGGCGTGCTCCAAAGGGCGCGATCGGCTGAAAGGCGGCGCGATTCTACGAGTCGACACCGACACGCCAGGGCAGCGGGGGCACCCGCCGTGCGCACCTGTGGGGCACTAGGCTCGAAAGAGGGCCACGCTCGCCAGGCCGGCGACGGTCATCACCAGCGATCCCAACACATGCGCCGAGATGGTCGCCAAGGCCCAACCTGGGCGACCCTGCTGCAGGGCGTCGACGACCTCGGCCGAAAAGGTCGAAAAGGTGGTCAGACCGCCGAGAAAGCCGGTGATGACGAAGAGCCGCCATTCCGCGGGAAGCGATGGCTGCTCGGCGAACACCGCGACCGCCACGCCGATCAGATAGCCGCCCACCAGGTTCGCCAGCAGCGTGCCTGGTGGCAGTGTCGGCAGCAGATGATTCAGGCCCAGCGCCAGACCCCAGCGCGCGATGGCGCCGAGCGCGGCGCCGAGGCTGATGGCGAGCAGGGCGGACAGCATGCGGTGATCGATGATGCCAGCAGCAGCGCAGCAACCGAAGGCCGGCCCGCGGCGCGGGGGTGTCAGGCGGCAGTCAGACCCAGGCGTTGGCTTTCGCTGAACACCGGCTGGGCTTCATCGCCGATGGCCGCCACGGCGCACGACCGGCCCTGCCGCTTGGCCTCGTACAGGGCCTGGTCGGCACGGCGCAGTGCGTCGTCCAGCGGTTCGCCAGGCGCCACCTGGACCATGCCGAAGCTCAGCGACAGCGCCGGCAACTGCTGTTCGCCGGCGCGCGCCTGCACCTCGTCGACGATGCGCGCGGCGACACCCATCGCTTCACGGGTCGTCGCATGGCGCAGCAGCAGCACGAACTCGTCGCCGCCGTGGCGGCCGGCGATGTCGATCGAGCGCAGGTGCTCGAGCATGCCGCTGGACACCAGGCACAAGGCACGGTCGCCGGCGGCGTGGCCGAGGTGGTCGTTGATGTGCTTGAAGTGGTCGATGTCGAACATCAGCAGCGATGCGGTGCCCGGGCGGTCGCTCAGCAGGGCCTTGGTTGCCAGTTCGTGGAAGTGGCGGCGGTTGGGCACCTGCGTCAGCGAATCCAGGTTGGCCAGCACGCGCAGGCGGCGACGCGATTCGCGCAGCTGGCGTTCGGTGCGTTCGTTGACCAGCGTCAGCGCTACGAAGGCCAGCACCACCGCGGCCAATGCGGTGGTCACCGCACGCGCCGACAACAGGCCGAGCAGGTCGCCGCCCGGGACGGCGGCGAAGCCCGGCGCGAACGCCGCCAGCGCGATGGCCACCCCCAGCGCCTGCAGGGGGGTGTCATCGCGGCCGCCGGGGGCCAGAAAGAGCACCGCCACGGCGTACAGGTGCACGGCGATGGTCGCCGCGGCGACCAGCCAGGCGGCGGCGTCGGCTGCCGCGGCACCCCAGCTGCCGACCGCGCTGGCCAGGATGGCAGCGACCAGCACCGCCGTGTCGACGCGTTCGCTGGTCGGCAGCGCGTGGCGGGCGTTGAAGCGGCGCAGACCGCGCAGCGCCAGCAGCGGCCACGGCAGCAGCAGGAGCCCGGCCAGCGCCTGGCCGTGCACGCCCGGCCAGCACGCGCCGACGGTGGCACCCAGCGTGGCCAGCCAGAGCGCGGCCACCCACCAGTCCCAGCCGCGGTAATGCTGCTGGCGCAGTCCGGCAGCCGTCAGCGAGATCGCGACCACGGCCAGCGTGGCCGCAGCGATCTGCAGCGCGCCGAAGGCGGTGTCGGGGACGATCAGCATCGTGACCGGATTGTCGCGCCGGACCCGACGCACCGACACCTTCACCCAGGGGCCCTGTGCAACGGGTTGCTACGGTCGTCACAGGCACCTTGGGTACCATCGCGCCCAGCGCAGGGTCGGACGGCCTGGCGGGAGGGCGGGGATGGCAATGGACGTGGTGGACTACGAGATCAAGGGCGCGGAGATGCAGTTCGTGGAGGTCGAACTCGACCCCGGCGAGGCTGCGGTGGGCGAGGCGGGTAGCCTGTTCTTCATGGACGCCGCGATCGGCATGGACACCGTGTTCGGCGATGGCCGGCAGGACGTTGCCGGGGGCCTGTTCGGCAAACTGCTCGGCGCCGGCAAACGTCTGGTCACCGGAGAATCCCTGTTCACCACCGTTTACACCAACCACGGCAGTGCCAAGCACCGCGTGGCCTTCGCCGCGCCGTACCCCGGCAAGATCGTGGCCATGGACCTGCGCCGCTATGGCGGGCTGCTGATCTGCCAGAAGGACGCCTTCCTGTGCGCAGCGCGCGGCGTGTCCCTGGGGATTCACTTTCAGCAGAAGCTGTCGGTGGGCTTCTTCGGCGGCGAGGGCTTCGTGATGCAGAAGCTCGAAGGCGACGGCCTGGCCTTCGTTCACGCCGGCGGGACCATCGTCGAGCGCGTGCTGCAGGCCGGCGAGACGCTGATGGTCGACACCGGCTGCGTCGTCGCCTACACCGGCGGCGTCGGCTTCGAGATCCAGTACGTCGGCAAGATCAAGACCGCGTTGTTCGGCGGCGAGGGCCTGTTCTTCGCCAAGCTCAGCGGGCCGGGCACGATCTGGCTGCAAAGCCTGCCGTTCTCGCGCCTGGCATCGCGGGTCTTCGCCGCGGCCCCGCAGCGCGGTGGGCACAAGGAAGAAGGCGGCGTGCTGGGCGGTGTGGTTGGCGGTGGCTTGCTGGGCGGCATCCTGAGCGGTGACGACGAGTGATCGGGCGTGCCTGCGCCAGGCTGTGCGCGCTGCTGCTGGGCTGCGCGATCTGCGCCGCCGGTCCGTCGGGGGCAGCGACGCTGCAGCTCGACGAGCTGACCTGGACCGAACTGCGCGATCGCGTCGCTGCCGGGACGACGACCGCGCTGGTGCCGATCGGCGGCACCGAACAGAACGGCCCGCACATGGTGCTGGGCAAGCACAACGTGCGCGCGCAGGTGCTTGCCACGCGCATCGCCGAACGCCTGGGCGATGCGCTGGTCGCGCCGGTCATCGCCTATGTGCCCGAAGGCCGCATCAGCCCGCCGACGCAGCACATGCGCTACCCGGGCACGCTGAGCATCCCCGAGCCGGTGTTCGAAGCCACCCTGGTGGCCGCGGCGGGCAGCCTGCGCCAGGCCGGGCTGTGCCAGATCGTCTTCCTCGGCGATCACGGCGGCTATCGCGCCAGCCTCGACCGCGCGGCGCAGACGGTCAACCGCGACCGGGCCGCACAGTCGGGCTGTCGCGCGCATGCGCTGCCCGAGTACTACCGCGCGTCGTCGACCGACTTCGCCGCGAGCCTGAAGAGCCAGGGCTACAGCGCGGCAGAGATCGGCAGCCACGCCGGCCTGGCCGACACCGCGCTGGCCCTGGCCGCCGACCCGCGCCTGGTGCGCGCCGACATTGCCAGCGCGCGCCCGCCCGACGCGAGTGGCGACGGCGTGGCCGGCGACCCGCGACGGGCGCGCGCCGACATCGGTCAGCCGGGGCTGGCGCATATCGTCGACGTCTCGGTGGCGGCGATCCGCGCGGCCCGCGGCAACCGGCGCTGATTGCGCATGACATTGCAAACTGACCTGCCAAACCGACCTTGCAAACTGAGCTTGCAAACCCTGGGACTTGATCGATGAAACGTGCGACCTCTGTTGTTCTGGCACTCGCCGTATTGGCCGGTGGCGTCGTGTTGCTGGCCAGCCTGACCCGCGCACCGGTCGCCTGGGCTGCCGATGCGCCGGCGGTCGCCATCCCAGCCAGTGCGGCGAGCGCGGCGGCTGTGTCCGGCATCACCCCGGCGCTGCCCGGCATGCCTGGCGTTCCTGACGCGCGCAACCTGTACAGCGAAAACGCGGCCGGCAAGATGAGCCCCAGCGTCGCCGGCGACCTGGTGCGCGTCTACGTGCCCAACCTGCGCTCGAACAACGTCGATGTCATCGATCCGGCGACGCTGAAGGTCATCGACCGCTTCAAGGTCGGCATCGGGCCGCAGCACATCGTGCCGGCGTGGGACCTGCGCACGCTGTGGGTCACCAACAATGCCGAGGGCCGCACCGACGGCAGCCTGACGCCGATCGATCCGCGCACCGCCAAGCCCGGCGCGCCGCTGCCCGTCGACGACCCGTACAACATGTACTTCACGCCCGACGGCAAGTCGGCGATCGTGGTTGCCGAGGCGCGCAAGCGGCTGGACTTCCGCGACCCGAAGACGATGGCGCTGCAGTACAGCATCGACACGCCGGGCTGCCCGGGCATCAACCACGCCGACTTCGCGATCGACGGCCGCTTCGCCATCTTCACCTGCGAGTTCTCGGGCACGCTGGCGAAGATCGACCTGGCGCAGCGCAAGGTGCTGGCCTACATGAAGCTCGACATGCCGGCCACCCGCTTCAAGGAGCAGCCGGGTGCGCCACGCGTCAAGCCGGGGCAGGTCTGGGAGCCCGGCGAGACCGAGATCTGCACCGCCAAGAAGGGCATGCCGCAGGACATCCGCGTGTCGCCCGACGGCCGTCGTTTCTACATCGCCGACATGCACGCCGACGGCGTGCACATCGTCGACGGCGAGAGCTTCAGGAAGGTCGGCTTCATCGCCACCGGCATCGGCGCGCATGGCCTGTACCCCAGCCGCGACGGCAAGCGGCTGTATGTGGCCAACCGCGGGTCGCACAAGATCCACGGCAGCCGGCTGGGCAACGGCGGCGTCGTGGTCATCGAGTTCGCCAGCGAGAAAATCGTCGCCCGCTGGCCGGTGCCCGGCGGCGGCTCCCCCGACATGGGCAACGTCAGCGCCGATGGCAAGCACCTGTGGCTGGCCGCCCGCTACGACGACGTCGTCTACCGCTTCGACACCGCCAGCGGCGACGTGGTGCAGATCAAGGTCGGCAGCGAGCCGCATGGCCTGACCGTCTGGCCGCAGCCCGGCCGCTATTCGCTGGGCCACACCGGCAACATGCGCTAGACGTGAACGCATGACCGCCGTCTTCGACGCCTTCTGGCGGGCCGCGGCCTATTGCCTGCACCCGCGCGTGATCGTCTGGTCGCTGCTGCCGCTGCTGCTGGCCGGCGGGCTGATCGGCGTGCTCGGCTGGGCGTATTGGGAAAGCGCGGTGGCCGCGGTGCGCGCCACGCTCGAACAGTGGGAGCTGATCGCCGCGTTGCTGCGCTGGAGCGAGAGCATCGGCCTGCCCGGCCTGCGCACGCTGATGGCGCCGCTGATCATCGTCGCGCTGACGGTCCCGCTGGTGGTCATCGTCTCGCTGCTGCTGGTGGCGCTGTTGATGACGCCAGCCATCGTCGACCTGGTGGCGCGGCGGCGCTTCCCGCAGCTGCAGCGCCTGGCCGGGGCGGCGTGGTGGCAGGGCCTGCTGTGGTCGCTGGCCTGCACCGCGGCGGCGCTGCTGGCCTTGCTGGTCAGCATTCCGCTGTGGTTGGTGCCGCCGCTGGTGATGGTCGTGCCGCCGTTGATCTTGGGCTGGCTGACCTACCGCGTGCTGGCCTTCGACGTGCTGGCTGCGCACGCCAGCGCGCCCGAGCGGCGTTTGATCATGCGCCAGCAGCGCTGGCCGCTGCTGGCCATGGGCGTGGCCTGTGGCTACCTCGGCGCGGCGCCGTCGTTGCTGTGGGCGCTGAGCGCTGCGACGCTGATCTTCGCGCCGCTGCTGGCGGTGCTGTCGGTGTGGCTCTACACGCTGGTCTTCGCCTTCGCCGCCTGCTGGTTCACGCATTTCGCGCTGGCCGCGTTGCAGCGCCTGCGCGGCGCCACCGCCCAGGCTGACGCCCCGCCCGGGGCCGCGCCCGCCGCGCCCAACGCGCCCCCCCGTCTGGTCCTGCCCGAGACGATCCACCCTTGAACATCGGCCTGATCATCGTTGGCGACGAAATCCTGTCCGGCAAGCGCCAGGACAAGCACCTCGCCAAGGTCATCGAACTGCTGTCGGCGCGCGGCCTGATGCTGGGTTGGGCGCGTTATGTCGGCGACGACCGGCCGCGCATCACCCAGGCGCTGGCCGATGCCTTCGCCAGCGGCGATCTGGTCTTCTCCTGCGGCGGCATCGGCGCGACCCCTGACGACCACACCCGGCAATGCGCCGCGGCCGCGCTGGGCGTCGATCTGGCGCTGCATCCGCAGGCCCGCGACCTGATCCTCGAGCGCATGCGCGACGTCGCCGCCGAGCAGGGCCTGCCGTTCGAGCCCGAGCGTGCCGACAACGTGCACCGGCTGAACATGGGCGTGTTCCCGAGCGGCGCCGAGATCATCACCAATCCATACAACAAGATTCCGGGTTTCTCGCTCGGCCACGTCCACTTCGTGCCCGGATTCCCGGTGATGGCCTGGCCGATGATCGAGAACCTGCTCGACCAGCGCTATGCCCACCTGCACGGCGGCGCGCGGCAGATCGAACGCTCGGTGATCGTCTTCGGCGCGATGGAAGCCAGCCTGACCCCGTTGATGGAAGACATCGAAGCGCGCTTTGCCGGGGTCAAGGTCTTCAGCCTGCCCAGCGTCGACCATCCGCAGTGGGGGCGGCACATCGAACTCGGCGTCAAGGCCGCCAGCGACCCGGGCGACGCGTTCGCCGCGTTGCGCGCCGGGCTGCAAGCCTTCGGCGCCCGGCTCGGCCCCGAGATGGTGCGCTGAGCCGCGACAACACCGTCCACATTGGTGCTCGTTTTCGCACCAAAACTGACGGACTCTTCCGCGGGGCGGCGTGCCTCGCGCCGAGGCGATCGAAGTCGGCCTTGGGGCGCGACCGGGCCGCTGCCGGCGGCCGGCGGCATGCTTTCTGCTAGATTGCAGTGCGCCTCAGTGGAGCATGTCTTTGCTTGTGGCCCCCTAAAAAATCCCCCCAAACCAGCGCCCCGCTAGGAGAGATCTGCATGGCAAAGACCGTTGCCGACGTGATGAAGATGGTGAAGGAAAACGAAGTCAAGTTCGTCGACTTCCGCTTCACCGACACCCGCGGCAAGGAACAGCACGTTTCGGTGCCTGTGTCCGCCTTCGACGAAGACAAGTTCTCCGCCGGCCACGCCTTCGACGGCTCGTCGATCGCCGGCTGGAAGGGCATCGAGGCCAGCGACATGCTGCTGCTGCCCGACCCCAACACCGCCAACATCGACCCGTTCTTCGAAGAGCCGACGCTGATCCTGTCGTGCGACGTGCTCGACCCGACCGACGGCAAGCCGTACGAACGCGACCCGCGCAGCCTGGCCAAGCGCGCCGAGGCGTACCTGAAGAGCAGCGGCATTGGCGACGCCGCCTACTTCGGCCCCGAGCCCGAGTTCTTCATCTTCGACCAGGTGCAGTGGAACAACGACATGTCGGGCTGCGGCTTCAAGATCGGCTCCGAAGAGGCGCCGTGGAGCACCGGCGCGACGTTCGAAGGCGGCAACATGGGCCACCGCCCGACCGTCAAGGGCGGCTACTTCCCGGTGCCGCCGGTCGACAGCTTCCAGGACATGCGCAGCGAGATGTGCCTGATCCTCGAGTCGGTGGGCATCCCCGTCGAGGTCCACCACCACGAGGTTGCGGGCCCGGGCCAGAACGAACTCGGCACCAAGTTCAGCACGCTGGTGCAGCGCGCCGACTGGCTGCAGCTGCAGAAATACATCGTCCACAACGTCGCCCATGCCTACGGCAAGACGGCGACCTTCATGCCCAAGCCGATCGTCGGCGACAACGGCAGCGGCATGCACGTGCACCAGAGCGTGTGGAAGGACGGCAAGAACCTGTTCGCCGGCGACGGCTATGCCGGCCTGTCGGAATTCGCGCTGTTCTACATCGGCGGCATCATCAAGCACGCCCGCGCGCTGAATGCCATCACCAACCCGGGCACCAACAGCTACAAGCGGCTGGTGCCGGGCTTCGAGGCGCCGGTCAAGCTGGCCTACTCGGCGAAGAACCGCTCGGCGTCGATCCGCATTCCCTATGTCGCCAGCCCGAAGGGCCGCCGCATCGAGGCGCGTTTCCCCGATCCCCTGTGCAACCCGTACCTCGGCTTCGCGGCGCTGCTGATGGCCGGCCTGGACGGTGTGGAGAACAAGATCCACCCCGGCGACCCGGCCACCAAGGACCTGTACCACCTGCCGCCGGAAGAGGACGCCAAGATCCCGACCGTCTGCCACAGCCTGGACCAGGCACTGGACTACCTCGACAAGGGCCGCGCCTTCCTGACCAAGGGCGGTGTCTTCACCGACAGCTACATCGACGCCTACATCGAGCTGAAGATGCAGGAGGTGACGCGCTTCCGCATGGCCACGCACCCCTGCGAATTCGACATGTACTACTCGCTGTAGGCCCACCTGCGGCCCGGCCCAGCCGGTTCTGCGGTGGCCACTCGGACAGAGTTGGCGTCGAGTCGAAGGCGGGCCGGGTGCCCGCCTTGTACATCCGCTAAGGGCTTTGAGGCGGTTTGCGACAATCGGGACCATGAAGCGACTCGCCTTGTTCGGCCTGTGCGTCGTTGCTTTGAATGCAGCGACGGCGCAGGACGCGTCGAAGACCGTCTACCGCTGCCCCGGCCCGCCGGTGCTGTACACCGACGCGCTGACGCTGGCCGAAGCCCGCGAGCGCGGCTGCCGTGGCATCGAAGGCGCACCCGTCACGGTGGTGCAGACGCCGCGCCGGCCGACGCCGGTCAACGGCACCGCCTCGGCGCCGCGCGCGGCCGATTCGAAGATCGATCCGGCGGCCCAGCGGGCGCGCGACAGCGACGCCCGGCGCATCCTCAACGACGAACTTCGCCGCGAGGAAGAACGCCTGGCCGAGATGCAGAAGGACTTCAAGAACGGCGAACCCGAGCGCCGGGGCGACGAACGCAACTACCAGAAGTATCTCGACCGCGTCGCCGATATGAAGACCGCCATCGCGCGCAAGGAAGCCGACATCGCCGCGATCCGCCGCGAACTCAACAAGCTCCCGCCGTGAGTCGTTTCACCCCGGATCGCGCAGCGCGCAGGATCCGGCATTGAGCGCCGACGGCGGCTTCGAAGCCTTCGACCAATTGGCGACCATGGTTGCCCTGGTCAGCCCGCAGGGCCAGTGCCTGCTGGCCAACTCGGCGCTGGAGAACACCCTGGGCATGTCGCGCCGCGCGTTGCAGCGCGGCAGCATCTTCGACTGGCTCGTCGACCCCGCGCCGCTGCGCGACACGCTGTTGATGGTTGCCGACAACCACGTCGCGACAAGCCGCTTCGACGCGCTGATGACGCGCCATGCCCTGGCCGCCTCGGGCGTGTCGACGGGCCCCGAATTGCCCGTCCACATCATCGTCAGCCAGACCGACCGCACCGACCGCGTGCTGGTCGAGTTGATCGAGGTCGAACAGCAGACGCGCCTGGACCGCGAGGAGCGCGCCCACGGCCTGGCGCAGGCCAACAAGGAACTGGTGCGCAACCTGGCCCATGAGATCAAGAACCCGCTGGGCGGCATCCGTGGCGCGGCACAGCTGCTGGCGATGGAGGTCACGTCCCGCGAGCTCACCGAATACACGCAGGTCATCATCCACGAGGCCGACCGCCTGCAGGCGCTGGTCGACCGGCTGCTCGCGCCGCACCGCCGCCCGCATGTCGTGGCCGATGTCAACATCCACGAGATCTGCGAGCGCGTGCGTTCGCTGGTGATGGCCGAATTCCCGCGCGGGCTGAAGGTGCAGCGCGACTACGACACCTCGATCCCCGATTTCCGCGGCGACCGCGAGCAGCTGATCCAGGCCGTCCTGAACATCGCCCACAACGCCACGCAGGCACTGGCGGCGCGGATTGCCACCGGGGATGCCGAGATCGTGTTGCGCACGCGGGTGGCGCGCCAGGCCACCTTCGGGCGCCAGCGCTTTCGTCTGGCACTGGAATTGCATATCCAGGACAACGGGCCCGGTGTGCCCGAGGCCATCCGCGATCGCATGTTCCAACCCCTGGTGTCGGGGCGCGACGGCGGCTCTGGCCTCGGGCTGACATTGGCCCAGACCTTCGTGCAACAACACCAGGGCACCATCGAATGCGACAGCGTCCCCGGCCGCACGGTCTTCAAGCTGCTGATCCCTCTGCCGTGAACCACGCCCTGCGAGCGCAGCAGTCTTCAACCACCTGCCGCCGCGGAACCGGCTCCGCCGGGCCGCTGGCGGCGCCCCCAGGGCCATGCAGTGGCCCCTTCGGGTCCACGGGGGGAAGCGCCGCAGGCGCTCCGGGGGGCGGCCAATGAAACCGATCTGGGTCGTCGACGACGATCAATCCATTCGCTTCGTGCTCGAGAAAGCCCTGGCCCGCGAGCAGTTCGTGGTGCGCAGCTTCTCCAACCCGCGCGACGTGCTCGCCGCGCTGCACGACGATCAGCCGCAGGTGCTGGTCAGCGACATCCGCATGCCCGGCGGCAGCGGCATCGACCTGCTGACCCAGGTCAAGCAGCGCCACCCGGGGCTGCCGGTGATCATCATGACGGCTTTCAGCGACCTCGACAGCGCCGTCAGTGCGTTTCAGGGCGGCGCCTTCGAGTACCTGCCCAAGCCCTTCGACCTGACCAAGGCCGTCGAGCTGATCCGCCGCGCCGTCGAGGAAAGTCTGCGCGAGAACGTGCGCGACGTCGGCCTGGCCCAGATGCCCGAGATGCTCGGCCAGGCACCGGCGATGCAGGACGTCTTCCGCGCCATCGGCCGGCTGAGCCAGAGCAACGTCACGGTGCTGATCACCGGCGAGAGCGGTTCGGGCAAGGAGTTGGTGGCGCGCGCCCTGCACAAGCACAGCCCGCGCGGCGACCTCGGCAACAACGGGCCCTTCGTGGCCATCAACACCGCGGCGATCCCCAAGGACCTGCTGGAAAGCGAACTCTTCGGCCACGAACGCGGCGCCTTCACCGGCGCACAGACGACGCGCCGCGGCCGCTTCGAACAGGCCGACGGCGGCACGCTGTTTCTCGACGAGATCGGCGACATGCCGTTCGATCTGCAGACGCGTTTGCTGCGCGTCTTGAGCGACGGCCAGTTCTACCGCGTCGGCGGCCACCAGCCGCTGAAGAGCAATGTGCGTGTGATTGCCGCGACCCACCAGAACCTCGAAGAACGCGTGCGCCAGGGCGCCTTCCGCGAAGACCTGTTCCATCGCCTGAACGTCATCCGCCTGCGCCTGCCGGCGCTGCGCGAACGCCGCGAAGACATCCCGATGCTGGCCCGCTTCTTCCTGCAGAAGAGCGCCAAGGAACTCGGCGTGGAGACCAAGCGTGTGTCCGACGCCGCGCTGGCCCGTCTGGCGTCGTTCGACTTCCCGGGCAACGTGCGCCAGCTGGAAAACATCTGCCATTGGCTGACGGTGATGGCACCGGCCCAGGTCGTCGAACCCAAAGACCTGCCGCCGGAACTCAGCGCGCCGTCGGGCTTGTCCGCGCCGGCACCGGCCGCCGACCCCGGCCTGCCGATCGGCCCGCCGCTGGCCGGCAGCCCGCTGCCCGTGGCGCCGGCACTCGCGCCCGACACCGGTGGCCTGCCGAGCTGGCTGGCCGATCTGGAACGCGAGGCGCGGCGCCGGCTGGAGGCCGGCGAGCCGGCAGTGTGGGAAGCCCTGACGCAGCAGTTCGAAGGCCGGCTGATCCACACCGCGCTCGAACTGACCCGCGGCCGGCGCATCGAAGCCGCGCAGAAGCTGGGCATCGGCCGCAACACGATCACGCGCAAGATCCAGGAGCTGGGTCTGGACGATTGACGCGGCCGGGGCTGATCCCGCGTCTGTCGCAAAGCCCAGGCCGGGCCTCGGCCTTTGCAGTCGGCTGCTATGCTCCGCCGACAGTTAGTTCAGCAAAGCAATGGCCGATCTGCCCACCACCGCTGCGCCCCGCAATCGTCGCCGTGCCGTGCCGTTGCGCGACGAAGCCTCCAGCGCGGAAGCGCGGGCTGCCGAGGTCCTGGCCATCGTCCCGGCCGTGATGGACGCCCTGCGCGGCGCAATGCGGCGCCATGTCGGCGACCAGCTGTCGGTGCCGCAGTTTCGCTGCCTGAACTTCATCGACCACGCACCGGCCAGCTCGATCGGCGAGGTCGCGGCGTTTCTGGGGGTGACGATGCCGACGGCCTCGGCAATGGTCGACCGGCTGGTGCGCTCGGGCGCTGTCGAACCGCGCACCGCATGTCACGACCGGCGGCGTCAGCAGCTGCACCTGACCGTCAGTGGCCAGACCCAGTTGCGCCGGCTGAAGCAGGCGGCGCACGCCGAACTGGCACGTGTGCTGGCGCAGCGCAGCGCTGCCGACCTGGAAGTGCTGCGCGCCGGCCTGGCCGTGCTGCAGGACAGCTTCAGCCCGGCCTGAACGGCGCGGCCACTCCACCCTACTTGCATCGATCGGCCTTTCCAGCCCGTCGGCCCTGGCCCAGACCATGTCCATGTCCCACCCTTCCCATCCCTCCTGCGGGCGTTCGCGTGGCGCGTTCGCGCTGATGCTGGTGCTGGTGCTGGTGCTGGCCTGCGTCACCGGCCTGATCGCCTGCAGCCCCGCCCGCGACGGCACGGCCACGGTGGCGGGCAGCGCAGCATCCGGCGCATCGGCGGCCGATGGTGCGGCGAGTGCGGCCACGGCAGCGGTCGCGGCGTCGGCCCCGCCGGTCGGCGTGACCACGGTCCGCGCCCAGCAGCGCGACCTGCCGGTGCTGATCACCGCCACCGGCACCGTGGCGCCGCTGTCGAGCATCGACGTGCGGCCGCAGACGACCAGCCTGATCGCCCGGGTGCATGTCAGCGAAGGTCAGTTCGTCAAGGCCGGGCAGTTGCTGTTCACGCTCGACGCGCGGGCTGACGAAGCCAACGTGGCCAAGGCCCGGGCCCAGCTGGCGCGCGACGAGGCGGCCCTGGCCGATGCCCAGCGCCAGCTGCGGCGCAGCCAGGAACTGCTGGCGCAGAACTTCATTTCGCAGGGCGCGCTGGACACCAACCAGACCAACGTCCAGTCGCAGACCGCGGCGGTGGCCGCCGACCGCGCCGCGCTGGACGCGGCGCGCTTGGCCTTGTCCTACGCCCGCATCAATGCGCCCAGCGCGGGCCGGCTGGGGGCGATCAACGTCTTTCCGGGCAGCTCGGTGCAGGCCAACCAGACCACGCTGGCCAGCATCACCCAGCTCGACCCGATCGCCGTGTCCTTCAGCCTGCCGCAGCGCCATCTGGCCGATGCCCTGGCGGCCTTGAAGGACGGCGGCGCCGCGGTCACGGCAACCCCGCCCGACAGCCTGGCGGCGGGCAGGTCCGCGCCGCGCGCAGGCCCCGGCGTGCCCGCGGCCGGGCCGTCAGCCTCGGGTGCGTCGG
>JANMAP010000023.1:0-8781 GCA_031359905.1 Burkholderiales bacterium | reverse complement strand
GCAGCGTTGAGCGATACCGACAAGCGTGCGCTGATCGCCTTTCTGAAGACGTTCTAAGCGCCCATGAGCCATGCCGAAGGACTCGAATGGGACTATGTGATTGTCGGATCGGGGGCAGGCGGCGGCACCCTGGCGGCGCGGTAACCAGGTCCAGCTTGAGTTTGAGCAGCAACTCGCCGACGTCGCGCACATGCGTCGCCTTGGCCGTCAGGTCGTCGCTTTCGGCGCGCAGCTTGAGGTTGGCAAGCAGGTTCACCGGCACACCTTGCGGAATCGGCCCCAAAGTGATGTCACCACCTATTTCGCCGAACAGCCACGGGAACCAGCGTTGCAGCGTGCCTTGCAGCGGCTGCAATGCCTCGGGCGCAAAGCCGGTGGGAATGATGACCTCGCTGCGCTGCGTGGTGCGGTCGATGGTGCCGGGCACCTTGTTGCCCAGCACCGTATCGCGCTCGCGCTTGTCGGGCCAGAGCATTTGTTCCATCGACGCATCAAACACTTTCATGCGACTGGCCACCGACGGATTCGAGTCGAACGGGCCGACCGTGTTGTTCAACAGGAAAGGCGCGGTAGACCACAGGCTGATCAGTGAGGGCACCCGCGTGTAGCCACGCCCGCCCGCCGGCATGGGGTAGGGCATGGGTGCGCCGGTAAAAGGGTCGCTGAGTGTGACCGTGCCAACCGAGGGCAGCTGCTTGTACGACTGCGACGAAAAGTTGTCCCAGATGTTGCCCGCCAGCGCATTGCTTGCCAGCGGGCTGCAGACGTTGGTGCGCAGCAGGGTTGACGGGATGCGCGCCTCAGTGGACAGGTAGTTGCCTTGCAGGAAGTCGCTCGCCTGCACGATCTGGCGCATCTGCGTCTTGTAGCCCTCGGTCTGCGTCCAGCCCCAGTAACTTTTGAAGCACGCAAGATAACCGGCCCCAGCGCACTTCTGCGGCTCCAGGCCCAGGTCCAGCGGCGGCTTGGGCGCCTTGCTGGAATGGCAGCGGGCGCAGGTATCGGCAAACACCTGCTTGCCGCGGTCCAGCGTGGCGGTATCGGCGTTCAGGTAGCTGCTGCCGCCAGGCGCATCCTTCAAGCGGTCGGGCTGGGCTGCTTTCAGGAAAAACAGCGCGGTGTTCGGCGTGCCCGCTTCGGTGGCTTGCCAGTACGACGAGTTCTTCTGCGCGGTGGCGATCTGGATTGGCGTGATGGTCTTGCCGCCGACCACCGGGTTGAAGTGCAGCAGCCACTCTTCGCTGAACAGCCCGATGTTGAGGTGGACGCGGTTCAGCGCCCCCAGCAGGCCGACCGAATCGGCCCCGTCCTTCAGTACATGGGGCGTGCGCACGGTGGCGTCCGGCTTGCTGAAGAACTCGGTCAGCGGGCCGCTGGTGATGAAATCGTTGAACTGCTTGTTGTCGAGCTCGCCGCCGGCGAGCTTTTCATGCCACAAGCGCTTGGCCGTGCCCATGCGGGCCGTGAAGTCGTACACCGCGTTCATGGTGCGCGGGTTGTTGATGTTGTCGGTGGAGATGAGCGAAGTGTCCATCGCGCCCGGCCGGAAGGTGTGGGCCAGCTGGTACATGTAGTTTTTCCGGCCCTCGGGTTTGTTGGCGTTATGGATGAACAGCCGATCGACCCACAGGTACTGCGCGCCGACCGACGAACTGAGGTTGGCGAACTTCGGCTTCGCCGGGTCGTCGGGCGGATTCACCGGACTCGGGCCAACGTGGCAAAAGCCGCAGGACATGCCGACGCGGTACGGCCGCACCAGATCCTGGCGGTTGTAGTACTTCGGGTCGGTGTAGTACTTCTCGGCGTCCCACTCCTTGGCGGCCTTTTCATCGAACGCCGGGTTTGGGAACAGGCGCAGCCCCATGATGCCCGTCGCCTCGCCGTAAAACGAACCGACCGGCTGCGTCGTGCCGTCGCCCAGCGGCTTGCCGCGCGAGCCGATGGCCACGCCCGGGTATTTGCTTTCATTCTCGAACGGGTCGGCCGCGCAGCCCTTGCCGCGCGCATCCAGCCACAGGCCGCGGTGGCCCTTGTCGGGGCCCGCCGCATTCTCGAAGCAGGGTTCGTTGACCAGCCCTAAATAGTCCCATCGGTTGGCGCGTGAATAGCCCTGGCTGGGGTGCGAACTGATGATCTTGAGCAGGTCGAAGGCGCCGAAGGTGTATTCGGTCATGCGGTTCCACAGGCGGTCGTTGCCGCCGCTCCAGACCAGCCACATGTTGCGCCCCGCAACCTCTTGCGGCGTCAGCGCCAGCGCGCCGTCCATGTCGTGGAAGTAGTCCTCGGTCGCATGCGTGAAAGATGCGGCGGTTCGTCCGGCTTGCCTGGCCTCATCGAGCACCTCGCCGGGTCGTGGCTGCCCGGAGCATCCCGCTAGGGCCAGGCTCACGAGCAAAAGCAGCCATAGGGTCGTTTCTCGCGAGCGATTCCGGATCATTGCCATTCTCCCTTTTAACGGATAGCGGATGGGGAATTCAAAGTCTCAAGCCATCAATATCGCCGAGATCACCGGTGCCTGATATACATGAACAATTCGCGCTATCACGCTGGCACCATGGACCTTGGTGGACGGTCCATTCAGTGTAGCGCGCACCAACAGAATTGTCACCCTCTGGCCTTGTCCAGTTGAATTATTCTCGGCTCATTGAGCCGTAGCGCGAAATGCCGCTTGCACGGCGCGCACCAGGGACGGGTGCAGCGTGCCCAACCGGGGTGTCTGGCCGTGGGGCGCAGCAGGCGGCACGGAAAACCATTCGGTCGTGAAAGGTAGGTCGATGGCCTGCTTCAGATCGAACTTGGTGTCGTAGCTGAGCCCTGCGGCTTCGTAAGCGGCCCGATTGCGTTCACGCAGGATCGAGAACTCGCCCCGGCGCAGCGTCGTGGTTCGCTGGCTGGTGCCATAGGCAACCCGGACGTGAAACTGCGGCGCGGCGTCATCGAAAACCGCCAGGATCAGCGCCGGCCGCGGCTTGGGGCGCGAATGGATGTCGTCGGGGAAGTGGCACCAAGCGATCTCGCCGGCAGTGGGTTCAGTCCACCATGCCGGTGTCATGCGTTTTCTGTGTCGAACAGACTCGACCGTACCGAGCGCTTGCTGCCTTGCGGAACACGCTTCTTGATCTGGCGCAGCTGGGTGGCGGTCAGTGGGCCGTCGTCCGCTTCGTACTGGGGCAGCACCTTGACGGCGAGTTCGTGCAACGCACGGTGGATGGCCTGGGTTTCGTCCACGCCCAACTGCTCGGCCAGACGCTTGGCGGTGTCGCGCGTGACGCCGGTGGCACTGTCGACCGCGCGGTAGCGAAAGGCGATCTGGTTGGTGGCAGTGTGTATAGACATAGCGGATCTTCCTGTTGCGAGATATCTTTAAGATATCAATTTTCCATGCAACAGTCAAGTTCCCCGAGCCAATCCCAGAAAAGACTTCCTACGGCTCCGCCGGCAACGGCAATGTCACGCACCTGGGAGCTTTTCAGTTTGTTCAGGCCAACGGCCTTAAAGCGGTTCATATCCCTTACAAAGGCAGCGCGCCCGCCGACATCGATCTGGCCGGCGGCCAGATCCAGTTCATGACCGACACGGTCAACTCGGTTATGGCATTCGTTCGCGACAAGCGCATGAAGCCAGCGCGGCAACTGGTGACAGGGCGAATCGGCGAGTCAGCCGCGCTGGCGGGTAGCCTTACGCCAAGCAGGCGCCGCACCGGAAATCACTCTCACAGTCGAGGCTTTCAAGGTGAATGCTGTTAATCAGCGTGTCCGCAGGAGGGTTTTCAACCATACTGGCACTCATGCGGTTGAAATACCAATCGGTGAGCAGGCCCGGAGGCGAGGGCTACCTTGGCGCTCGCCCCTTGGGCGTCAAGACGGGGTGTTCCGATCAGGGCGGACCTCATACACTAGCCTCACACAGAGCCTTAGGCAGATTGGGGAAACCGTGCTTGGTGCCTTAGAGCAGGACGTCTTCGTCAGCTATGCCCATGCCGACAACGGAATTGCCCAAGGGGCATCCAGTTCCGTCGGCTGGGTCAGCGCGCTCGCGGCCAATCTCAACGAAGGGCCGAACGTCTACAAGAAGCGCATCTTCATCGACCACAAGCTGAGCCCGGGGGATGAGTTCAGCGATGAGCTGCTGGAAAAGGTGGCGCGCAGCCGGCTGCTGGTGTTGCTGCTTTCGCAGAACTATGTCGAGTCGAAGTGGTGCGGTAGGGAACTTGAGCATTTCATCGACACCCATGCCAGCGACCCGGAAAAGCCGGTCGGGGTCTATGTGGTGGAGTTGGTCCCTTACGAAAACCTCACTGCGGTCCCTTCCATCATTCAGACGGTGCGCAAGCGCCTGATCCACGCCAAGTTCTGGTACCAGCCGGTCGACAAGAAGGCGTTTGCGCTGTCGGGTTATCCGAGCCCGAAGGACCTTGGTCCGGAAGCCTCCAGCCACTATTGGAACGCTCTCAACGAGCTGCGCGCGGCGATCGACGCCAGATTGCGTGCGCTGGTCAGCGACGGGCCAGCCGATGCGCCGCCAGAGATTCCCGACCCCGCAGGCAGTGAGGCCGGCGCGGCCACCGCTATTAAGCCCCTGCTCGGCACTGTCCTCCTTGCGGACGCCACGGAAGACCTCGAGGCGGATCGTCTGGCCATCAAGCTGGCCCTTGAGCCCGAAGGCATCGTTGTGCTGCCCGATGGTGACTACGTCGGGTTGAGTCCTCCCGAGTTCGACGCCGCGATCGCGGCGGACCTTGCACGCTGCGACCTGTTCGTGCAACTGCTCTCGCCGACCGTGGGCCGCAGAGGCAAAGGCTTTGATACTCCGTTGCCGCAGCTGCAGTTTCATAGGGCTTTGGCCGCCGGGCGGCCGATCATGCAATGGTGCGAGCGCCAGCCTGTCGACGGCCAGATCCGCGAAGCGGCGCACGCAAGTCTGTTCCAGACCGAATTTTTGCGCGTCACGCACCGCGTCGCCTTCGAGCAGGAGATCGTCGAGCGCCTTCGTGCCGAAAAAGCCAAGCGCGAGCAGGCATTGGCGGCCCCCCAGCCAGCGGCCCCTGCAAGCCCGCCAAGATCGCGCAGAAAAGTCATTTTCGTCGACGACCTGGCGAGCGATCCGGCGCTCACAGGGCGTTTGCGCAACATCATGCGCGAACAGGACTGCGACGTACGCAGCCTGCCTGCGAATGCACCGCTCGGCAACAACGGCATCGACATCAAGGAGCTGCTGCGGCCGTGCCGCGCGGGCATCACCATCTTTGCGGATCGCTCCAAATACCTGCCCGTATACAGCCGGCTGGTCTATTTTCTAAACCACCTGGCCGAGCACGATCTGCAGGTGGAGCGCTGGGGCGTGTATCTGGAACAAGGCACCGTAGCCGGCACGTTCGGCATCGATTCGAACGACGTCGTGGCCATCGACGAGCGCGGGCTCGGCGACTTTCTGCGCGGGCTGTAGGCAATGAAGCGCATCACCCTGTCGCGTCTCGCGCCCTTTGTCGGACTGCGGCCGTTCACCGAAGATGAGTCGCTGTTGTTCTTCGGCCGCGACGCGCATGTGCGCGATCTGCTGGCCAAGCTGGAGCGGCGGCAACGCTTCACAGCCGGACTGGGGGCGTCGGGCACCGGCAAGTCCTCGCTGGTGCGCGCGGGCCTGATCCCGGCGCTGCATCGGGGCGCCCTGCATCCCCGCGCAGCGACGGAAGGCGAGCCGCCCCACCTCTGGAACGTCTGCACCGTGCAGCCCGGCGATGCGCCGCTTGCCAACCTGGCCAAGGCCTTGATTGAAGACCCGCGCTGGGCCGACCGGGCCGAGCCCGACGTTGCCGAATCGTCGCTGGCTGCTGCCCTGGGGGCCAGCCCGCTGGCGCTGGTCGATCTGTACCGGCAAAAGTCCGACCGTTTCGCGGGCGAGTCTTTGCTGCTGGTCGTGGACCAGTTCGAGGAAATCTTCCGCTACCGGCAAAAGAACCCCAACGAGGCCGACAGCTTCATCCAGCTGCTGCTTCGCAGCGCTACCGAAGACCTGCCGATCTACGTGGTGACAACCATGCGGTCGGACTTTCTCGGAAATTGCGTGGCCTTCCTCGGCCTTCCCGAGGCAATCAACAGCGGCATCTACCTCACGCCGCGCCTGCTGCCCGAACAGATCAGGTCGGTGATCATGTCGCCGCTGGCATTGGTCGGCGGCAGCATCGACGCGGCGTTGGCCAACAGGATGGCCAATGCGCTCGGCGATGACGATGAGCTTCCGATTCTTCAGCACGCGCTGCTGCGGATGTGGCAGCGGGTCCACTCGATGGGGCGCACACATATCGACGCCAGCGATTTCGAAACGATCTGCAAGGCACGCGATGGCACTGCCGGCGGCACCGAATCGGCGCCCAGAACGCCGATGCTCTCTTACGCGATCGACAACCACGCGTCGGAGATCTACGACGCATTGACGCCGGAGCAGCGTGGTGTGGCGCGCCAGTTTTTCCTGGCACTCGTCGAACGCCGCGACGGACGCGAGGTACGCCGTCCTCAGACATTGCACGACATCAAGCGCCAGTTGGCCGAGCAACAACATCCCGCGCTGCTTGCGGTGATCGATGCGTTTCGTGCCGATGATGCGGGCTTTGTGCTGCCGCGTTCCGCTTTGCCGATCGAGGACTACACCTTGATCGACATCAGCCACGAAAGCCTGTTTCGTCAATGGCAGCGCTTTCGCGATTGGCTGGCCGAAGAAGACCAGGACGTGGCCGAGCTGCGCGAATGGCGGCAGCGTGCCGTCAGCAGCGGCTTGCGGGGCGGCTGGCTGGACGAAAACGACTGCGACCGGGCGCAACGCTGGCGCGCGCGCGTGCATGACCGCGCCCAACCGGAGATGTGGGCTGAGCGTTACGAAGGCCCGGGCGCCTACGCGCAGATTGACAAGTACATCGAGGCGAGCCTTGCTTGGCTTGCTGAAGCGAAGGCGAAGCAGGAAGCCTTGAAGCGGCAGGTCGAGGCCGAACGCACGGCACGTCTCGAGGCGGAAGCACACAGCGAGCGTGAAGCCGCTGAACGCGCTGAAAACAAGTTGCGCCAGGCCGAGAAGGAGCGAGCGCAGGCGCTGGCGTTCACTGCGGTGCTCCGGCGTCGCAGCCGCGTTGCGATCATCGTGAGCCTGGTTGCCGTTGCGCTGGTATTGGTTGCCAGTGGCTTTTGGCGGCAAGCCGACAAGCAGACTCAACGCGCCGAGGCGATGGCCCGCAAAGCCGTGGCCGCTGAGTTGGCGACGACCGCAGAGAGTCTGGCCAAGTCGTTCCCGGACCAGAGCCTGCTGTTGGCGGTGGCGGCCCGCCAAGTCGCGTCGAGTTCTAAGGCCGATGCGATCCTGCGGGTGGCGGGCGATGCCTATCCCTACCGGCAGGTGCTGCGCGGGCATGAAGGCCCGGTTGTGAGCGCACGGTTCTCCGCCGACGGCAAGACGGTGCTGACCGCCAGCTCGGACAAGACCGCGCGGCTGTGGGACCTGGCCAGCGGTCGCGAGCTGCAGGTGCTGCGCGGGCATGGAGGCTCGGTTGCGAGCGCGCGGTTCTCCGCCGACGGCAAGACGGTGCTGACCGCCAGCGGGGACAAGACCGCGCGGCTGTGGCGCTGCGACGACTGCGGTCGCCCCATGGACGCAATCGCCAGAGAAGTGGCTCAGCGGGTAGGACGCAGTTTGACGGAGGACGAGCGTCGCCGCTTTGGAATCGAGGCGTCGCAGTCTTTCAGGAACTGATTGCTATCCCGGCGAAGCTTTCGGCGCTGTATGCCCAACAACGCCGGCGCCGCAACAGTTGCTATTAATGCGATAGCTGCTCACGCCCGCCCTGCGGGCGTTGCAGGCCGATTTCTCTTATGACACGGCGAGCCGCCGCAGCAGGCCCGTCGTGGTCTGCGGCCAGCTCACCCGCCCGAACCACGCGCCCCCGGCGATGGCCGAGGCGATCACGATCCCGTAGACCACCAGCGCCGCGCCCTGCGCCGCAAAGATGTGCACCAGCGAGCCGCCCCACTCGATCGCCAGCCAGCCGCCCAGCGCCGCCCCCGCGAGCCGCGCGTTGTTCCCGAGCACCGGGCCACATCAACCGCCCTTCCCCCTGCGAGGCGAAGTACAGCACCAGCTCGACTCCGAAGAAGCCATACACCGGGCCGACCGCGCGCAGGTACGTGCTGCCGGCCTCGATCATTCCCGGGTCGGTGCCATAGCCCGCGATGGCGGAGGGACCGAAGCCGCCGGTCAGGCTGGTCGCGATGCCGATCGCGAGTTGGTGGCCACGGTCGAGATCGAGCCGATCAGCCGATTCGCAGCATGTCGCGAAACAGCGGCCAACGCAGCCTCAGGTGCGCGAGCGAAGGCTTGAATCGTCCTTGAACCAAAGCCCGCCACGTCCCCCGAGACCCGTCGTCGCGTGAAGACAGGTCTGTCACTCCACCGTAACGCTCTTGGCCAGATTGCGCGGCTTGTCCACATCCGTTCCGCGCGCCACCGCCGTGTGATACGCCAGCAGTTGCAGCGGAACGACATGCAGAAGTGGGCTCAAGGGGCCGTAATGCTCGGGCATGCGGATGACGTGAACGCCTTCGCTGCTGTCGATGCGGCTGTCGGCATCGGCCAGCACATACAGCACGCCGCCCCGGGCGCGCACTTCCTGCATATTGCTTTTCAGCTTTTCCAGCAAGGTGTCGTTCGGCGCGACCGTCACTACCGGCATGGCGCTGGTCACCAGCGCCAGCGGGCCGTGCTTGAGTTCGCCGGCCGGATACGCCTCGGCATGGATAT
>JANMAP010000022.1:0-3813 GCA_031359905.1 Burkholderiales bacterium | reverse complement strand
GGCGGGGGCCCCCCGCCCACGGGGCCCGCCGCCCGGGGCGCGGGGGGTGCGCGGCCGCGCGCGCCACCCACGACCGGCCGGTCGTGACGCACAGCGAGCCGGTGTCGATCAGCCGCGAGACGACGTTCGACCGCGACCTGCACGCCGTGCGCGACCGCGCCGAACTCAGCGCCGTGTTCACGCAGCTCGCCGAGCAGGTGGCCACCGACCTGCAGCGCAAGGGCTACGCCGGGCGGACCATCGGCATCAAGCTGCGCTTCGACGACTTCAAGACCGTCACCCGCGACATGACGCTGGACGAGCCAGTGGCCGACGCCACCGCGGTGCGCCATGCCGCGGGTCTGTGCCTGAAGCGTGTCGACCTGCGCCGGCGGCTGCGCCTGCTGGGCGTGCGCGCTGGCTCGCTGGTGCGTCTGTAGCGTGGGCGTCGATCGAGCCGATCACAGCGCACGACCCACCCAGGCGCCCGGCGGCCGACCGATGTGGGCCAGCGCCAGGGCTCGGCAATGCGTCGATCAAGACCGCAACGGCAGCGCTTTTGACAGCGCTCGGCGCCGCAGCGGCGCCGCACACTGTCGACGATGATCAAGATTCAACCTGCCGCGTCGGGCTTCGTGCCCCTCGACGAGCTGCCTGCCGACTGCGCCGACTGCGGGACCGCCGAACGCGTCGGATTCCGCTTCGACTACGCCTACCAACCCATCGTCGATCTCGGCAGTCGGACGGTCTATGCCCACGAGGCACTGGTCCGCGGGCCGGCGGGTGAAGCCGCCATGTCGGTGCTGTCCCAGGTGACCGAGGCCAACCGCTACCGCTTCGACCAGGCCTGCCGCGTGAAGGCCATCAAGAGCGCGGCCCAGCTCGGCATCCAGGAACGCCTGTCGATCAACTTCCTGCCCAACGCCGTCTACAAGCCGGAGCTGTGCATCCGCACGACGCTGGAAGCGGCGCGGGTGCATGGCTTTCCGATCGAGCACATCATCTTCGAGGTCACCGAGGGCGAGCATGTCGAGGACGGTCCGTGGCTGGCGCAGATCCTGCGCGAGTACAAGCGCTGCGGCTTCCTGACGGCCATCGACGACTTCGGCGCCGGGTATGCGGGCCTCACGCTGCTGGCCGACTTCACGCCCGACCTGATCAAGATCGACATGGCACTGGTGCGCGGCGTCGACACCAGTGCGTCGCGGCAAGCCATCGTGCGCGGCCTGCTGGCCACTTGCAACGACCTGGGCATCCAGGTCATCGCCGAGGGCATCGAGACGCCCGGCGAGCGCGACTTCCTCTACGACGCCGGCATCCGGCTCATGCAGGGATTCCTGTTCGCCAGGCCGGCGTTCCAGGCCGTCGCGGACGTGGCCCCGGCGTCCTGGCGCGCGCCGTAGCGGGCAGCGCCTGCGCGGGGCCGGCGGCCCCGTTCGTCACGCCGCAGGGACAATGGCCGGCGCCCGGGCAGCGCCCAGCCTTTGCGTCGGGCGCTCGCTAGCATCGGCGTTTCAGCCTCATCCCACCGCCATGACCGTCATCACCACCATCGAAGACCTGCGCCTGCTGGCCAAGAAGCGCGTGCCGCGCATGTTCTACGACTACGCCGACAGCGGCTCGTGGACCGAAGGCACCTACCGCGCCAACGAAGAAGACTTCCAGGGCATCAAGCTGCGACAGCGGGTGGCCGTGAACATGGAAAACCGCAGCACCGCGGTGACGATGGCCGGCCAGGCCGCGAAGATGCCGGTGGCCATCGCCCCGGTGGGATTGACCGGCATGCAGCACGCCGACGGCGAGATCCACGCCGCGCGCGCGGCCGCCAAGTTCGGCATCCCGTTCACGCTGTCGACGATGAGCATCTGCTCGATCGAGGACGTGGCGGAGAACACCAGCGCGCCGTTCTGGTTCCAGCTCTACATGATGCGCGACCGCCAGGCGATGGCCAACATGATCGAGCGCTGCAAGGCGGCGAAGTGCAGCGCCCTGGTGCTGACGCTCGACCTGCAAGTCATCGGGCAGCGCCACAAGGACCTGAAGAACAAGATGCGCGCATCGGCCGTGCCGACGTTGGGCAACCTGTTCGACATGGCCACCAAACCGCGCTGGTGCCTGGGCATGCTGGGCACGCGTCGCCACACCTTCGGCAACCTGGTGGGGCACGTCAAGGAGGTCAGCGACATGAAGAGCCTGGCGTCGTGGACCAACGAACAGTTCGATCCGCGGCTGAACTGGTCCGACGTCGCCTGGGTCAAGGAACGCTGGGGCGGCAAGCTGATCCTGAAGGGCATCATGGATGTCGAAGACGCCCAGCTGGCCGTGCAGGCCGGCGCCGACGCCATCGTCGTCAGCAACCACGGCGGCCGCCAGCTCGACGGCGCGCCGAGCAGCATCAGCGCGCTGCCGGCGATTGCTGCCGAAGTGGGCACGAAGACCGAGGTCTGGATGGACGGCGGCATCCGCAGCGGCCAGGACGTGCTGAAGGCCTGGGCCCTGGGCGCGCGCGGCACGATGATCGGCCGCGCGATGGTCTACGGCCTGGGCGCTTTGGGCGAGGCCGGCGTCAGCAAGGCGCTGCAGATCCTGCACAAGGAACTCGACGTGACGATGGCCTTCTGCGGCCACACCGACATCCGCAACGTCGACCGCAACATCCTGCTGCGCGGCACCTACCCGACCGCCTGACCCACGACCGACCCAGCCAGAAGCGCAGATCCCACGAACCGACCGCGACCCAGCCACCCGCGCGGAGCCGGCTCCGCCGGTCCGCTGCGGGGCGCCCCCTCGGGGGGTCGCGAGCGAGCGCGAGCTTGGGGGCCGGGCGCGGATCCGGCTCCGCCGCTCCGCGTGACGCCCCCTCGGGGGGCCGCGAGCGAAGGCGAGCTTGGGGGCTCTACTTCACGTTCAGCTTGAACGCGATCATCGCCCGCAGCTTGTTCGGCAGCACCGGCTTGATCAGCAGGTGGAAGTCGTGGACCACGGCTTCGTCCTCGTGGCCGCCCAGGCTGCTGCCGGTGACGACGATGGCCGGCAGGGGACCACCCGCCGGCCAGCGTGCGCGCAGCGCGACCAAGGCCTCAATGCCGGTGCGGCCCTGTGGCAAGCGATAGTCGACGAGCAGCAGGTCGGGCCGTTCGGCAGCGGCCGAGCCCAGCCATTCCTCGACCGCGGCGACGGTGTCGAAAGCGACCACACCCGCCCCCCAGGCCTGCAGCAGCACGACCAGACCTTCGCGCACCGCCGCCTCGTCTTCGACGACGACGATGCTGCGGCCCTGCAGCGTCAGGCCCAGCGGGGGCTTGACGCCCCTGGGCAGGGGCTCGACGCGCTGGGCACGGCCGGGCTGGACTTCGATCGAGAACACCGTGCCATGGCCGACCCGCGAACGGACGCTGATCGGCGCGCCGATCAGCGCCGCCAGCCGCTGCACGATGGCCAGGCCCAGGCCCAGGCCCTTGCGGTGGTGGGCGAGCAGCGGGCGCTGGCTCTGGGCCTGGAAGAACTCGTCCCAGATGCGCGGCAGGCTGGCTTCCGAGATGCCGATGCCGGTGTCCCAGACCTGGAACAGCAAACGGTCCGCGTCGGCGCCGGCGCTGGCCTCGGCGTCACCGCGGCGAAGGCGGCAGCTGACCAGCACGCCGCCGTCGTCGCTGTAGCGGATGGCGTTGCTGACCAGGTTGCGCAGCACACGCTCGAGCAGCACCGGGTCGGCCTGGGCCACGTGCTGCTCGCCGCGAAAGGCCAGCACCAGGCCTTTCTCGAAGGCCACCGGCTCGAAGTGCAGGCGCAGCCGGGCGAACAGCTCGCGCATGCGCACCGGTGCGGGGTTGA
>JANMAP010000005.1:0-2810 GCA_031359905.1 Burkholderiales bacterium | reverse complement strand
AAGCTGGGACAGCACTTCGTGCACCTCGAGCAGGTCGGCCAGACCGGCGATGCCCTGCAGTTCCTGGCGACGCAACAACAGGTCGAGCAGGTCGTTGTCGGACAGGTCCATCAGGGCTTGCAACCCGGCGGCCTGTCTTGTTGTCAGCGTCTTCTCGTGCTGGCGGAAGAAGCGCTCGATGAACAGGTCGTTCTCCAGCAGGCCGCGGCGGCAGCGCCACTTCAGCTTGCTCAGTTCGCGTTCACCAAGTTGCATGGATCACCCCCGAAGCGGCTTCGCCGCTTCCCCTCGAGGGGGCCGCCGCCAGCGGACCGGCAAAGCCGGTTCCGCGGCGTCTGCTCGGAGCGGCGATGCGACGCAGTCGTTCATACAGTTCTGCGAACCATCAGCTCTTTGATCTTGCCGATCGCCTTGGTCGGGTTCAGGCCCTTCGGGCAGACATCGACGCAGTTCATGATGGTGTGGCAGCGGAACAGGCGGTACGGATCTTCGAGATTGTCCAGGCGGCCACCGGTGTCCTGATCACGGCTGTCGGCGATGAACCGGTAGGCCTGCAGCAGCCCCGCCGGGCCGACGAACTTGTCCGGGTTCCACCAGAAGCTCGGGCAGCTGGTCGAACACGACGCACACAGGATGCACTCGTACAGGCCGTTCAGCTCGTCGCGCTCTTCGGGGCTCTGCAGGCGTTCCTTCTCGGGCGGCTGGGTGTCGTTGACGAGGTACGGCTTGATCGAGTGGTACTGCTTGAAGAACAGCGTCATGTCGACGATCAGGTCGCGGATGACGGGCAGCCCGGGCAGCGGCTTGAGCACGATGGTGCCGGGCAGCGTGCGCATGTTGGTCAGGCAGGCCAGGCCGTTCTTGCCGTTGATGTTCATCGCGTCCGAACCGCAGACGCCTTCGCGGCAGCTGCGGCGAAAGCTCAGGGTCGGATCGACCGCCTTCAGCTTCATCAGAGCATCGAGCAGCATACGCTCGGACCCGTCGAGTTCGACCTGCAGTGTCTGCATCCGCGGCTTGGCGTCGCCGTCGGGGTCGTAGCGATAGATCTGGAAAGTGCGTGACGTCATTCGTTGCAGCCTTGAGAAAGGTCAAAGAAATCACGCTCCCCGCCTCGGAACCGGCTTTGCCGGGCCGACGGCGGGCGGCCCCCTCGGGGGGTAGCGAGCGATAGCGAGCTTGGGGGCACCATGTCGTCAGAATGTGCGGACCTTCGGGGGAATGCTGTCGATGCTCAGCGGTTTGAGCTGCACCGGCTTGTAGTCCAGCCGGTTGCCTTCGGAATACCACAGCGTGTGCTTCATCCAGACCTCGTCGTTGCGGCCGTTCGGATGCTCTGGCGTATCCGGATAGTCGTCGACGGTGTGCGCGCCACGGCTTTCCTTGCGGGCCGCAGCGGACACGATGGTCGCCTGCGCCGCCTCGATCAGGTTCTCGACTTCCAGCGCTTCGATGCGCGCGGTGTTGAAGACCTGGCTCTTGTCCTTCAGGCCGATGCTTTTGACGCGTTCGGCCAGCACCGCCATCTTCTTCACGCCTTCGTTCATCAGCGCCTGGGTGCGGAAGACGCTGGCGTGCAGCTGCATGGTGTCGCGGATGTCGTTGGCGACGTCCTGCGCATATTCGCCCGAGGCGTCGCTGTCCAGGCGCGCCAGGCGTGCCAGGGCGCGGTTGGCGGCATCGGCCGGCAACGGCTTGTGCGCGACGTCGGCACGCTTGAAACCGTCGACGATGTGCAGGCCGGCGGCGCGGCCGAAGACCAGCAGGTCGAGCAGCGAATTGGTGCCCAGCCGGTTGGCGCCGTGCACGCTGACGCAGGCGCATTCGCCGACCGCGTACAGGCCGTTGATCACCGCGTTGGGGTTGCGGGATGAACCAACCCCAACAGGCGCGACAACCTGCCCGTGGATGTTGGTCGGGATACCACCCATCTGGTAGTGGATGGTCGGCACGACGGGAATCGGTTCCTTGGCGATGTCGACGTTGGCGAAGTTGTGGCCGATCTCGAACACGCTGGGCAGGCGCTTCATGATCGTCTCGGCGCCGAGGTGCGTCATGTCCAGGTGGATGTAATCCTTGTTCGGGCCGCAGCCGCGGCCTTCCTTGATTTCCTGGTCCATGCAGCGCGACACGAAGTCGCGCGGCGCCAGGTCCTTCAGCGTCGGCGCGTAGCGTTCCATGAAGCGTTCGCCGTTGACGTTGCGCAGGATCGCGCCTTCGCCGCGGCAGCCTTCGGTCAGCAGCACGCCGGCGTTGTGCACGCCGGTGGGGTGAAACTGCCAGAACTCCATGTCTTCGAGCGGGATGCCGGCACGCGCGGCCATGCCCAGGCCGTCGCCGGTGTTGATGAAGGCGTTCGTGCTGGCCGCGTAGATGCGGCCCGCGCCACCGGTGGCCAGCAGCGTGGTCTTGGCCTGCAGTACGTGGACTTCGCCGGTCTCCATCTCCAGCGCGATGACGCCGAGCACGTCGCCGTCGGCATCGCGGATCAGGTCCAGCGCCATCCACTCGACGAAGAAGTTGGTGCGCGCCTTGACGTTCTGCTGGTACAGCGTGTGCAGCATCGCGTGGCCGGTGCGGTCGGCGGCGGCGCAGGCGCGCTGCACCGGCTTTTCGCCATAGTTGGCGGTGTGGCCGCCGAACGGGCGCTGGTAGATCGTGCCGTCAGGGTTGCGGTCGAAGGGCATGCCCGAATGTTCGAGCTCGTAGACCACGTTGGGCGCCTCGCGGCACATGAACTCGATGGCGTCCTGGTCGCCCAGCCAGTCGCTGCCCTTGACGGTGTCGTAGAAGTGGTAGTGCCAGTTGTC
>JANMAP010000003.1:0-1647 GCA_031359905.1 Burkholderiales bacterium | reverse complement strand
CCTGGACCTGCCGCTCGACGCCGAGGCCGAGACCCTGCAGCGCGACGTGCGCCCGGCCGATCGCAGCGGCGTGCATGTGCGGTTCGCGATCGAACGCCGCCAGGCGGCGTTGATCGAACTGCTCGACGCGGGCGGCCAGCCGCTGCCGATCGGCGCACGCGTCCGGCTCGGCGACGAGCCGACCGCCTCCACCGTGGTGGGCCATGGCGGCCAGGCCTATCTGCAGCCGCTGCGCGCCGACAACCGGCTGAGCGTGGAGTGGGCCGGCCAGCGCTGCCAGGCCCGCTTTGCGTGGGCCGCATCGCCGGACACCACCGCACAGCCCGCAGCGGTGCGTTGCCAATGAAGGCGCTGGACATGCCGCGCCGCGCGCCGACGCTGCTGGCCAGTAGGCTGTTGATGCTGCCGATGCTGCTGCTGGCGCTGGCCGGCCCGGCCGTTGCCGCGACCTGCGGCGTCACGGCCGTGCCGCTGGCCTTCGGCGTCTACAGCCCGGGCAGCCTGATCGCCAACACCAGCACCGGCACGGTCATGGTGACCTGCCTGGCGGCGCCGACCGCCGTGTTGCAGAGCTACCAGTTGACGCTGTCGACTGGCGCGTCGGCCAGCTACGCCACGCGCAAGCTGGTCTCGGGCAGCCGGACCATCAACTACCAGCTCCACAGCGACCCGGCGATGCTGTTCGTCTGGGGTGACGGCTCGGCAGGCACGGTGGCGGTCAACGGCAGCCTGCTGCTCAGCGTGGTCAGCCCCGCATCGGCCAGCCACACGGTGTACGGCCGGATGCCGGCGTCGCAGTCCGCTGCCTACCCGGGGGCTTACCTCGACACGGTCACGGTGACCATCGTCTACTGATCAGTGGCCGTGGTGATGCTCAGGGCCGTGGTGATGCTCTGGGCCGTGCGCCGCGGGGCCGTGGTGACCAGGTTCGTGGTGAACGTGATCGTGATGCACGTGATCGTGATCGTGATGGCCGTCGTGCGCGTGGCCATGGTGGTCGCGCTCGGGCGGCGACTCGGCTTCCTGGTAGCCCAGCATCACGGCTTCGAGCACCTTGCGCATCGGGTCTTCGTTCAGTGCCACATGCCCGGCCAGGAAGCCGGCCAGCCGCGCCAGCACCAGCGACTGCATCGCCAGCTGGCGGTAGCCGATGGGATCGGCCTGGGCTTCGGCGTCGTTCACGCAGCGCTCGAGCAGGCTGTTGAACAGCCCGTCGAGGTAGCGGTTCATCTCGCCACCGGACGGCGGCCGCTCGAGCATCGCGCGGCTGTGCACCAGGAAGCGCTGGTACAGGTCGCCTTCGAGGCGGTCTTCGGGTTCCAGATCACCACACATCGCAACTCCCTGTTGCCCTCAACGCGAATCCCCAGGCAGTCGCCGTGGAGCCGGCTTCGCCGGGCCACTGGCGTCGCCCCTTTGAAGGGGAGCGCCGCAGGCGCTTCGGGGGTGGTCCATCAGAACCCCTCGGCGCGTTCGAGCTGCTCGAACCAGTCGAAGCCCATCGGCTTCACGATGCGGCTGTTGACGACGACGATGCGGGCTTCGTTGTGAGGGTCGCTGTTGAAGTGCTGGTGCGCGCAGTACGGCGGGATGTAGACGAAGTCGCCCTGCTCCCACTCGAACTTCTTCGGCGTCTCGTCCCAGCTG
>JANMAP010000537.1:0-8518 GCA_031359905.1 Burkholderiales bacterium | reverse complement strand
CCTGGGCCGCGCGCTGGGCGTCAACACCCTGGGCGCGGCGGTGGCACCGCTGCTGTTCGCCTGCTGCTGGCACCGGTGCTGGGCGCCAAGGCAGCGCTGTTGATACTGGCGGCGTGCTACCTGCTGCTGGCCTGGTCCCCGCCGCCCTGGGCCCGGGCATCGCACCTCTCGGCCGGGGCCCCGCCGGGCCGCCCGGCCCCGCTGTGGTGGGTGGTGGCGGCGGCCCTGGCAGCGCTGGCCGTGGCCGCGCCGCCGCTGGCCTTCATCGACGTGCCCGAAGGGGGGCGCATCGTCAGCTACCGCGAGGGTGCCATGGCCAGTGTCAGCGTCGTCGAGGACGCGCACGGGGTGTCCCGGCTGCGCATCAACAACCGCCAGCAGGAAGGCAGCAGCGCCAGCGTGCTGGCCGACGCCCGCCAGGCCCTGCTGCCGCTGCTGTTGCACCCGGCGCCGCGGAAGGCGCTGTTCCTGGGCCTGGGCACCGGTGTCACGGCCTCGGCGGCGGCGGCCGAATGGGGCCTGCAGGTCGACGCGGTGGAATTGCTGCCCGACGTCATTGCCGCATCGGCCCACTTCGCTGCCGCGCTCGGCGACGCCGCCCCGGCCGTGCCGCCGCGCCTGCTGGCCGCCGATGCGCGGCGCTTCGTGCGCACCAGCACGCAGCGCTACGACATCATCGTCGCCGACAACTACCACCCGGCGCGCAGCGGTTCGGGCGCGCTCTACACGGTCGAGCACTTCCGTGCCGTGCGCGAACGGCTGGCCGACCAGGGGTTGTTCTGCCAATGGCTGCCGCTGCACCAGCTCGACCTCGGCAGCCTGCGCAGCATCGTGCGTGCCTTCCTCCTTGTCTATCCGCAGGGCGGCGCCGTGCTGGCCACCAACAGCCTGCAGACGCCGGTGCTCGGCCTGGTGGCGCGCGCCGACGGCCAGCGCTTCGAGCTGCGTCGGGCGCGTGAACGGCTGGCCACCCACCGGCTGCCGCAACGTCTGGACAACTTCGGCATTGCCGACGAACTGGCCTTGTTCGGCGGCTTCGTCGCCGGGCCGCAGGCGCTGGCGCGCTTCGCCGCCGGCGCGCCGCTCAACACCGACGACCGGCCGGTGGTGGCCTACCGCGCGCCGCGCCTGACCTACGCCCCCGACAGCCAGCCGCACGAACGCCTGCAGACACTGCTCGACACGCTCACGGTCGAACCCGGCGAGCTGGTCGACGACGGCGGCGACGAGGCGTGGTCGGCCCGCTGGCGGGCCTACCGCGCGGCCCGCGACCGCTTCCTGGCCGCTGGACAGCAGGTGCGTCCACTGGCCGACCCACAGCAGATGCTGGCCCAGGTGCAAGCGCCGCTGCTCGATGTGCTGCAGCGCAGCCCGGACTTCCGGCCCGCGTACGACCCGCTGCTGCGCCTGGGTTTGGCGCTGGCGCGCAGCGATCCGGCAGCGGCGCAATCGCTGTTGCGCTCGCTGCAGCGCGTTCAGCCGGCGCGGCCCGAAGCGGGCCTCGCGCTGGCGCGGCTGGCGCCGCCTTGACAGTCGGCCGGCGCACCACTCTCCCACCCACTCCACACCGATTGCTGACCCATGCCCCTCCCGCGTCGCCATTTCGTGCACACCGCCTGCGGGCTTGGTGCGGCGCTGCTGCTGCCCAGCGCCCGCGCCTGCGAGGTCGTCACCAGCACCCTGACCATCATCCATCCGTGGACGCGGGCCTCCGAGGGAGGGGCCAGCACGGCGCTGGTCGGCATGCGCTTGCAGGACGTCAACGAGACCGACCGCCTGATCGGCGTGCGCACGCCGGTGGCGGTCAGCGCCCAGATCGAAGGCAGCGGGGCGGGGCCGGGGATCGACCTGCTGATCCCCGCGGGCGAGACCGTGACCCTCGGCGACGACGGTCCACGACTGCGCCTGCTCGGCCTGCTCACGGCGCTGCACGCCGGCACCGAACATCCGCTGACGCTGGTCTTTGAGAAGGCCGGCCCGGTGCGGGCGCGGCTGTCGGTCGACTACGCGCGGTTCCGGTAGCTTGCGATCTTGCGTCCGGTCGCGATCGCCCGGTCACGCTGCACCCGCATGCCCGGGGTGACCGTCTTCAAGCCCTTCTTCAAACCGTCACCGGCGGGTCACAGGCGGTGCCTAACGTCCTGTGATCTGTACCGTGCCACCGGCTGACCGCCAGCACGCGACCGACCCCCGCGTCACCCCATTCAACAGCAGGAGCTTCTTCGATGACTTTCGGATCCAGCAGGAACCAAATCACCCTGGCGGCGGTCGCCGCGATCGGCGCCGCCGCCCTGGGCACGGCCAGTCCCCGGGCCAGTGCGGCCGACAAGGGCACCAAGCCCGCGGGCAAGTACGTCGCCGGCGACTTCCACAACCACACCACCTGCTCGGACGGTTCGACTTCGATGCAGAAGCTGGTCAAGAAGTCGACCGACAAGATCGACACGCCCTGGGGACTGGACTGGTTCGTGCAAGCCGGCCACGGCGGCAGCGGCACCCGCAATTGCACCCTGGCTGAAGACGCGAACTCGACTGTCGCTGGTGTCTCGAACTTCGACCCGAAGCTCGCCACGCCGGCCTACCCGATCACCACCCAGGGCCCGACCACGACCTGGCAGAACAGCAATCCCGCGGTCCAGCCCAAGGGCCTGACCCCGAATGGCCAGACGGCTGCGAACCGCTCGATGTGGCGCTGGCAATCGCTGCAGGAATTTCAGTACCCGCTGCTCGAGTACCTGGCGGCGTCCAAGAACCAGCCGATGTTCCTGGGGGTGGAATCGGTCGTGGCGGGGCATGAGCACTCGTCGATGTCGGTGATCACCGGCCAGATGCCGAACGGCCTCGACTCGGCAACGCTGCCGGCCAGCGGCCCGTACACCGCGCTGGGCAGCGCCACCGCACTGGCGCAGTGGGAATACTGCTTCGACCGCAACGACACCGACACCAGCCGCGGCAACACCTTCGTCGGCAGCGGCGTCGGCAACAACTGGAACTGCGCTGTCAGCGGCAGCCAGAACGTGCTCGACCCGAGCTGGAACGCGACCGCCCAGAAGCTGATCCCGGCGGGCGGCACGGGCACTGGAAGCCGCGGACACGCCAAGACGGTGGAAGCCGTCAAGTGGATGACCGAGTTCCATCCCAACGCCAGCTACTACGTGCCCGCCCACCTGGAGCGCGCCGGCCCGTTCAACCCGAACGGCAACAACGGCTACAACATCGAGCATCTGCGCAACTTCAACAACGCCGCGCCCAAGGTGGCCTTCGGCTTCGAGACCCAGCCCGGCCACGGCGCCTCGTCCGACCGCGGCGAGTACGCCACCCGGCGCAACAACTTCGGTGCCGGCATCGGCAACGTCGACTCGGTGGGCGGCACCACCTACGGCGGCACCGGCGTCTACGGCGCGCAGATCGGCGGGGTCTGGGATGCGCTGCTCGGCGAAGGACGCAACTTCTGGTTCTTCGCCAGCTCCGACTGGCACAACCGCGGCAGTTTCAGCTCCGACGACCGCCGCAGCACGCAGGACTTCTACCCCGGCGAGTACCAGCGCAACTACACGATGGTGCGCAGCGGCGCCGACAAGCTGCGGCCGCAGACCATCGTCGACGGCCTGCGCAGCGGCAACAACTTCGTCGTCAGCGGCCAGCTGATCGACCGGCTGTCGTTCATCGCCTGCACCAACCACCCCAACGCCAAGGCCGCGGCGAACACCGCGTCGCCGACCGAAGCGCTGGCCCTCAATGCGGCGCTGGCCAACACCGACGTCGACCATCCAAATTGCGCCACGATGGGCGAGAAGCTGGTGGTCAGCCCTGGCCAGGACGTGATCGTGGCGGTGGTGGTGCGCGACCCGGCGGGCAAGAACTACTCGCCGTACTCGTTCCCCAACCCGTCGTTGAAGCAGATCGGCATCAACCAGCCGCTGGACATGCCGGTGCTCGATCACATCGACGTCATCGGCGGCCTGGTCACCGGCTACAAGAATCCCAACGACCCGGCCAGCTATGCCGGCGAGTGGCCGCGCCACTGGGTCAGCAACCCCAACCTGGCTGACATGAGTGCGGTGCCTGCAGCGGCCAAGAACACCTCGGCCAAGATCGTCAAGACCTTCAACAGCAGCAACTGGAGGGCGGCCGAGGCGGGCTACCTGAAGATGAGCTTCCGCATCCCGGCGATCCAGGCTTCGCAGTACGTGCGTCTACGCGGCACCAACCTGCAGGCCGGCGTGCCCTACGAGACCGATGGCAACGGCAACCCGCTGCGCGACCTCGAGACCAATGCCGGCCCCGTCAATCCCACCGTCTCCGGCGGCAGCGACGGCTTCCCCGAGAACTTCTTCCTGAAGATTCCCTGCACGACCGTGGGCACGACCGAATTCAACGGCTGCCCGTCGCATCTGCCGATCAAGACCGTGGGCAGCTACACGGGCAAGGTCTCGGCCTACGACGTGGCGGCCTGGGCCGACCTGTGGTTCTACAGCAATCCGATCTTCATCGAAGTCAAGGGCTCGACCGTCGTCGCCGGCGTCAAGTAACGCCGCGCGCTCGTCTGTTTCCGATCCACCCGGCAAGCGCCGCGCGGCAACGCGCGGCGCTTGCGTAGGGAGAACCGCACCCCATGACCCCCCCACCGCCAAGCGCCGCCGCCCCCGCTGCGGCCCCACCGGGCGACACGGCCCGGCCTGGTCCGCCGCGGCGCTTTGCCGCCCCGGCGTGGCTGCGTGAACCGCTGCTGCACTTCATGCTGCTCGGTGCCGCGGTCTTCGCCGTCGACCACCTGCTGGTGGCGCGCGCCGACGACCCGCGCAGCATCGTCGTCGGCCGCGCCGTCGTCGACGAGGCGCGGACACTGTTCCGCGGCGGCAACGGCCGCGACCCCAGCCCTGCGGAATTGCAGGTGCTGACGCGGCGCTGGCTCGACAACGAGATCCTGTTCCGCGAAGGCATGGCGCTGCAGGTCGACCAGGGCGACGCGATGATCCGCGACCGTGTGATCTTCAAGGCCCTGATGGTGGTCGAATCGGGCCTGCAAAAGCCGACGGTCGACGGGCCGACGCTGCGCGCTTGGTTCGAGACGCAGCGTGCCAAGTACGACGAGCCGGCGCGCTTCGATTTCCAGGAAGCCGTGCTCGACGGCGAGGCTTCCGACGCCGCCGCGCGTGCTTTCGCTTTCGCCCTGAATGCCGGTGTGCCGGGCGATGCCAAGGCCGGCCTGCGAGTCTTCAAGGGCCGGCCGCTGGACAACCTGGTGCAGAGCTATGGCGCCGAGTTCGCGCAGGAGCTTGGCGCATCGCCTGTCGGGCAGTGGCGCGCGCTGCCGACGCGCGACGGCGTGCGCGTCGTGCGGCTGGACGGCAAGTCGCCACCCGCGCCGGCGTCGTACGAGACCTTGCGCAACGTCGTGCTGATGGACTGGACCGACGCCACCATGGCCCAGCGGCGGACCGACGCGGTGCGCGCACGCGGCCAGAAGTACCGCGTGCGCTACGAGGACGCCGCCCGATGAACCGCTGGCTGAGCCGTCTGCTGACGGGAATGCTGCTGACGCTGCTCGCGGCCACCGGCTGGGCGCACGAACTCAGCATGGCCGAGATGGAACTGCGCGAAACCGGCCCCGGCGATTTCCAGTGGCAATGGTCGGCCAGCGGCAACCGGGCGGCCAGCCAGGACCTGACGCCGCTGTGGCCGGCGGGATGCGCAGCCGACGGCCCGGCACTCCACTGCGGGTCGGGCGGGTTGAAGGGCCGGCTGGCCGTGCAGGGCGTCGGCGACCGCTATTCGGCGGCACTGGTCAAGGTCTTCTGGCTCGACGGGCAGTCCCGCGTCTACACGCTGACCAAGGCCCAGCCGGCCGTGCAGTTGTATGGCTCAGCGGACGACCGGCGCGGCCGCAGCGAGGTCGCCTCGGCCTACGGCCTGCTTGGCGTCGAGCACATCCTGAGCGGCTTCGACCACCTGCTGTTCGTCATCGGGCTGCTGTTCCTGGTCGGCTTCCAGCGCCGCCTGGTGTGGACCGTCACCGCCTTCACCGCCGCGCACAGCCTGACGCTGGCATGCAGCGCATTCGGCCTGCTGACCCTGCGCCCGCCGCCGGTGGAGGCGACGATCGCGCTGTCCGTCATGCTGGTGGCCGGCGAGGCGCTGCGCCAGCGCCAGACGCTGTCGCGCCGCTGGCCGGCACTGGTGGCTTTCCTGTTCGGGCTGGTGCACGGCCTGGGCTTTGCGGGTGCACTCAAGGACATCGGGCTGCCCGATAACCATCTCTGGGTCGCCCTGCTGAGCTTCAACGTCGGCGTCGAAGCAGGCCAACTGCTGACGCTGGCCGCGGCGTTCGTGCTGGTGCGCGCGGTGCAGCGCTTCGCTGTCGTGACCAACGCGCTGCCGCTGGCGCGCCAGGGGGCGCTGTACTCGATCGGCACGCTGGCGGCGTACTGGACCTGCACCCGCATCGCCGTCATCGTCAGCGCATAAGGACGTCGCCCAGCAAGCGACGCACAACCGGTTCAGCCGGCCCGCGGGGGACCAGCATCACCGGCGCGCCCGCGTCGTCGGCGCAGCACGAGGCCGCCAATCCAGCAGGCGCCGCGGAACTGGCTCTGCCGGGCCGCCAGCGCCGCCCTCGCGCGCCACGGAGTCGCCCCACCCAGCAGGCGCCGCGGAACCGGCTCCGCCGGGCCGCCAGCGCCGCCCCCCTGGGGGGGAAGCGCCGCAGGCGCTTCGGGGGGGGGGATAGTTCAAACCACCCTCGACGGCTCGCGCATCAGCACGAACTCTTCGGCGGCCGTCGGGTGCATGGCGATGGTCTGGTCGAAATGCGCCTTGGTCGCCCCGGCGGTCAGCGCCACCGCCAGGCACTGCACGATCTCCGGGGCATCAGCCCCGACCATGTGGACGGCCAGCACGCGGTCGTCGTTGGCGTCGACCAGCAGCTTCATGCGCACGCGTTCCTGGCCGCCGACGAAGGCCTGCTTCATCGGCCTGAACTCGGTCTCGAAGACCTTGACGCGGTGCCCGGCGGCGACGGCCTCGGCTTCGCTCGGGCCGACGCTGGCCAGCGCCGGGATCATGAAAACCGCACTGGCCACGCGGCTCAGGTCGACGTTGCGCGGCGCCGGGCCGAACAGGCTGTCGGCCAGCGCCCGCCCCTCGGCGATGGCCACCGGCGTCAGGTTCTTGCGGTTGGTGACGTCGCCGATGGCATAGACGTTGGCGGCGCTGGTCATCACGCCGTCGCGCACCGGCACGGCGTGGTGGTGGTCGGTCTGGATGCCGACGCTGTCCAAGCCGAGGCGCGCGGTGTTGGGCCGCCGGCCCGTCGCGTTCAGCACCCAGGGAACTGCGCGCACCCGGTCGTCGGCCTGCACCAGCAGCAGCCCGCCGGCGCTGCGCTCGATGCGCTGTGGAACGCCGCCCGGATGGAGCTCGACGCCAGCCGCCTGCAGCGCCGCCGCGGCGGCGTTGCGCAGCATGTCGTCGAAGCCGCGCAACGGCATGCGGTCGCGGTAGTGCAGGCTGACGGCGACGCCCAGCCGGGCCAGCATGCTGGCGAATTCGACCGCGATGTAGCCACCGCCGATCACCGCGGCACTTGCCGGCAGGTCGACCAGGTCGAGCAGGTCGTCGCTGGTCGCGCAGTGCTCGATGCCGGGCAGGGTGTCGGTGACGGGCGCGCCACCGGTGGCGATCAGGACATGGCGGGCGGTGACCATGCGCTCGCCGTCGGGGGTGGCGATGCGCACGCGGTGCGGTCCATCCAAGCGGCCCCAGCCGGCGACCAGCTCGACCTTCGCGGCGTCCAGCATCTGGCGGTAGATGCCCTCCAGACGGGCGGTCTCGGCGGCCTTGGCGGCCGCCCAGCGCGGCATCTCGAAGCGCGGTGCGGCGTCGCCGTCGGGCACCCGCCAGCCGTAACCGCGGGCTTCGGCAAACGCATCGCCGAACTGCGCCGCGTACATCAGCAGCTTCTTGGGTACGCAGCCGCGCAGCACGCAGGTGCCGCCGACGCGCCCGCCTTCGACGATGGCCACCCGCGCGCCATGCAGCGCGGCGCGCCGCGAAGCAGCCACACCGCCGGATCCGGCGCCGAGGGTGACGAGGTCGTAGTCGTGTTCCATGCAGGGTGCTCCGGGCTGGGGCCAGAATGTCGCACATGTCGTCCATGCCGCCATCCGCAGCACACGCCGATGCGCCCGCCGATGCGCCTGCCGACGTGCCCGCCGATGTTGCGGCCCGCGCGGCCACGTTGCGCGGGCTCGTCGAGCACCACGCGCAGCGCTACCACGGGCTCGACGCGCCGGAGATCCCCGACGCCGAATACGACCGCCTGTTCCAGGAGCTGCAGGCGCTGGAAGCGGCCCACCCGGCGCTGCGGACGTCCGATTCGCCGACCCAGCGCGTCGGCGGCGCGGTGCTCGACGGCCTGCGGCCGGTGCGCCACAGCGTGCCGATGCTGTCGATCCACACCGAGACCGACACGACGCCGGCGGGTGCCGCGGAATTCGACCGCCGCGTGCGCCGCGAA
>JANMAP010000486.1:0-2619 GCA_031359905.1 Burkholderiales bacterium | reverse complement strand
CTGAAGTTCGGCCCCGACTACATCATCCCCACGCCGTTCGACGTGCGGCTGATCCTGCGCATCGCGCCGGCGGTGGCGAAGGCCGCCGCCGAGAGTGGCGTCGCCACGCGACCCATCGCCGACTACGACGCCTACCGCGACAGCCTGTCGCGCTTCGTCTACCAGACGGGCATGTTCATGCGCCCGGTGTTCGCTGCCGCCAAGGCGCATGGCCAGAAGAACACGGCGCGCGTCGTCTATGCCGAGGGCGAGGACGAGCGCGCGCTGCGCGCGGTGCAGGTGGTGCTTGAGGAAGGCCTGGCGCGCCCGGTGCTCGTCGGCCGGCCCGAGGTCGTCAAGATGCGCATCGAACGCGCCGGGCTGCGCCTGACCGCAGGCCGCGATTTCGATGTCGTCGACCCCGAGCACGACGCGCGCTTTCGCAGCTACTGGGAGGCCTACCACGGCCTGATGGGCCGCGAGGGCGTGACGCCGGAGGCGGCCAAGGCCGCGGTGCGGCGCTCGAACACGCTGATCGCCAGCCTGATGGTCCAGCGCGGCGAGGCCGATGCCCTGCTGTGCGGCCTGGTCGGCCGCTTCGACCAGCACCTGGACCACGTGCGCAGCATCATCGGCCTGCGGCCCGGCGTGCAGACCCTGGCGGCGATGAACGCGCTGATGCTCGACCAGCACACCCTGTTCATCGCCGACACGTTCGTCAACGAGGAACCCAGCGCCGAGGCGCTGTGCGAGATCGCCTTGATGGCCGCCGCCGAGGTGCGCCGTTTCGGGCTGCCGCCGCGGCTGGCCTTCCTGTCGCATTCGATCTTCGGCTCGTCGACGCGGCCGTCGGCGCGGCGCATGCGCGCGGCCTGTGAACTCTTCAAGCAGCGCGCCCCGGACATCGATTGCGACGGCGAGATGCACGGCGACGCCGCGCTGTCCGAACCGGTGCGCCGCGGCTACCTGCCGGGCAGTTCGCTGACCGGCAGCGCCAACCTGCTGCTGCTGCCCAACCTGGATGCCGCCAACATCCTCTTCAACGTCCTGAAGGTCACCGGCGGGCAGGGCGTGACGGTCGGACCGATCCTGCTCGGCGCGGCCAAGTCGGCGCACATCCTGACGCCGTCGGCGACCGTGCGCCGGGTGGTCAACATGACAGCGCTGGCGGTGGCCGACGCGGCGCCGACCTGACCAGGGCGACGTGGATGGCGACGGGCGGTGCTGCCGACCCGACGCGGCGCGGGCATCCCGGCGGCGCGGGCATCCGTCCTGGCGTGCATCCCGCCGGCGCGCAGGCAGGGCCGGCACCCATAATCCGGGCGCTGTCCGAACCAGGAGCGCTTGTCCCATGACCCGTGCCACCAAGATCGTCGCCACCCTCGGCCCGGCGTCGAGTGCGCCCGACGTGCTCGAGCGGCTGCTGCGGGCCGGTGTCGACGTGGTGCGGCTGAACTTCAGCCACGGCACGGCGCAGGACCACATCGCCCGCGCGACCCTGGTGCGCGAGATCGCGCAGAAGATCGGCAAGCCGGTGGCGCTGATGGCCGACCTGCAGGGCCCGAAGATCCGCGTCGGCAAGTTCGCCGACGGCAAGGTCCTGCTCGAGACCGGCGCGGCCTTCGTGCTCGACGCCCAGCGCAGCGAGCCTGGGGACCTGCTCGGCGTCGGGCTGGACTACAAGGAACTGCCGCGCGACGTGCGGCCCGGCGACACCCTGCTGCTCAACGACGGCCTGATCAAGCTGACCGTCGAGGCGGTGCGCGGCGAACAGGTCCACACGCGGGTGGTTCTCGGCGGCGAGCTGTCCAACAACAAGGGCATCAACAAGGCCGGCGGCGGCCTGACCGCACCGGCGTTGACGGCCAAGGATATGGATGACATCAAGACCGCCGTGGGCTTCCAGTGCGAATACCTGGCGGTGAGCTTTCCGAAGAACGCCACCGACATGGAGATGGCGCGCCAGCTGGCCAACGTCGCCGGCGAGCCGTTCCGCCACAAGGCGGCGATGATCGCCAAGATCGAGCGCAGCGAAGCCATTCCGCACCTCGAGGCCATCCTGCGGGCCAGCGACGGCATCATGGTCGCCCGCGGCGACCTGGCCGTCGAGGTCGGCAACGCGGCGGTGCCGGCGCTGCAAAAACGCATGATCCGCATGGCCCGCGAGCTCGACAAGGTCGTCATCACCGCCACGCAGATGATGGAAAGCATGATCCTCGCGCCGGTGCCGACGCGCGCCGAGGTCAGCGATGTCGCGAATGCGGTGCTCGACGGCACCGATGCGGTGATGCTCAGCGCCGAGACGGCGGCCGGCAAGTACCCGGTGGAGATCGTCGAGCAGATGCACAGCATCGCGCTGGAGGCCGAGCGTGCCGAAGACGTGTCGCTGGAAACCGACTTCACGAACAAGAAGTTCGGCCGCATCGACCAGAGCATCGCGATGGGCGCGCTGTTCACCGCCCACCACCTGGGCTGCAAGGCGATCATCGCGCTGACCGAGTCGGGATCGACCGCGCTGTGGATGAGCCGGCACAACATCAAGGTGCCGATCTACGGGCTGACATCGCAGGTCAATTCGCAGCGCCGCATGACGCTGTACCGCAACGTGCGGCCGATCCTGATGCCCAAGCTCAGCGATCG
>JANMAP010000472.1:0-4185 GCA_031359905.1 Burkholderiales bacterium | reverse complement strand
CACACCGTGCCGGCCGCTTCGTCGTCGGCGCCGAGGACCGGCAGGCCGCGCGGGTCGGTGTCCTTGCCCGACACGCCGTAGTCGCCGGCCACGCGCAGCGGCACGATCTTCGGATGACCGTCGAAGGTCATGTCGGGCACGTCGGCGCGGTCGGCCCAGGCGCCCGGGCCCACGCCGTCGAGCATCGGGTTGGCGCCAATGGGTTCCAGCGGCGCGCCGGTCCAGGCGTGGGCCGGCTCGGCCCGCAGCGGCTGCGGGCTGCGCTTGTCGTTGGGGAACGAGACCTCGCCGCCATGCGCCAGCTTGTAGGTCTTCGGCTGCGGCACCGGCCAGCCGGTGATCGTGCCGCGGCCGCTCTCGGTCTCCATCGGATAGCCCTCGCGGTGGCCCTCGCGGATGAGGTAGTAGATCAAGCCGGCGAAGAAGATCCAGAACATGTACAGCACGAGCTGTGCCACGTCGACGTATTGGGTGATGGCACCAGTGCCCATGAAGAGTCTCCTTCTGACAAACGATCTAGCCGGGGAATTCGGCCAGACCAAAACGATGCGGGCGCTGCACGCGCTGCAGCGAAGAACGGCGCACCAGCGGGCCGACGGCCACCAGCGCCAGGAACAGCAACACCATCTCGGTGTAGTAGACGGCGCTGTAGCCGGTGGCCGGCGAGACCAGCACGCTGCCCAGCCAGCCGTTCATCGCCAGGCTGCCGACGAGGTCGCGCAAGGCGCCGCCGCCGGCCACCGACAGCCCGGCCGCGGTGGCCTGCACGGCGCCCCAGGCGCCGAGCGCGAAACCGACGTGCTGCTTGCTTTCCAGGCTCATCGCCGCGGTCAACGTACCGACGGCGAACAGGCCGCTGCCGAAACCGATGCCGCAGGTGCCCAGGCGGAACAGCCACGGCGCGTCGGCCGGGGCGGCGAAGATCACGGCGGCGAACGCCGGCAGGCCGACCAGCGCCCCGGCGGCGGCCACGCGCAGCGGGTCGGCGCCGCGCATCAGCGACCGTGCGGCCAGCGCGAAGGCGGCCAGCGCGCCGCCGGCCAGCAGCGCCGTCAGGCCGCTGGTGGCCCCGACGCCCAGATGCAGGATCTCGCCGCCGTACGGCTCGAGGACGATGTCCTGCATGTTGAAGGCCATCGTGCCCAGGCCGACCGACCACAGGAAGCGGCGCGCCTGCGGCTGGGCGATGAAGGCGCGCCATTGCGGCAGGAACGCCGGGCGCTGTTCGGCGGCGCGCTGCGCCTTGCTGCGGCTGCGCCGCGCATCGCGCGGTTCCTGCTTCCACACCGCGACGATGTTGAGCAGCGCCGAGAGTGCCGCCGCGCCTTGCACCACCTGCACCAGCCGCTTGTCGCTGAAGTCGGCCAGCAGCGTGGCGCAGACGAAGCCGCCGCCGACCATGCCGACCAGCAGCATCACGTACATCAGCGCCACCACGCGCGGCCGGCTGGCTTCGGCGGCCAGGTCGGTGGCCAGGGCCAGGCCGGTGGTCTGCGTCGTCTGCATGCCGATGCCGACCAGCAGGAAGGCCAGGCCGGCGGCGAGCTGGCCCAGCCAGGCCATGCCGAGCTGGCCGTCGCCGGTCAGCACCAGCAGCGCGAAGGGCATGATGGCCAGGCCACCGAACTGCAGCAGCGTGCCGATCCACAGGTAGGGCACACGGCGCCAGCCGAGCGCCGAGGTGTGGTGGTCGGAACGAAAGCCGATGACGGCGCGGAACGGCGCAGCCAGGATCGGCAGGGCGACCATCAGCGCCACCAGCCAGGCGGCCATGTGCAGCTCGACGATCATCACCCGGTTCAGCGTGCCCAGCAGCAGCGCCGAGGCGATGCCGACGGAGACCTGGAACAGCGACAGCCGCAGCAGCCGCGACAAGGGCAGGTCGGGGCTGGCCGCATCCGCGAACGGCAGCAAGCGCAGCAGCAGCGGCTGCAGTGCGGTGCGCAGCGCCGGTGGCAACAACGTTGGCAAGCGCGGCCGGCGCGCGCGCTTGCTGCTGCTGCCGCCGCTGACGCTGGCTTGGCTCACAGGCGCTTCCATTCCATCGCCTGCGACTTGTAGAAGCCGCTGTTGACCCGTTCGCTGCGCCCGGCCTGCCAATGCAGCAGTGCCGGATCGAGCGCCATCAGGCGCCAGATCTTCTCCTCGGCCATCGGCTCGATCCACGGCGCGCGGTCGCTGCGCGGGAACAGCCGCCCCAGGCCGATCGCCAAGGCCAGGAAGGGCGTGCGCGGCGCGAAGGTGAAGAGCACGGACGTCGAGGTCCGCGCGGCCAGCGCGGCGAGCACGCGCACCGCGTCTTCGGCGGTGTAGTGGATGACCGAGTCCATCGCCACCACGTGGTCGAAGTCGCCCAGCGCGGGGTCGAGCATGTCGCCGCTGCGGAAGTCGATCGACCCCCAGCCGGGGTCAGACACCAGCGCGGCGGGCAGGCGCTGGCGGGCGAGTTCGACCAGCGTCGGCGACAGGTCGATGGCCACCACGTCGGCGCCGCGCCGCGCCGCTTCGACGGCCAGCGCCCCGGTGCCGCAGCCGGCGTCGAGGATGCGCCGGCCCGTCAGGTCCTGCGGCAGCCAGCCCAGCAGCGTCGAGCGCATGCGGTCGCGCCCGGCGCGCACGGTGCGGCGGATGCGCCCGACCGGCGCGTCGGACGTCAGCTTGGCCCAGGCATCGGCCGCGGTGCGGTCGAAGTAGGTCTCGATCTCGCTGCGGCGGCTGGCGTAGTCGGCGGTGGTCATGGGGACTGCTTTCGAAGAAGTGGCGGGGGCGAGCGACGCGTCAGTCGAAGCCCAGCAGATCGAAGATGTCGCGGTCCTTCATCGGGTCGCAGAGCATCGGATCGACCCCGGCCCAGAGCAGCGCCGCCAGACGCATGTACTCGCCGGTGACGGCCTTGAGTTCCGGCGTCTCGTCCATCTCGAACAGCGTCTGCTTCTTCAGCCGGCTCTTGCGGATGATGTCCAGCGACGGGAAGCGGGCCATCGTCTTCAGGCCGACGCGGGCGTTGTACTTGTCGATCTGGTCGGTCTCGTCGCTGCGGTTGGCGATCACGCCGCCCAGGCGCACGTTGTAGTTCTTGGCCTTCGCGCCAATGGCCTGCACGATGCGGTTCATCGCGAAGATCGAATCGAAGTCGTTGGCGGTGACGATCAGCGCGCGGTCGGCGTGCTGCAGCGGCGCAGCGAACCCGCCGCAGACGACGTCGCCGAGCACGTCGAAGATGACCACGTCGGTCTCTTCGAGCAGGTGGTGCTCCTTCAGCAGCTTGACGGTCTGGCCGACGACATAGCCGCCGCAACCCGTACCCGCCGGGGGGCCGCCGGCCTCGACGCACATCACGCCGTTGTAGCCGGGGTAGACGAAGTCCTCGACGCGCAATTCTTCGGGGTGGAAGTCGACCGTCTCGAGCACGTCGATGACGGTCGGCATCATCTTCTTCGTCAGCGTGAACGTCGAGTCGTGCTTGGGGTCGCAGCCGATCTGCAGCACGCGCTTGCCGAGCTTGCTGAAGGCCACCGACAGGTTCGACGAGGTCGTGCTCTTGCCGATGCCGCCCTTGCCGTAGATGGCGAAGACCTTGGCGGTGCCGATCTTCACGCTGGGGTCGAGCTGCACCTGCAGGCTGCCCTCGCCGTCCAGCCTGCGGTTGGGGGCGGCGCCGCGGCCGATGGCCGTCGGGGAAATGGTGGCGGTGCTCATACGGGTACTCCTTCAACGACCCCTTCGAGCCGGTCTTCAAGTTCGTCGCCGGCGCGGCGCAGGGCCGCCAGGGTGTCGGCGTCGGGCTGCCAGTAATCGCGCTCGAAGGCTTCGATCAGACGGTTGGCCACCCGCGCCGAGGCGGTCGGGTTCAGGCGCGCCAGGCGTTCGCGCATCGCCGGGTCGAGCATGAAGGTCTCGGTCAGCTGCTGGTAGACCCAGGGCTGGACCTGACCGGTGGTCGCCGACCAGCCCATCGTGTTGGTGACATGGACCTCGATCTGGCGCACGCCTTCGTAGCCGTGTTCGAGCATGCCTTCGAACCACTTCGGGTTGAGCATGCGGGTGCGGGCTTCCAGCGCCACCTGCTCGCGCAGCGAGCGCACCGCGCCGTCGCCCTTGGTCTGGTCGCCGATGTAGACCGGCGGCGTGTCGCCGGCGCGTCCGCCCCTGGCGATCTTGACGGCCTGCGTGATGCCGCCCAGC
>JANMAP010000454.1:0-4688 GCA_031359905.1 Burkholderiales bacterium | reverse complement strand
ACCAGCTGCGCACCGCGCGGGTTCAGCACCGGGTCGTGGAACATGCCGACCAGGCGCCGGACCAGCAGGGTGTGCAGGCTGCGGTCCAGTTCATCCACCACCAGCACGCGGCCGTGCTTGAGCACATCCAGCACCGGAGCGGCCAGGCTGAACAGACGCTGCGTTCCGTCAGACTCGTCCTGAAGCTCGAACTTCGCGCTGCCCTGGTCCGTACGGTGCTCGAAGATCGGGAACATCACCTCCCCTTCTTCCTGATGAGCCTGTGCCACACCGCCCGGCTGGAACAAGACCTGCGCTCGAAATCCCTTGCGCGGAACCGCCGACACCTCGGCGATGGAAAGGTCTGCAGTACCCAAGAAGTCCCTGACGGCGGCCCGCCCCTCGGGTGACCCCAACAGCGCGGTTGTGTGGGAGATGTCGATCCCAGCGCCTGCCGGCAGGTAAACCACGCTTTGCACCAACCACCGCGCCACTGGGCCGAGCAACTCGCTGTTGAGCTGCGCCGCCGTGGAGAGGAACAGAGCGTTGGGCCGCGTGCTCTCCTGCCAGAGCTTGCGCGGGCCGGTCAGGTAGGCACTGAACTCGTAGGCGTAGCGCTCACTACTTTCGTCGAGCCGCCGGCTGAACCACTGTGTCGGCTTCGCGGTGCGCCAGACCATCAGCTGCTCGCTGACGATGCGATCGGCTGTCATCGCGAAGCTGTACTGGTGGCGGATGCCGTCGACCAGGAAGTTGGCCTCGAACTCGGTCGGCTGGCTGGCAGTCACCGGGTCGAGCCGGAAAGGCTGGACGTTGTAGGTCTGCCCCGGCTGCACGACTGTGGCCGACTCGGCCACCATGGCCCGAAGGTAGTTCAGCGCAAAGAGCAGCGTGCTCTTGCCACTGGCATTGGGCCCGTACAGCACCGCCGAGCGAACGGCCTGGGGCAGCGCCTTCAGCCCGGTCGGCGCCAGATGCGTCTCTGCCAGCTCCTTGTCGGCCGGCGCCGCCACCAGGCTCAGGGACTGCTCGTCCTTGATCGACCGGAAGTTGCGAATGCGGAACTCGAGCAGCATGATCGGCTCCGGTTGAATATTTCAAACATTCTTGCACACGATCTTCTTGGAGAGAGATAATTTTGTACAATTTTCCAGGATACGGGGCGGCCAGCTGCAGCTTCAGTTCCTCTCGCGTCAGCATCAGGCGCTGGCGGCGCGGCGGCCGTTCACTCGCGGCGCCGGCTGCCGTGCCGATAGCGCAGGACCCAGCCGGCCACGCCGGCGGCCGAGAGCGTGAACGTGAGGCCTTCGCCGTCGGCCTTGGCCAGCGGCTTGCCGGCCTTGATCCAGTGCCTGAGTTGCAGGTCCGTCAGGTGGCCCTTGTCCCGTGCCATGCGCACCCCCGTTGTTCGGATGTGGGCTGGATCGCGGCTACCCGCCTAGCTACCGAGCCAGCTACCCGATTGGAGTGGGACTCGGTGAGACTTCAAGAGCCTCCAAAAGACTTGCCACCCGAAAACGCCCGGGAAATCAGGCGCTTGCGGGTGGCAACTGGTCCGGGGTGAAACCCCGTGAACCGCTACATCAGAACAATGTCGTACTGCTCGGGGTTCATCGTCGGCTCGGCGCTCAGCGAGATCGGCTTGCCGATGAAGTCGCTCAAGCCCGCCAGGTGCGTGCTTTCCTCGTCGAGCAGCATCTCGACGACGCTGGCGCTGGCGACGACGCGGAATTCCTTCGGTGCGAACTGGCGCGCCTCGCGCAGGATCTCGCGCAGGATGTCGTAGCACACGCTGCGCGCGGTCTTCACCTGGCCGCGGCCGTCGCAGGTCGGGCAGGGCTGGCACAGCATGTGGGCCAGGCTTTCGCGGGTGCGCTTGCGCGTCATCTCGACCAGCCCGAGCTGCGTGAAGCCGCTGACCGTGGTGCGTGTGCGGTCGCGCGCCAGCTGCTTGCGCAACTCGGCGAGCACCGCTTCCTGGTGGTCGGCGCGCGCCATGTCGATGAAGTCGGCAATGATGATGCCGCCCAGGTTGCGCAGGCGCAGCTGGCGCGCCAGTGCGCCGGCCGCCTCGAGGTTGGTCTTGAAGATCGTGTCCTCGAAATTGCGCGCGCCGACGAAGCCGCCGGTGTTGACGTCGATGGTCGTCAACGCCTCGGTCTGGTCGATGATCAGGTAGCCGCCGCTCTTCAGGTCGACGCGCCGCGCCAGCGCGCGGGCGATCTCTTCCTCGATGCCGAAGAGGTCGAAGATCGGCCGTTCGCCGCGATAGTGTTCGAGCTTGGCCAGCGTGCCGGGCATGTAGGTTTCGCCGAAGGCGCGCAGCGCGGCGAACTGGGTCTGGCTGTCGATGCGCACCATGTGCGTGGCCTCGTTGGCCAGGTCGCGCAGCACGCGTTCGGCCAGGCTCAGATCCTGGTGCAGCAGGCTGCCGGGCGGGCGCGAATGCGCGCGCTCGCGGATCAGTGCCCAGGCCTTGCGCAGGTAGGCGATGTCCTCGGCCAGTTCGGCGTCGCTGGCCTCTTCGGCGTTGGTGCGCAGGATGAAGCCGCCGCCTGTTTCCTTGCCATCCTTTCCATCCTGGCCGGCCAGCGCCAGCACGCGCGCGCGCAGCTGTTCGCGCAGTTCGTGCGAGCCGATCTTCTGGCTGATGCCGATGTGCGTGTCCTGCGGCAGGAAGACCAGCATGCGGCCGGCGATCGAGACCTGCGTCGACAGCCGGGCGCCCTTGGTTCCGATGGCGTCCTTGATGACCTGCACCGTCATCGTCTGGCCTTCGTAGACCTGGCGTTCGATCGGGATCGGCGGCGCGTCGACGCGGGCCGATGGCGGGCCGGACAGCAGGTCGGCGACATGCAGGAACGCCGCGCGCTCCAGGCCGATGTCGATGAAGGCGCTCTGCATGCCGGGCAGCACGCGCACCACCTTGCCCAGGTAGACGTTGCCGACCGGCCCGCGCTCCAGCGCGCGTTCGATGTGCAGTTCCTGCACCGCACCGTTTTCGACGATCGCCACGCGGGTTTCCTGCGGGGCCCAGTTGATCAGAATGTCCTGGCTGGCCATGCCATGCAGTCTAGGGCCTGCCTTCACGGCGCCAGCCGCAGGCCGCTGTCGCGCAACAGCTGGGCCGTCTCGAACAGCGGCAGGCCCATGATGCCGCTGTGGCTGCCGGCGATGTGCTCGATCCAGCCGGCCAGCGCACTCTGGATGGCATAGCTGCCGGCCTTGCCGAAGGCGTCGCCGCTGGCCACGTAGGCGTCGATCACGCGGCCGGGCAGGACTGCGAAGCGGACATGCGAGACCTGCAGGACATGCCGGCTGCGCCGCCCATCGTGCACCGCCACGGCGGTCAGCACGCGGTGCGTGCGGCCCGACAGGAGGCCCAGCATGGCCCGCGCGTCGTCGGCATCGGCCGGCTTGCCGAGGATGCGCCGGCCGAGCGCCACGGTGGTGTCGGCGCACAGCACCGGCGCGGCCGGCAGGGCGCGCGCGGCGCGGCGGGCCACGGCGGCGCGCAGCTTGGCGGCGGTGACGCGCCGCACGTAGCCCACCGGCAATTCGCCGTCGCGCGTGGCTTCCAGGGCTTCGGCGTCTTCGTCGGCCCCCGGCAGCAGCGGTTCGTGGCGTGCGCCGATCTGGTCCAGCAACTGGCGCCGGCGCGGGCTTTGCGATGCCAGGTAGACGAAGTCGGCGGCCATGCGCGCATTGTCCATGCGCGATCGACCGGTCATTCGCGGTGGTACGGGTGCCCCTCGATCAGCGACCAGGCGCGGTACAGCGCCTCGGCCAGCAGCACGCGGGCGAAGGCATGCGGCAGGGTCAGATCCGACAGGCGCAGGGTTTCGTCGGGGCTGGCCTTCAGCGTCGGGTCCAGGCCGTCAGGGCCACCGATCAGCAGCGCAACATCGCGGCCATCGCTGCGCCAGAAGCGCAGACGCTCGGCCAGGGCCGGCGTCGTCAGGCGGCTGCCGGTCTCGTCGAGCACGACACGCCGGGCGCCCTTGGCGAAGGACTGCAACGTGGCCTCGAAGCGCAAGGCTTCGGCGGCGCGGCACTGCGCGGCGGTCCGGTCGGTGCTGCGCGGCTCGGCCTTCAAGGCCTTGAGTTCCAGCCGCATCTCGGGCGGAAAGCGCTTGGCGAAGTCGTCCCAGGCCTGTTCGGCCCACGCCGGCTGGCGTTGACCGACGGCCAGCACCCACAGCTTCATCGGCCGATGTCGCAGTCGCGGGCGTCGCGGGCGTCGCCGTCAGGCGCCGCGCTTGCGGGCTACGGTCTTGGTCACGCTCTTTGCGACGGTCTTGGGCACCGTCTTCGCCGCAGCCTTCTTGGCCACCGGGCGCTTGCCGGCGACACGCTTGTAGGCCGCCGTCTGGTTGGCCACCTTCTTGGCGGCGACGTCGGCCTTGCTCGGTGGCTTCGTCGCAGCGTGTCCGGCCTTGGCCGGCGCCGCCTGGCGCGCGCGCTGGGGCACGGCCTTTCTCGCCGGCGAGATCGCCTGGCCGCCGACCTTGCCTGTGACCTTGCCTGTGACCTTGCCGCCCACCGTGCCCGTGCCCTTGCCCTGGACCGTGCCCCGACCGGCCGTCTTGCCCGCCGGCCGCACCGGCTCGCTGGCCTTGACGAGTTTGGTGTTGACCTCGCCGACCTTCATACGCACCGACTTGCCGCCCCAGATTTCTTCCAGGTGGTAGTAGTCGCGGATCGCCGGC
>JANMAP010000442.1:0-2797 GCA_031359905.1 Burkholderiales bacterium | reverse complement strand
GCCACCGGTGCTTATCGCGGCGCTGGCCGGCCCGAGGCGATCTACATCATCGAGCGCCTGCTCGACGCCGCGGCGCGCGAGATGGCCATCGACCCGGCCGAACTGCGCCGGCGCAACATGATCCGGCCCGAGCAGATGCCGTACCGCAACCCGATGGCGCAGACCTACGACGTCGGCCAGTTCGAGCGCCTGATGGACCAGGGCCTGGCACTCGCCGACTGGCACGGTTTCGAGCAACGCCGCGCCGCGGCGTTGGCGCGCGGCAGGCTGCGCGGGCGCGGCATCGCCACCTTCCTCGAATGGACCGGCGGCAATGCGCTCGAAGAGAACGTCCAGGTGCGCATCACCCCCGACGCGAACGGTGAAGGATGGGTCGAGCTGACCAGCGCGACGATGGCGATGGGTCAGGGCATCGCCACCAGCTATGCGCAACTGGCGGTCGACGTGTTCGGCGTGCCGATCGAACGCATCCGCATCCTGCAGGGCGACACCGACCGCGCCAACGGCTTCGGCAGCGCCGGCAGCCGCAGCCTGTTCACCGGCGGCGCAGCAGCGCTGGTCGCGTCGCGCCAGACGCTGGATCACGCCAAGGGCCTGGCCGCCGAGGCGCTGGAAGCACCGGCGCCGGACCTCGAATACGTGGCCGGCCGCTTCACCGTGGCCGGCACCGACCTCGGCATCGGCCTGTTCGAGCTCGCCGCGCGCCAGCCGGGCACGGCGATCTTCGGCGAAGGCGGCGCCAAGGCCAGCGCGCCGAGCTGGCCCAACGGCTGCCACATCTGCGAGGTCGAAATCGACCCGGACACCGGCGACGTGCAGATCGTCGCCTACGCCAGCGTCAACGACATCGGCCGCATCGTCAGCCCGACCATCGTGCGCGGCCAGATCGAAGGCGGCGCGGTGCAGGGTATCGGCCAGGCCTTGTGCGAACGCGTGGCCTACGACGCGCAGGGCCAGCTGCTCAGCGGCAGCTTCATGGACTACGCGTTGCCGCATGTGGATGTCTTCCGCGGCTTCGTGACGGCCTTCGACGAGAGCGTGCCCTGCCTGACCAACAGCCTGGGCGCCAAGGGCGTGGGCGAGCTCGGCACCATCGGCGCGACGCCGGCGGTCGTCAACGCGGTGGTCGACGCGCTGGCCCGCGCCGGCCAGGGCCGCGCTGCCGAGCGTGTGCAGATGCCGCTGACCGGCGAGACCGTGTGGCGCGCGCTGCGCGGCGACTACGGCACCGCGGGCCTGCCGTCGCCTTGATCGGCGCGACGGGCGTGACCGGGGGGCCGGGGGAGCCGGTGAAAGCGGGGGAGGCGGGGACGATCTCGGCGTCCATCGCCGACTTCTGGCCGGGCAGCGGTTTCGCGCAATTGCAGCGCGCTGCCGACGGCACGCTGCGCCCCGGTGATGCGTATCTGCGCCTGTTCCTGGCCCGCCCCGAACTGGCGCCGGTCGACGAGTCGTGCGCGGCAGAGCGCCGGTTGCACGCGGCCCTGCTCGAACAACCCGACCGGCCGGTCGAGCCGGCGCAGCTGGCGCGACTGGCCGATGCCGACGCGCGCGAGAACTACAGCGTGTTCCTGCGCTTTCGCGACGCCCTGCTGGCCGCCGGCAGCCTGCAGTCCTTCTACGTCGGCTTGTTCCGCGCCGGTGCGGCCGGCACGCCGATCAGCATCGCGCCGCTGTTCATCGACCTGGTGACCCAGGCGCTGGTGCGCGGGCTGCTGGCCGGGCCCGACGGCGCTGCCGAGGCGGCGTTCGAAGCTCGCGCCGGCGAGCTGCTGTTCCGCGCCCAGCGCATCACCCGCAACGAGGGGCGCACGCTGGCCGGCGACCGCGACGCGCTCGACCTGCTGCGCCAGGACGGCGGGCTGGGCGAGATCGGCCGCCTGCTGATCCAGGCCCAGGCGCCGCTGCGCGCGGTCGACGTGGCGGTGCTCGACACGGGCAACGCCGATCGTTACTGGGCCGCCGCCGCGGCCGGGCGCCACACGCTGCTGCTCGACCTGTCGCACGAACTCCGCCAGGACGTCGGCCACGGCCTGCAGTTCCGCCTGCACAACGCGCGTTCGGGCCTGCCGGCGCTGGCCCGTGTGCTTGAGCGCTGGACGGCGCATCTGCTCGGCGTGCAGGTGCGCATCCAGCCGGTGGCGCGCATCGACGATGCGGCGTGGCGCTGGCATGTCGGCCTGGACGCCGAGGCCAGCGCGCTGCTCAACGACCTGTACGCCGAACGGCCAGTCAGCGACGAGCGCCGCGAGCGGCTGATCAGCCTGTTCAGGCTCGACTTCGCCGATCCCGCCGAGATGCGCGCCGACGTCGCCGGGCGGCCGGTCTATCTCGGGCTGGCGCATGGCGCCGACGGCGTGCTGCGCCTGAAGCCGCAGAACCTGCTGCTCAATTTGCCGCTGGCGATCGTCAGTTGAGCGGTCGCCAACTGAGCGGTTGCCAGTTGAGCGGTTGCCAGTTGAGCGGTCGCAGGCATCGCTGCACTGCGCAGCTGGCTTGGCGATGAGCTCCGCCGCCCCACTGTCTCACGGACCCGACCGCCTTCTTCCATCGCCAGCGCGCCGCGGCCGGCGAGCTGACCTGGTCACCGGCCACCCCGGCGAGACGCGGCGCCTGCTGACCGTCGCGCAGCTTGAACACGAGCGCGACCACCGCCTGCTGCGCACGCTGGTCGAACTGTCGGAACTGCGCGGCCTGCTGCTGCAGTACGGCAGCGCCGGCGGCGAGCCCGAGCGCATCGCCCGGTCGCCGCTCAACGGCACCGAGAACTACATCAAGGTGTTGAAGGGCGAGCTGG
>JANMAP010000422.1:0-1538 GCA_031359905.1 Burkholderiales bacterium | reverse complement strand
GCCGATCGTCCTCGGAGAAGGCCCCGCGCGATGCGCTTTCGTCGGTCGACAGGGCTTTGCGCAGGGCTGCGACCAGGCGTTCGTCCGGCGCGGTGCTGTCCGACTCGGCGGGCAAGGCGCCGCCGCTCGCGCCAGCCGGCGCGGCACTCGGTATCTTGAAGACCACCGCCCCGGCGGACACCGCCATTTCAGGCCGCTGACCGCCCCGCGTCTGTGCCCATACCTGAGTGCGCGCCCGTTCGAACGCGTCCTGCACCGTGGAGCCGCCCAGGCCCAGCGCGGCCACCAGTTCGCTCGTGAACACGCCACCCCAGGCCACGCCATCGGCGGCCGTGCTGCCCGATGCGGTGGCGTACAGCACCAGGTGCTCCATGGTCCCCGCGCGCGCGGCGCCGGCACGCGGGGCGGTGGTACTGCTGCGAAGGGCGTTGTAGCCAGCGGCCGGCCGCGTGTCGCGGCAGGCGTCGAAGACCAGCACCGCCAGCGAGGCGCCCGCGGCCTCGATGCCGGCCAGCAGCACGGGGACCGACAGGGTGGCGATGGTGCCCGGCCTTCCGGCCGCGGCTGGTGGGGTGATGACGCGCAGCCGCGCCTCGCCGTCGACCTCGACACCGTGGCCCGACAGGTAGACGAACACCTCGGCCTTGGGGCTCTTGCGCACGCGTTCGAGAAAGGCATTGAGATCGGCCGTGAGCGCCTGCGGCGTGGCATCGATCAGCGGCGGCCGCAGCTTCCAGCCGGCCTGCGTCAGCGCCCCGGCCATGGCCTGCACGTCGTGCGTCACGGTGCGCAGGCGGTCGTTCGGGTAGGCCTCCTGGCCGACCACCCAGGCCAGCCGTTCGGGCGCTGCCTGCGCGCACAGCGCCCATGCCAGCAGTACCAGCGCCACCAAGCCGCGGGCGAGGGCAAGGGCAAGGGCAAGGGCGCCTGAGGCATTCACCGCCGTGGCGTCTCCAGGGTGCCGTTGACCCCGCGGTAGAACAGGTGCCCGGCCAGCCACGACTGGCGCCGATAGCGCTGCAGCCAGCTCATCGCCTGCAGCTGCCATTCGGGTGGGCCCTCGCGCAGCGCCCAGGCAGCCCAGGCGATGCGCGATTCGACCGGCCAGGCGTGCCAGTCGCCGGTGAGACCTTCCGGGCGCGGCAGCGTAGTGCCGTCGTTGACGCTGGCAGCCACAGTCAGCACGGCGCGCTGGCGGTCGTCCAGCACCTGCAAGTTCAGCGGCCGGCCGCTTGCCGGCAGAGGCTCGAAGGCGAAGACCGCGTAGCTGCCGTCGGCTGCTTCATCGACGCGGCCACTTGCGAGAGCGCCCCCGCCATCGACCGTGGCCAGCGCCGTCCAGGCCGCCGTCTGGCTGGCCCGCCACGCCACGACGGCCGACACGCTGCCCTCGAGCAGCCACTGGCGCGGCGCCTGCGCCAACCCCGGTCCGGGCGTGACCTGCAGCTCGCCGCCGCCCTTGGTGCGCGGCCGGACCACGGCCGACCCGGTCTCGTGCGGCCGCAGCGTCCACCACTACGAAACGGCTCTGCCGATCG
>JANMAP010000391.1:0-23735 GCA_031359905.1 Burkholderiales bacterium | reverse complement strand
CCGTGACGTCGCGCGAGAGCTTGTCGTCCATCGTGAAGTACTCGCGCGACCAGTCCACGCTGTCGCCCATCCGGCGCATCTGGCGGGTGATCGTCGCGCCCGAGGTCTCTTTCCAATCCCAGACCTGGGCGACGAAATTCTTGCGCCCCAGATCGTGGCGCGACAGCCCGCTGTCCTGCAGCTGGCGTTCGACGACGATCTGCGTGGCGATGCCGGCGTGGTCGGTGCCCGGCAACCACAGCGTGTTGAAGCCGCGCATGCGGTGGTAACGCGTCAACGCGTCCATGATGGTCTGGTTGAACGCGTGCCCCATGTGCAGCGTGCCGGTGACGTTGGGCGGCGGCAGCTGGATGCTGAACGACGGCTTGGCCGGATCCAGCGTCGGTGCATAGGCGCCGGCGCGTTCCCACTGCGGTGCCCAGCGGGCTTCGATGGCGGCGGGTTCGAAGGACTTGGCAAGATCGGGCATGGTGCGGGCGGTGGGGCTGGCGGTGGGCTGGCGAAGGGCGAAGGCACGGTAACCTGCGCGGAAATTGTAGGTGGCCCCTTGGTGGTTCCTTGGTGGACCCGGTCCGCGCGCGACGCGTCCAAGCGATGCGACAAGGCACGGCCTGAAAGGGCCAGGTGGGGGGCATGCCCGGGCAGGCCTGCGCCGGCAGCCTGACGCGCAAGGCACTATGCTGCAGTGGCATGCCGCGCCGGTTGTCGAGGAGACGCGACGAATGAACACCCTCAGTTGGAAGTCGCCGATTGACCGCGGGCTGAGTGCCCGCTGGCGCATCGCCGGCGCTTTCGCCGCGCTGGCCTTGGTGCTGTTCAGCGTCGTCGCCTGGATCTCGGCGCGCGACGCGCGCAAGCAACTCGAACGCAGCAGCACGCTGCTGTTGACTCAATTCACCGACCGCATGGCGCAAGACCTGGAAGCGGCGCTGCGCGAGCGGCTGCGTGACATCGAGAGCCTGGTCCTGCTCGAGACACTGCTGCGGGAAGAGGTCGACGCAGGCGTCTGGCGCGCCCTGCTCGCGCGCATGCAGGAGGACTTTCCGTACTACAGCTGGATCGGCGTGACCGACACGCGCGGTGTCGTGCGCGCCGCCACGCGCGGTCTCCTGGAGGGCGTCGATGCTTCAGGCCGGCCCTGGTTTCAAGGGACGGCCAAGGGCTCCTTCGTGGGGGACGTGCACGATGCCCGACTGCTTGCGGATGCGCTGGGGCCGTCTGCGAACGGCGAACCGCTGCGCCTGCTCGACCTGTCGGCGCCGCTGCGCCGCGATGGCCGGTTCACCGGCGCGTTCGGCGCCCACCTCGACCTGCGCTGGGCCGAGGAGGTGCGCTCCCAGGCGCAGCGCCGGGCATCTGCTGACCGGCAGGTCGAGCTGCTGGTCATCGACCGCCATGGCGCCGTGCTGCTGGGCCCGGCCGGCCCGGCGCCGCCGCGTGGTGCTGCCTTGCCAGCGGCGGGCCTGGCGGCGTGGGGGGACGGGCAGGACTATCTGACGGCGACGACCCGGCTGACAGGCCCGTCGACCAACGGCGGTCTGGATTGGCGCATCGTCGCGCGCCAGCCCGTGGCCGTGGCGCTGGCCGACGCGCAGCGTCTGCAGACGCGGCTGTGGGCCGTGGGCGGATTCGCCGTGCTGGCCTTCGGCGTGGTCGGCTGGTGGCTGTCGGGCCAGCTCACGGCGCCGCTGCGGGCCGTCGCGCGCAGCGCCAGGCACCTGGCCGCCCGCGCGCTGCCGGTTGCGCCCGCCGATGCGGCGCACGACGAAGTGGCGCAACTGGACGCCGCGCTGCAGACCCTGGTCACGGCACTCGGCCAGCGCGAGCAGGAACTGCAACGTGCCGCGGCCATCACCGAAGAGCGCGTCGCCGACCGCACGCGCTTGCTGCAGGACGCCAATGCCGATTTGCGGAGCTTCAGTCGCAATGTGGCGCATGACGTGAAAGGGCCGATCGGTTCGATCGGCATGATGCTGCGCAATGTGCTCAGCAGCGAAGGCCATGCCCTCGGCGCGAAGACCCGCCACGCCCTGGACTTGCTGGCCAACGAGTGCGACCGGCTGGGCCGGCTTGTCGACGAACTGATGACCATGTCGATGCTCGAGCACCGGCAGATGCAGCGCGGCGACGTCGACCTGCGGGTGTTGGTGCAGGCCGTGCTGCGGGAACTGGCGCGCGAGTCGCCGCAGTGGCACCCCGAGGTCGTCTGCGATCCCCTGCCGGTGGTCGCCGGCGACAGCGTGCTGCTGCGTCAGGTGTGGCGCAACCTGCTGGCCAACGCGTTCAAGTTCAGCGCGTTGCAGGCCGCGCCGCAAGTGCGGCTGGGCGCCCGGCGCGAGGGCGCGTCCTGGGTCTTCAGCGTCGCCGACAACGGGGTGGGCTTCGACATGACCCAGGCCGCGCGCCTGTTTGGCGTGTTCCAGCGCCTGCACAGCGGCGCGCAGTTCTCGGGAACGGGGTTGGGGCTGAGCATCGTCAAGCGCGTCGTCGAGCGCCATGGCGGTCGCGCCTGGGCCGAATCGGCCCCGGGGCAGGGCGCCAGCTTCCACTTCACCTTGCCTGTCGCGCCCGCGCAGGCCGTGCCGGGCCCGCCGGCCGCCGTCACATGAACAAGTGCTCGCCCGCGTTCTCGCCGCCCAGCACCACGTAGTTGACCTTGCGCAGATCTTTCAGCTCGCGTCCGCCGGCGTAGCTGATCGAGCTCTGCACGTCTTCGCGCATCTCGCGCAGCGTGTCGGCCAGAACGCCCTTGATCGGCTCGAGGATGCGTTTGCCCTCGACATGCTTGTACTCGCCCTTGTTGAAGTCGCTGGCCGAGCCGTAGTACTCCTTGTAGCGCCGGCCGTCGACCTCGACCGTCGCGCCGGGCGATTCCTCGTGGCCTGCGAACAGCGAACCGACCATCACCATCGCCGCGCCGAAGCGCACGCTCTTGGCGATGTCGCCGTGGTGGCGGATACCGCCGTCGGCAATGATCGGCTTGGTCGCCACACGCGCGCACCACTTCAACGCGCTGAGCTGCCAGCCGCCGGTGCCGAAACCGGTTTTCAGCTTGGTGATGCAGACCTTGCCCGGACCGACGCCGACCTTGGTCGCGTCGGCGCCCCAGTGCTCCAGGTCGATCACCGCTTCCGGCGTGGCCACGTTGCCGGCGATCACGAAGGTCTGCGGCAGCCGTGCCTTGATGTGCTCGATCGTGCGCCTGACGCTGTCGGCATGGCCGTGGGCGATATCGATGGTGATGTAGTCGGCACCCACGCCGCTGGCGGCGAGCTGGTCGATGGCGGCGAAGTCCGCCGGCTTGACGCCCGAACTCAACGACACGAACAGGCCCTTGTCGCGCATCCGCCGGGCGTAGGCCACGGCATCGAGATCGAAGCGGTGCATGACGTAGAAGTGGCCGCTGGCCGCCAGCATCTCGCTGATCGGCTCGTCGATCACCGTCTTCATGTTCGCCGGCACCACCGGCAGCGCGAAGCGCCGGCCGCCGAAGTCGACCGAGGTATCGCATTCGCTGCGGCTGTCGACGCGGCACTGCCGTGGCAGCAGCAGGATGTTGTCGTAGTCGAAGATTTCCATGGTCAGGCTCCGGTGCGGGGAGAGCGCTTGACGTGGCGTGCCAGGCGCGGCACACCGCCGGACATCGCCCGCACGGCGACGAATTCTACGGGGCGGGCCCGGCCCACCCGGGCTCCTAGAATCTGGCGATGCCTTTCGACGTTCCGTCCGCCCCCGTTGATCGCGACGCTTCGCCGGGCGCGGCGCCAGCGCTGCTGCGCAATCTGAACCCCGAACAACTCGCCGCGGTGACGCTGCCGGCCGTGCCGGCGCTGATCCTGGCCGGCGCCGGGTCGGGCAAGACCCGTGTGCTGACGACGCGCATCGCCTGGCTGATGCAGACCGGCCAGGTCTCGCCCGGCGGGGTGCTCGCCGTGACGTTCACCAACAAGGCGTCGAAGGAGATGCTGACGCGGCTGTCGGCGATGCTGCCGGTGGCCGTGCGCGGGATGTGGATCGGCACCTTCCACGGCCTGTGCAACCGCATGCTGCGCGCGCACTGGAAGCTGTCGGGTCTGCCGCAGGGCTTCCAGATTCTCGACAGCAGCGACCAGCTCAGCGCCGTCAAGCGCGTCATCAAGGCCATGAACCTGGACGAAGAACGCTTCGTTCCGAAACAGGTGACCTGGTTCATCGCCGGGTCGAAGGAAGACGGCCGGCGCCCGCGCGATGTCGAGGTGCGCGACGAGCAGACGCGCAGGCTGGTCGAGATCTACCAGGCCTACGACGACCAGTGCCAGCGCGAAGGCGTGGTCGACTTTGCCGAGCTGCTGCTGCGCACCTACGAACTGCTGCGCGACAACGACGCCCTGCGCGAGCATTACCAGCACCGCTTCCGGCATGTGCTGGTCGACGACTACCAGGACACCAACCGGCTGCAGTACGCCTGGCTGAAGATGTTCTGCCCACCGGGCCGTGTGCCGGCACAGGGCGTGTTCGCGGTCGGCGACGACGACCAGAGCATCTACGCCTTCCGCGGCGCACGCGTCGGCAACATGGCCGACTTCGAGCGCGAATACCGCGTGCCGCGGGTCATCAAGCTGGAGCAGAACTACCGCTCGTTCGGCCACATCCTGGACGCCGCCAACGACCTGATCAGCCGCAACACCCAGCGCCTGGGCAAGAACCTGCGCACCGACGCCGGCCCGGGCGAGCCGGTGCGCGTCTTCGAATCCACCAGCGACTACGCCGAAGCCCAGTGGTTCCTTGAAGAAGCGCAGCAGCTGCACCGCGGCGGGCTGGCGCGCAGCGAGATTGCGCTGCTCTACCGCAGCAACGCGCAAAGCCGGGTCATCGAAAGCGCGTTGTTCAACGCCGGCGTGCCCTACCGCGTCTACGGGGGCCTGCGCTTCTTCGAACGCGCCGAGGTCAAGCACGCGCTGGCCTACCTGCGATTGATCGAGAACCCGAACGACGACACCAGCTTCCTGCGGGTGGTGAACTTTCCGACCCGCGGCATCGGTGCACGCAGCCTTGAACAGTTGCAGGATGCCGCGAGAACCTCCGGGCGCAGCCTGTACCAGAGCGTCGGCGCGGTGGCCGGCAAGGCGGGTGGCAACCTGCTGGCCTTCACGACCCTGGTCGACGGCATGCGCGAGGCCACGCGCGGCCTGACGCTGCGCGAGATCATCGAACACATGCTGCAGACCAGCGGCCTGATCGAGTTCTACAAGACCGACAAGGAAGGCCTGGACCGCATCGAGAACCTGGAAGAGCTGGCCAGCGCCGCCGAGAGCTTCGTGACGCAGGAAGGTTTTGGCAAGGACGCGGTGTCGCTGCCGATCGACGAGCAGGCCGCGGCGGCCGGCGCGGCGGTGACGCCCGATGCCGAGACCGGTGAAATCATGTCCCCGCTGGCCGCCTTCCTGACCCATGCGTCGTTGGAAGCCGGCGACAACCAGGCGCAGGCCGGGGCCGATGCGATCCAGCTGATGACGGTGCATTCGGCCAAGGGCCTGGAATTCGATGCGGTGTTCATCACCGGCATCGAAGAAGGCCTGTTCCCGCACGAGCAGAGCCTGTCGGACGCCGACGGCGTCGAGGAAGAACGCCGCCTGATGTACGTGGCCATCACGCGCGCCCGCCAGCGCCTGTACCTGAGCTTCAGCCAGACGCGCATGCTGCACGGTCAGACGCGCTACAACGTCAAGAGCCGCTTCTTCGACGAGTTGCCGGAAGGCGCGTTGAAGTGGATCACCCCCAAGCAGCAGGGCTTCGGCTCGGGTTATGCCCGCGAATATCAGCAGGCCTGGCAACGCGGCAGCGGCCTGAGCGGGATCGTCGGCGCCGGGCGCGTCGACGCGCCGCGTGTGGCCCCCAACATCCCGCTGCCGGCGTCGATGGCCGCAGCGCAGACGCGCGGCGGCTTGCGCACCGGGCAGACCGTCTTCCACACCAAGTTCGGCGAAGGCGTGATCACCACGCTCGAAGGCCAGGGCGCCGACGCCCGGGCCCAGGTCCAGTTCGGCCGCCACGGCAGCAAGTGGCTGGCGCTGGCGGTGGCCAAGCTGACGCCGGTGGATTGACCCGTCCGTCGTCTGCGCGCTGAAGGGGCCCCCGCTGCTGGTCTAGCCGAAGCTGTCGTTGAACGTGAACAGCAGCGAAACGTAGAACACCGTCGACAGCAGCAACCCCGCCGGCACGCCAGCCAGCCCGGCCAGCTGCGCGGCACCGAGCAGGCCGAAGAGCAGTGTCGACAGCAGGCCGAAGAGCAGGATCAGGCTGCACCAGCCGGCCATGTACAGCGCGAACGCGCCCTTGCTGCGCCAGACTGCCAGCGCGCTGGAAAACAGCGCCTGCCCGACGCCCTGGCCGCCCCAGTGGATCAATGCCGGCGCGTGCCAGTACGGCACCGACAGCAGCGATCCGAGAAGCAGCCCGGTCATCAGCGCCAGGCCGACGCGCGGCTCGGACAGCAGTGCGTCGATCTCGCCTTGCGCGCTGCTGCCCTGCGCCATCAGCGTCTGCAGCCGGGCGAAGGCGCTGCCCGACATCCAGTCGCACAACAGCAGGATGCCCATCGCCGCCAGCCCATAGCCCAGGCACAGCAGCAGCAGCGCCTTGCGCCGCGCCGCGTCGCCGCGCAGCGGCTCGATGTACTGGCGCGGGCCGACCGGCCCGGCGAGCAACGCCGACTGGCTGGCGACCATGAAGCCCAGCGACAGCAGCGGCAGCAGCATCATCTGCAGCACGCCGCCGATGACCGGCACCAGCGCGACGATCAGCGCCGCGAACAGGAAGGCCGTGAAGAGCAGCGAGAAGGCCAGCGGCCGGCGCGCGAAGAGCTTGAACGCGTCGGCGATCCAGCGCACACCGCGGCCGGGCTCGACGGCCTTCAGCGACAGGGCCACGGGCGGCTCCGGATCATGACTGCGCTTTCGAGCTGCGCACTGCGTGCGAGCCCTCTTCGGGGCGTCTTTTCGGGGCGGACCGTGCGGGGGCTCATGTCGGCGGGTGCCACGGGGCCTCGATGCGACGGGCCAGCACGCGCTCGAAGTGCCCCGGGTCTTTGGGCTGCAGCAATGCAGCGTCGCGCGGCAGGTGCCAATCCCACAGGCGGCTGATCCAGAAGCGCAGCGCGGCGGCGCGCAGCAGCGCGGGCATCAGCCGGACTTCGGTGTGCGTCAGCGGCCGCACCTGCTGGTAGGCGGCCATGAAGGCCGCGGCGCGGGCCTCGTCGAGCGCGCCGCTGGCCAGGTCGGCGCACCAGTCGTTGAGGCACACGGCGATGTCGAACAGCCAGCTGTCGGTGCCGGCGAAGTAGAAATCGAAGAAGCCGCAGAGGCGGTCGGGGCCGGCGGTGTCGTCGAACATCACGTTGTCGCGGAACAGGTCGGCATGGATCGGCCCGCGGGGCAGTGCCGCGCCCGCCGCCGACGTCGCCACCTGCTGCTGGTAGGCGAGTTCGTCCTGCAGCAGCGTGGCTTGGGTCGGTGCCAGGTGCGGCACGACCACCGGCACGGTGTCCTGCCACCAGGCCATGCCGCGCAGATGGGGCTGCTGCAGCTCGAAACTGGCGCCGGCCAGATGCATGCGCGCCAGCATGTCGCCGACCTGCGCGCAGTGCGGCGCGTCGGGCGCCAGGCGGTGGCTGCCGGGCAGCCGCGTGACCACGGCGGCCGGCTTGCCGGCGATGCCATGCACCAGTCCGCCATCGGCCGCCGGCTGCGGCGCCGGCACGGGGATGCCGTGGCTTGCCAGATGCTGCATCAGGCGCAGGTAGTAGGGCAGCTGATCGGGCGGCAGGCGCTCGAACAGCGTCAGCACCCATTGGCCCTGCGCGGTGCTGACGTAGTAGTTGGTGTTTTCGATGCCCGAGCGGATGCCCTGCAGGTCGGTCAACGCGCCCAGCCCCAGCCGCTGCAGCAGCGCATCGGCGTCCTGGAAGCGGACCTCGGTGTAGACCGCCATCCCGCGGTCTAGAAACTGAACAGCGACCAGGCGCTCTGGCCGGCCGGGTTGCGGCCCTGCGACTGCGAAGGGTCGCGTCCGCCGCTGCCGACGGTGATCTCGTAGGCGCTGCCGCCGGTCAGCTTGCTGTGGACGGTGACGCGGCGCAGTTGTCCGCGCAGCCGTGTCTCTTCGATGCGGACCTTGTCGTCTTCGATGACCCGCGTGGTGCTGCCCGGCTCGGCCCGCTGCGCGGCGGCCTGGGCCGGCGTGGCACCCGACGATTCCGGCGGTGCTGCCGGTGAAGCTGCTGGTGCCACTGCTGGTGACGCCGCCCGTGCCGTTGCCGCTGCAGGCGTTGCAGGCGTTGCAGGCGTTGCAGGCGTTGCAAGCGTTGCAGGCGCGGCCGATTGCGCCGCAGCACCACCGACGGCCAGCGACAGCGATGCGATCGCGCCCATCACCCTGATGGCCAGACCCTGCACTGCCGGCTTTGAAGCACCCATGCAATCGATTCTACGGGCCCGGGCAGGCCCGTCAGCGCACGCCAGCGCACGCCACAATCACTGCATGAGCGAGAAGCTGATGCTGCTGGTCGATGGGTCCAGCTACTTGTACCGGGCCTACCATGCGCTGCCCGATCTGCGCTCGCCCGACGGATTTCCGACCGGCGCGGTGCACGGTTTCATCGCCATGATGAAGTGGCTGCGCGATCGCTATCCGGCCGAACACGCGGTGTGCGTCTTCGACGCCAAGGGCCGGACTTTTCGCGACGACTGGTACGACCAGTACAAGGCCAACCGCAGCCCGATGCCCGACCCGCTGCGCCAGCAGATCGAGCCGATCCACGAAGCCGTGCGGCTGCTCGGCTGGCCGGTGCTGGAAGTGCCCGGCATCGAAGCCGACGACGCCATCGGCACGCTGGCGCGGGTCGCCGCGCACGGCGGGCACCAAGTGCTGATTTCCACCGGCGACAAGGACCTGGCGCAACTCGTCACGCCCGCGGTGACGCTGATCAACACGATGGCCAAGCCGCCGGAAGTGCTCGACGTCGCTGGCGTGCAGGCCAAGTTCGGCGTGCCGCCAGAACGCATCATCGACTACCTGACGCTGATCGGCGACAGCGTCGACAACGTGCCCGGCGTCGACAAGGTCGGGCCGAAGACGGCAGCCAAGTGGATCGCCGACTTCGGCTCGCTCGACGGCGTGGTGGCCGCCGCCGACAGCATCAAGGGCGCGGCCGGCGACAACCTGCGCAAGGCGCTGGACTGGCTGCCGCAGGGCCGGCGCCTGGTCACCGTGGTCACCGATTGCGACCTGGCGGACCATGTGCCCGGCTGGCCGAACCTCGATGGGCTGGCGCTGCGCGAGGTCGACAAGCCCGGGTTGCTGGCGTTCTACCAGCGCTTCGGATTCAAGGCCTGGTTGCGCGAGGTCGACGGCGCGCCGCCCGCCGCGCCGCCTTCCGAGGGCCTGCCCGCCGACGCGCTGGCCGGCGCCGCGCCACCGGCTGCCACGCCCGCGCCAACCCTGCCCCGGGAGTACGAGACCATCACCACCTGGGACCGCTTCGACGCCTGGCTGGCGCAGCTGCAGGCGGCCGATCTGGTGGCGCTGGACACCGAGACCGATTCGCTGGACGGCATGCGCGCGCGCATCGTCGGCATCAGCTTTGCCACCGAGCCCGGCCGCGCGGCCTATGTGCCGCTGGCCCACAGCTATGGCGACGTGCCCGAGCAGTTGCCGATCGACGCCGTGCTGGCGAAGCTGAAGCCCTGGCTGGAAGACGCCAGCCGCGCCAAGCTGGGCCAGAACATCAAGTACGACGTGCATGTTTTCGCCAACGCCGGCATCGCCGTGCGCGGCTACCGCCACGACACCATGCTGCAGAGCTACGTGCTCGAAGCCCACAAGCCGCACGGCCTGGAGAGCCTGGCCGAACGCCACCTCGGCCGCCGCGGCCTGAGCTACGAAGACCTGTGCGGCAAGGGCGCCAACCAGATCCCGTTCGCCCAGGTCGCCATCGATCGCGCGACGACGTATTCGGGCGAGGACAGCGAGATGGCCCTGCAGGTCCACCAGACGCTGTGGCCGCAGATCGAGGCCGACGGCGGCGACCAGAGCGGCTTGCGCTTCGTCTACGACGGCATCGAGTTGCCGGTCAGCCAGGTGCTGCAGCGCATCGAACGCACCGGCGTGCTGATCGACGCCGCGGTGCTGGCGCGGCAGAGCCGCGAACTCGCCGAGCGCATGGTCGCGCTGGAACAGGAGGCCCACGCACTCGCCGGCCAGCCGTTCAACATGGGCAGCCCCAAGCAGATCGGCGAGATCCTCTTCACCAAGCTCGGCCTGCCGGTGAAGAAGAAGACGGCCACCGGCGCGCCGAGCACCGACGAGGACGTGCTGCAGGAACTGGCCGCCGACTACCCGCTGCCGGCGCGCATCCTCGACCACCGCAGCCTGGCCAAGCTGAAGGGCACTTACACCGACAAGCTGCCGCTGATGGTCAATCCGGCCACCGGCCGCGTGCACACCAACTATGCGCAGGCGGTGGCGGTGACGGGACGGCTGGCCAGCAACGACCCCAACCTGCAGAACATCCCCATCCGCACGCCCGAAGGACGGCGCGTGCGCGAGGCCTTCGTCGCCCCGTCGGGGCACGTGATCATCAGCGCCGACTATTCGCAGATCGAGCTGCGCATCATGGCCCACATCAGCCAGGACCCGGCGCTGCTGCGTGCTTTCGCCGAGGGCATCGACGTGCACCGGGCGACTGCCAGCGAGGTCTTCGGCGTCCCGGTGGGCGACGTGTCCAGCGAGCAGCGGCGCTACGCCAAGGTCATCAACTTCGGGCTGATCTACGGCATGGGCGCCTTCGGGTTGGCGTCCAACCTGGGCATCGAACAGAAGGCGGCGAAGGACTACATCGACCGCTACTTCGCGCGCTTCGCCGGCGTCAAGCGCTACATGGACGAGACGCGGGCCCGCGCCGCCGAGCGCGGCTTCGTCGAGACGCTGTTCGGCCGCCGCGTCTACCTGCCCGAGATCCTTGGCGGCAACGGCCCGCGCAAGGCCGGTGCCGAACGCCAGGCCATCAACGCGCCGATGCAGGGCACCGCGGCCGACCTGATCAAGCTGGCGATGATCGCGGTGCAGCGGGCGCTCGACGACGAAGTGCGGGCGACCCGGATGGTCATGCAGGTGCACGACGAACTCGTGCTCGAAGTGCCCGATGCCGAACTGGCGTGGGCAAGGGAGGCCGTGCCGCGGCTGATGGCGGGCGTGGCGGCGCTGCGCGTGCCGCTGCTGGCTGAAGTCGGTGTCGGGCCGAACTGGGACCAGGCGCATTGAAGGCCCTCGCGCAAAGGTGACAATTGCGATTCGTCGCTGCGCCTGGCGCCGCGCCCCACCATCAGCGAGATCCTGCCGTGGACCTGAAAGTACCGATCACCATCAACGACGAACTGACCGAGGAGGTCATCACCTCCACCGGCACGCTGAATCTGGCCAGCGGCGAGATCCAGCGCATCGAATATCAGAACTACGACAGCGAAGCCCGCGGCCTGCCCTTCGAGAGCAACGACTACGAGTTCACCAGCGGCACGCTGTCCAACGCCGGCAAGGACGTCGAGTTCCGCATCGACGTCAACCGCACCAGCGGGCAGTATTCGGTGAGTGCCAGTGAACTGCTGGAGATCAAGGTCAAGGCCGCGGCGCTGTTCGCCGGAGTCAGCGGCAAGGCACTGCTTGCCAACGTCGAGAGCAAGTCAGCGCCCGCCGGCGACAGCGGGCCGACCGGCGGCAAGCCGCGGCGCTATCACTGACGGCGCGCCAGCCGGGCCGCAGCCCAAGCAGCCGCCGCGGAACCGGCTCCGCCGGGCCGCTGGCGGCGCCCCCTGGGGGGAGGCGCCGCAGGCGCTCCGGGGGGATCGTTGTTAATTCGGCGTGTAGGCCAGCCGCACGTAGATCGGCGCGAAGGCTTCGGCCTGTGTCACTACCAGCAGGTGTTCGCGCGACAGTTCGAGCAGCGCGATGAAGGTCACCACCAGCACCGGCGTGCCGCGGCGGGTGTCGAACAGGTCGTGGAATTCGACGAAGCGTCGCCCCTGCAGCTTCTTCAGCACGATGCTCATGTGCTCGCGAACGCTGAGCTGCTCGCGGTTGATGGTGTGGTGCTGGTTCAGCCTGGCCCGCTGCAGGATCTCGGCCCAGGCCTGGCGCAGGTCGGCCGGCTCGACGTCGGGCCAGCGCGGGGCCAGGCTCTGCTCGATGTGCACCTGGGCGCGCAGGAAGTCGCGGCCGATCACCGGCAGCGCGTCGAGCTTGGCCGCGCCGAGCTTGATCTGCTCGTACTCGATCAACCGGCGCACGAGTTCGGCGCGCGGGTCCTCGGCCTCGCCGCTGTCGGCGATCTTCTTCGGCGGCAGCAGCATGCGCGACTTGATCTCGATCAGCATCGCCGCCATCAGCAGGTATTCGCTGGCCAGCTCCAGGTTGTGGCGGCGGATCTGGTCGACGTAGTCCAGGTACTGCCGCGTCACGCTGGCCATCGGGATGTCGAGGATGTTGAAGTTCTGCTTGCGGATCAGGTACAGCAGCAGGTCCAGCGGCCCTTCAAAGGCTTCGAGGAAGACCTCCAGCGCATCCGGCGGGATGTACAGGTCCTGCGGCATGCGGAACAGCGGCTCGCCGTACAGGCGGGCCACGGCCACCTGGTCGACCACCTGCGGCGCGGGCGGCGCGCCGTCGGCCGCCAGTTCGTCGGCCATCGCGGGCGGGGTCACCGGACTCAGTCGTTCTTGGTCTGGTAGACGTACGGCTGCTGCGGCACGCGCGCGTCCTGCCATTCGGCCTGCGCGTTGCGGTCCAGCGCGCGGTCCCAGAGCAAGGCGCGGCCGGCGCGCTGCTCGGCTTCCAGGCTCGGCTTGCTGGCCTTCATCTGCTCGATGAAGTTCGTCACGTCGGACTTGTAGGGCTTCCAGAAGAAGGGCATGGCGTTGGCTGCTGCAGGCGCTGAATAACGCTGCATTTTAGCGGCCCGGTCAAGCCGACATCTGGCTGGTTGGTGCAGTCTGGGGCGGTGGGCACAATCGCTGCCTTCGGCTTGCGCCACTGGCGCCGACCGGGGCGAACACCGATGACAGAAACCGAGCTGAAGTTCCAGGTCCCGGCGGCGCGCAGCGCGGCCGTGCGGCGGGCATTGGCCACGTCGACCGCGCAGACCCTGCCGCTGCAGGCGATCTACTTCGACACCCCGGGCCAGCGCCTGGCCAGCGCGGGCCTGGCACTGCGGCTGCGTCGCGAAGGGCGGCGCTGGGTGCAGACCCTGAAAGGGCGCGGCGACGGGCTGATGCAGCGCCTGGAGCATGAAGTCCCGCTGCCGGCGCGGCGCGAGTCGCCTTCGATCGACCCGGCACGGCACGACGGCACGCCGCTCGGCGCTGCGCTGCGCGGCGTGCTCGGCACCGACCCGGGCGACGCACTGCAGGCGCTGTACCGCACCGACATCCAGCGCGTCCTGCGCCGCGTGCGCCATGCCGGCGCGTGGATCGAAGTCGCGCACGACCGCGGCCGCATCGTCGCCGGCGACCGCGTGCTGGCCGTCGACGAACTCGAGTTCGAACTGCTCAGCGGCCCGCCCGCTGCACTGCCCGCGCTGGCGGCGCGCTGGGCCGCGCGCCACGGCCTGTGGTGGGACGTGCGAACCAAGTCAGAACGTGGCTGCCGCCTGGCGCTGGGCGTGGACCGCGTGCCCGCAGTGACGGCGCAGGCGTTGTCGCCCGACGACCTGGGCGACGCGGCCAGCGGCTGGCGCGCGATGCTGCTGGCCGCGCTGGCGCAGGCCCTGCCCAACGCTGCCGAACTGGCCGCGGGCAGCGGGGCCGACGACCATCTGCATCAGTTGCGCCTGGCCTTGCGCCGGCTGCGCACTGCGCTGGGCCTGTTCGCGGCGTGGGGCGGCGACGCCATGGCCGCGGCCGACCTGGAACAGCGCTGGGCCGCCGCGTTCTCCCCATTGGGCGCGGCGCGCGACTCCGACGTGCTGCAGTCGCTGTGGCTGCCGCGCCTGGCCAGCGCCGGGGCGCCGCCGCTGGCGGCCGAGCCGGTCGGCAACACCGCGGCGCCCGGCGATGCGCTGATCGACGCGCCCGCCGCCTGGGCGCGCCACCCGGTAACCACCGCGCTGCTGCTGCAGACCCTGCAGGTGGCCGTCGCCGCGCCGGACGACAGCGCCGCTCAGACCCGTGGCGCAGCCCTGCGCGACAGTGCTGCCGCCGCGCTGCGCCAGGCCTGGAAGCGCGCCTGGGCCGACGCCGGCCCCTTCGCCACGGCCGACACCGCGCAGCGCCACCGTGCGCGCAAGCGGCTCAAGCGGCTGCGCTATGGGCTCGAGTCGGTGCGCTCGCTGTTCGCACCGCGCGCGGTGCGCCGCCAGCTGCGGGCGCTGGACCGTGCCTTGCGCGCGCTCGGTGACTACAACGATCTGCAGGTCGCCCGGGCGCACTTCGCGCAGCGCGCCATTAGCGACCCGGCCGCCTGGTTCGCCGTCGGCTGGCTGGCCGCGCAGCACGACGCTGCGCTGCAGCGCGCCCTGAAGACCCTGGCCGCGCTGCGCGACGCGCCGCGGGTCTGGCGCCGGGGTTGACGGTCGGTCGATCGGTCGCTTGATCGGTCGACTGATCGGTCGACTGATCGGTCGGCTCATCGGTCGGTCAAGGCGGGTGGGCGCAGGCGGCGTCCAGCGCCGCGGCCACCGTCGGCACGAAATGGTCGCTGCCGAGGGCGGCTTCGAAGCCGGTGCTGCGCATCAGCGCCATCGGCTGTTCGTTGACGTTGGCCAGCACCAGCGCAATGCCCTGGCGCTGCAGGCTGCGGTACATCTGCTCCAGCGCGTCGAGGCCCGAACTGTCCATCAGCACCAGGCGCTGCATCTCCAGCACCACCGCGCGGGTGCCGGCGGGCAGCAGGTCGGGCAGGGCTTCGATCTTGCCCACCGCGCCGAAGAACAGCGAACCGTAGAGCTCGAAGGCGGCCACGCCGGCAGGCAGCGCAGGGCGGTCCGTCGGCTGGTGCGGCTTGACGCTGAACAGCGTGCCCATGCGCCAGATGAAGAACACGCAGCTCAGCACCAGGCCGACCTGCACCGCCACCGTCAGGTCGAAGACGATGGTCAGCACGAAGGTGCCGACCATCAGCAGCCGGTAGCCCGGCGAGAACTGGCGCAGGCGGGCGAACTGGTGGGCCTCGAACATGTTCCAGGCAACGAACAGCAGGATGCCGGCCAGCGCCGCCAGCGGCACCATCGACGCCAGCGGCGCCGCCGCCAGCAGGATGGCCAGCAGCGTGATCGCGTGGACGATGCCCGCCACCGGGCTGGTCGCGCCGGCTCGCACGTTGGTCACCGTGCGCGCGATCGTGCCGGTGGCCGGGATGCCGCCGAAGAAGGGCGTGACGATGTTGGCCACGCCCTGGGCCATCAGCTCCTGGTTCGGGTCGTGGCGCTTGAAGGTGCCCAGGCTGTCGGCGACGCGAGCGCAGAGCAGCGATTCGATGGCCCCGAGCAGCGCGATGGTGATCGTCGGGATGACCACCTGCTGGGCGCTGGCCCAGCTGATCGGCGGCAGGTCGAAGTGCGGCAGCCCTTCCTTCACGAAATTGGGCAACTGGCCGAAACGCGAGCCGATGGTGTCCACCGGCAGCTGGAACCACCAGGTCACCGCCGTCAGCGTGATCAGCGCGACGATGGCCGCCGGCAGCTTGGCGGCCATGCGCATGGGCGGCAGTGCCTGCAGCGCAGCCGGCAGCACGCCGCCGGCAGCAAACAGCCGCGGCCACAAGGCCAGCCCCGCCACGCAGGTGGCGCCGATGGCAAATGCGTAGGGGTTGAAGCTGTCGAGATGCCCGGTCAGGGTGTGGACTTGGGCGAAGAACTCACCCGGCATCTTGGCGATGGCCAGCCCCATCAGGTCGCGCAGCTGCGACAGTGCCACCAGCACCGCGATGCCGTTGGTGAAGCCGATGACGATCGACACCGGGATGTAGCGGATCAGCACGCCGAGCCTGAACAGCCCGAGCAGGAACATCAACATGCCGGCCAGCACCGTGGCCACCAGCAGGTTGGTGAGCCCGTAGCGCTCGACGATGCCGTAGACGATGACGATGAAGGCCCCCGCCGGGCCGCCGATCTGCACCGAACTGCCGCCGAGCAGGGAGATCAGAAACCCGGCAACGATGGCCGTGATCAGCCCCTGTTCGGGCTTCACGCCCGAGGCGATGCCGAAGGCCAGCGCCAGCGGCAGGGCGACGATGCCCACCGTGATGCCAGCGCCCAGATCGGTGAGAAAGCGCTGCCGGTCGTAGGCCTTCAGGCTGTCGAGCAGTCGGGGATGGAACCGGTGCAACGGGGCGCGGCGCATGGGCCGGGATTGTGTTCCTTGCCAACCCGGCCCGCGCCAGACGGCGATCCAGCGCGCCGCAGTGCGCGCCGGCCGGTCGCCGCCGCGATGGCGGGACCAGGCTCAGCGCACGCGCATGCCGGGCTGCGCGCCCGGGAAGGGTTCGAGCACGAAGACGCCCGGCTGCGCCTTCTCGTCAGCATGCGATGCGGCCAGCACCATGCCCTGGCTGACGCCGAACTTCATCTTGCGCGGCGCCAGGTTGGCGACCGTCACCGTCAGCTTGCCGGCCAGCTGCTCGGGCGTGTAGTTCGCGGCGATCCCGCTGAAGACGTTGCGCAGGACCGGGCGTCCCTGCGCGTCGGCGCCTTCGCCGACGTCCAGCGTCAGGCGCAGCAGCTTGGTGCTGCCGTCCACCGCCTCGGCCTTGACGATGCGGGCGATGCGCAGGTCGACCTTGACGAAGTCGTCGATGCCGATCGGGCCGGCGATGGCCTCGCCGCCGGGCAGGTCGGCGATGGTGGGCGGCGCTTCGAACAGGGCGTCGAGCTGTGCCGGATCGACGCGCTGCAGCAGGTGCTTGTATTCACCGATCGTGTGCAGGCCGAGAGCGCGCGCGCTGTCGCCCCATTGCAGCGGATCGATCTGCAGGAAGCGCTCGACCTGCGCGGCGAGTGCCGGCAGCACGGGCTTCAGGTACAGCGTGAGCAGCCGGAAGGCCTCGATGCAGACGCTGCAAACATCGTGCAGCGCGGCGTTCTCCGAGCCCCCAGCGCCTGCGGCGCGGCCCCCCGAGGGGGCGTCATCGGCTTGGGGCGGCCCGGCGCCGATGTTGCCCGCCTTCTTCGCCAGTTCCCAGGGCTTGTGCCGGTCGACGTATTCATTGACGCGGTCGGCCAGCAGCATCACCTCGCGCAGCGCCTTGCCGAATTCGCGTGTTTCGTACAGCTCGGCGATGGGCGCGGCGTGGGCCCGCAGGCCGTCGAGCAACGCCCGGCCTTCGACGCCCAGGTCGGCCGACAGCCGACCGGCGAAGCGCTTGCTCAGGAAACCCGCGGCGCGGCTGGCGATGTTGATGTACTTGCCGACCAGGTCGGCGTTGACGCGGGCGACGAAGTCGTCGGGGTTGAAGTCGAGGTCCTCGACCCGCGCATTGAGCTTGGCGCAGATGTAGTAGCGCAGCCACTCGGCGTTCAGGCCGAGTTCGAGGTACTTCAGCGGGCTGATGCCGGTGCCGCGACTCTTGCTCATCTTCTCGCCGCTGACGGTGAGGTGGCCGTGGACGTGGATGTGGTCGGGGACCTTGCGACCGGAAAACTTCAACATCGCCGGCCAGAACAGGGTGTGGAAGGTGACGATGTCCTTGCCGATGAAGTGCACCTGCTCGACGTCCGGGTCGGCCAGGTAGCGGTCGAAGTCGACGCCGATCTTGTCCAGGCGGGCCTTCAGCGCGGCCAGGTAACCGACCGGTGCGTCGAGCCAGACGTAGAAGTACTTGCCCGGCGCGTCGGGAATCTCGATGCCGAAATAGGGTGCGTCGCGGCTGATGTCCCAGTCGTTCAGCGCCACGCGGCCGTCGCCGGTTTCGTCGGGGCTGCGCTTGAACCATTCGCGGACCTTGTTGGCGACCTCGGGCTGCAGCCGCCCGTCCTGCGTCCAGGCTTCGAGGAACTCGACGCAGCGCGGGTCGGACAGCTTGAAGAAGAAGTGCTCGCTGCTTCTGAGCACCGGCGTGGCGCCGGACAGCGCCGAGTACGGGTGCTTCAGGTCGGTCGGCGCGTAGACCGCGCCGCAGACCTCGCAGTTGTCGCCGTACTGGTCCTGGGCGCCGCAGTTCGGGCATTCGCCCTTGATGAAGCGGTCGGCCAGGAACATGCCCTTGTCGGGGTCGAAGAACTGCTCGACCTCGCGCACGTCGATCAACTCGTTCTTGCGCAGCGCCAGGTAGATGTCGCGCGCCAGGGCGTGGTTTTCCGGCGCGTCGGTCGAATGCCAATGGTCGAAGGCGATGTGGAAGCCGTCGAGCAAGGGCTGGCGGCCGGCGGCGATGCCGGCGACGAAGGCCTGGGGCGACACCCCGGCCTTCTCCGCAGCGATCATGATCGCCGCGCCATGCGCATCGTCGGCGCAGACAAAGTGCACGTCGTGGCCGAGCAGGCGCTGGAAGCGCACCCAGGTGTCGGCCTGGATGTACTCCATCATGTGGCCGATGTGGAAGGCCGCATTGGCGTAGGGCAGGGCGGCGGTGACGAACAGCTTGCGGGTCATGGTGGACGATTTTAGGCGCCGGGTGGACAGCGGCCGCGCGGGCTGGGCATCATCGGGCCCATGCACAACATTCCATCGATCCACGCGGCGCTGCGGGCTTCAGCGCCATGTCGACAGGGGCAGCGATGAGCATCAAGAGCGACCGTTGGATCCGCCGCATGGCCGAGCAGCACGGCATGATCGAGCCGTTCGAGCCCGGGCAGGTGCGCAGCGCGCCGGATGCCCAGGGCACCATGCAGCGCATCGTCAGCTACGGCACCAGCAGCTATGGCTACGACATCCGCTGCGCGCCGGAATTCAAGGTCTTCACCAACATCTACAGCACCGTCGTCGACCCGAAGAACTTCGACGAGAAGAGCTTCGTCGACATCCATGCTGACGTCTGCATCATCCCGCCGAACAGCTTCGCGCTGGCACGCACGCTCGAATACTTCCGCATCCCGCGCAACGTGCTGACGATCTGCCTGGGCAAGAGCACCTACGCGCGCTGCGGGATCATCGTCAACGTCACGCCGTTCGAGCCCGAATGGGAAGGTTTCGTGACGCTGGAGTTCAGCAACACCACGCCGCTGCCGGCCAAGATCTACGCTGGAGAAGGCTGCGCGCAGGTGCTGTTCTTCGAAAGCGATGCCGACGACGTGTGCGAGACCAGCTACAAGGACCGGGGCGGCAAATACCAGGGCCAACGCGGCGTGACGCTGCCCAAGACCTGAGCCCGGCGCCGCAAGGCGCGAACTCGCGCCGCTTTGTCCGCTTGTTCGGCGCTTCTCGGCGCGCGCCGCCGCCGCAAGATGGCCATCGACCCGGCGCCACCGCGCCGCGGCTGGAGATTGCCATGCAGCCGATTGCTTCAAGCCCATTCTCGACGCCGCCCACGCTGGCCCCGGTGCTGCCGCTGCCGATCATCGCGATGGCCAGCTTCCGCCGGCTGATGGCGTCTGAAGGCTGGCCGGTCGATCTGGCGCGGATGTGCGTCGACCGCCACTACGCTTTCGAATGTCTGGCCCAGGCCCACACCAGCTGCGAAGCGCGGCTGCGTGCCGCCGCGCTGGCCTTGTTCGCGGCCTACGACCGCAACGCCGAAGCCGGTCTGGCGCACTGAACGCCGCAGCCGCGGCGCGCACAATGGGTGTCGTTCCGACAGGAGGCACCCGATGAAGTGGGAAGGTCAAGACCAGAGCGACAACGTCGAAGACCGTCGCGACCAGGGTGGCGGCGGTGGCCGGGGTTTCGGCATCGGCGGCCGCAGCATCGGCCTGGGTTCCGTCGCGGTGGCACTGGTGGCCGGGTGGATCTTCGGCATCAACCCGTTGACCGTGCTGGGTTTGATCAGCGGCGGCGGCAGCGAGCCGAGCGTGTCCAGCCCGCAGGCGCCGGCACACGCGCCGCCGGCCGATGATCGCCAAGCGAAGTTCGTCTCGACCGTGCTGCGCGACACCGAGATCGTCTGGGCCGACAAGTTCCAGTCCAGCGGTGCCCAGTACCGCAAGCCCCGGCTGGTGCTGTTTCGTGACGCCACGGCCACCGCCTGCGGCACCGGCGAAGCGGCGATGGGCCCGTTCTATTGCCCGGGCGACGCGGTGGTTTACCTCGACATGGAGTTCTTCGACACCTTGAGCCGCCAGCTCGGTGCGCCGGGCGACTTCGCGCGGGCTTACGTGGTGGCGCACGAGGTCGGCCACCATGTGCAGAACCTGCTGGGCATCACCGGCAAGGTCGACGCGATGCGCGGCAAGACATCGACCGCCCAGATGAACGCGCTGTCGGTGCGCGTCGAGTTGCAGGCCGACTGCTTTGCCGGCGTCTGGGCCCACGAATCGCAGAAGGGCAAGATCCGCTACGAGCCCGGCGACATCGAAGCCGGGCTGAACGCCGCGGCGCAGATCGGCGACGACACGCTGCAGCGCAAGAGCCGCGGCCGGGTGGTGCCCGAAAGCTTCACCCACGGCAGCAGCGAGCAGCGCATGACGTGGTTCAAGCGCGGGCTGGACAGCGGCGACGTGAAGCAGTGCGACACCTTCCAGGCGCGGTCTTAGCCGCGCGATGTCGTGGGGTCTTGCGCCCGCCGGCTCAGTTCGACCAGCCGCCGTCGATCACCTGTGCCGTGCCGGTGGTGAAGCTGGACTCGTCGCTGGCCAGGTAGACGGCCAGCGCGGCGATTTCCTCGACGCGGCCCAGCCGGCCGATCGGCTGGCGGGCGACGAACGCGGCTTCGACCTGCGCCTGCGTCTGCCCGCTGGCCGCAGCCTGCGCGGCGATGCGCTCGCGCAGCGATGGGGACTCGACCGTGCCCGGGCAGATGGCGTTGCAGCGGATGCCGCGCATCACGTAGTCGGCGGCCACCGATTTGGTCAGGCCGATCAGCGCGGCCTTGGTGCAGCCGTAGACGAAACGGTTCGGCGCGCCTTTCAGGCTGCCGACCACCGATGCCACGTTGATGATCGAGCCGCGGCCGCGGCCGCCGTCGTTGGCCAGCATGCCGGGCAGGAAGGCGCGGATCACGCGGAATTGCGAGCGTACGTTGAGTTCGAAGGCGAAGTCCCAGTCGGCGTCGCTGCAGTCGAGCAGCGTGCCGGCATGCACGAAGCCGGCGGCGTTGAACAGCACGTCGACCGGGCCGTGCATTGCTGCAGCGCGGGTGATCGCCGCCGCGTCGGTGACGTCCAGGTGCTGCGTCGTGCAGCCGGCTTCGGCGCCCAGGCTGTCGAGCGCCGCGGCGTTGATGTCGGCGGCGACCACGCGCGCGCCTTCACGCGCGAAGGCCAGCGCGGTGGCCCGGCCGATGCCCTGGCCGGCGGCGGTGACGAAGGCGGTCTTGCCGGCGAGTCGTTGCGTCATGGGGCTCTCCTGTCGAGTGGTCAGCCGCGGCCCACGAAGGGCATCTTGGTGGCCATCACGGTGGTGAACAGCACGTTGGCCGACAGCGGCAGGCGGGCCATGGCCATGAACGTCTCGACCACCGCGCTCAGGTCCATCCGCGGTTCGGGGCGCACGCTGCCGTCGGCCTGCGGCACGCCGGCGACCATCCGTGCGGTCATCTCGCTGGCCGCGTTGCCGATGTCGATCTGGCCGACCGCGATGTCGTAGGGCCGGCCGTCGAGCGCTGCCGTCTTGGTCAGGCCGCTGACGGCGTGCTTGGTCGCCGTGTAGGCGATGCTGCCGGGCCGTGGCGCATGCGCCGAGATGCTGCCGTTGTTGATGATGCGGCCCCCCTGCGGGCGCTGCGCGCGCATCAGCCGGAAGGCCGCGGCCAGGCAGTAGAAGGCGCCGTGCAGGTTGACGTCGACCACCCGCCGCCAGGCCGCGCCACCGACCTCGTCGGGCGACTGCGGCGGCAGGCCGGTGCCGGCGTTGTTGAAGAGCAGGTCGAGGCGGCCGAAGCGCTGCTGCACGGCGGCGAACAGCGCGTCGACCGCGGCCTCGTCGGACACGTCGCAGGGCAGGGCGACGGCGCGCTGGCTGATGTTGTCGACGTCGCCGGCGCCGCCTGCAGCGGCAATGGCCGCCTGCAGGGCATCGGGGCGCCGGCCGACGAAGACCACCTGCCAGCCGTCGCGCAGCAGCGCGGTGGCGCAGGCCTGGCCGATGCCGCTGCCGGCGCCGGTGACGAGGGCGGTCTTGATGTCGTTCACGGCGTTCATTTTCTCCATCGGCCCGTCAGCGGGTATCACCGCCGGGTCTTCGCCAGCTGAAAGGCCCCGTTTCGGGCCCTTGCGCGCGGACTCAATGGTTGTCCTTGGGAACGAAGGCGCCCCGCCGGCCAACGAGGAAGTCGAGGTCGGCGCCTTCGTCGGCCTGCAGCACATGGTCGGTGTAAAGCTTCCAGTAGCCGCTCGAAAGGCGCGGCGCCGGCGCAGTCCAGTCGGCGAGACGGCGGGCGAGTTCGTCATCGTCGACATGCAGGTGCAACCTGCGCCCGGCGACGTCCAGGGTGATCAGGTCGCCGTTGCGCACCACCGCCAGCGGTCCGCCGGCGGCGGCCTCGGGCGCGGTGTGCAGTACCACGGTGCCGTAGGCCGTGCCGCTCATCCGTGCGTCGCTGATCCGCACCATGTCGGTGATGCCCTTCTTCAGCACCTTCGGCGGCAGCGGCATGTTGCCGACCTCGGCCATGCCGGGATAGCCCTTCGGCCCGCAGTTCTTCAGCACCAGGATGCAGGTCTCGTCGACGTCGAGCGTCTCGTCGTCGATGCGGGCGTGGAAATCGTCGCTGTCCTCGAAGACGACCGCGCGGCCGGTGTGCTTCATCAACGCCGGCGTGGCGGCGCTGGGCTTGATGACGGCCCCGCGCGGCGCCAGGTTGCCGCGCAGCACGGCGATGCCGGCCTGCGCCTTGAACGGCTGGGCCATCGTCTTGATCACGCGCGGGTCGAAGTTCTGCGCGTCGGCGATGTTCTCGCCGACCGTGCAGCCGTTGGCGGTGACGGCTTGCAGGTGCAGCAGCGGCGCGATCTCCTTCATCACCACCGGCAGGCCGCCGGCGTAGCAGAAATCTTCCATCAGGTGTTCGCCGCTGGGCTGCAGGTTGACCAGGCACGGCAGTTCGCTGGCCAGCCGGTCGAAGTCGTCGACGGACAGCGGCACGCCGATGCGCCCGGCGATGGCGATCAGGTGGATCACCGCGTTCGTGCTGCCGCCGATGGCGGCCAGCGTGCGGATGGCGTTCTCGAAAGCTTCGCGCGTGAGGATGCTGCTCAACGTCTGGTCGGTGTGCACCATCTCGACGATGCGCCGGCCGGCCATCCGCGCAATGACGTTGCGCCGCCCGTCGACCGCCGGGTAGGCGGCATTGCCAGGGAGGCCGACGCCCAGCGCCTCGACCATCGAGGCCATCGTGCTGGCCGTGCCCATCGTCATGCAGTGGCCGTGGCTGCGGTGCATGCAGCTTTCGGCCTCGAAGAAGTCGGCCAGCTTGAGCGTGCCGGCGCGCACCTGCTCGCTCATCTGCCACAGGCCGGTGCCCGAGCCGAGTTCCTGGCCGCGCCACTTGCCGTTGAGCATCGGCCCGCCGCTGACGCCGATGGTCGGCAGGTCGGCGCTGGCCGCGCCCATCAGCAGCGCGGGGGTGGTCTTGTCGCAGCCCATCAGCAGCACCACGCCGTCGATCGGGTTGCCGCGGATGCT
>JANMAP010000353.1:0-7931 GCA_031359905.1 Burkholderiales bacterium | reverse complement strand
AGCGACGGCCGCCCGTGCTGGTGCATGCCCTGCCCGAGACGCTGGCGGCCCTGCGCAGCCACATCTTCAACGGCGTGATCTGGCCCGACTTCACGCAGCTGCCGACCCCTGCCACGCCGGTGCTGGCCTTCACGCCGATCGCCATCGGCGAGGTGCTGGTGCTCGGCCGGCACCGCATCGAGGTCCTGCCGGCCATCCACACCGTGCCGGCAGTGGGCTACGCCGTGCTGGGTGCAGCGCGTGACGGCGGGGCCTGGGTCTTCACCGGCGACACCGGCCCCAACCCGGCGCTGTGGCAGCGCCTGGCGACATTGCCGCTGGCCGCGCTGGTCATCGAGACCGCCTTCCGCGACGATGAACATGAACTGGCCTGCGTCAGCCGCCACCTCTGTCCGGCGCAGCTCCGGCAGGAACTGGCCCAGCTGCCGGCGCCGGCCGATGTCTACATCACGCACATCAAACCCGGCGAGGTCGACGCGGTGATGTCGGAGATCGGCGCCCAGGGCGGGCGGCACCGCATCCGGGCGCTGGTGTCCGGCCAATTCATGCATCTGGCATGAATGCCCGGCACTCAATGCCGGCGTTGCGGACCCTGTTGCCAGATGTCCAGAACGACCTGCGTCCACTGCGCCGCAAACCGCCGACTGTCAAACAAGGGTGAAGCCAGGACCTGCGCGCGCAGGACTGTCCTGAGCTGAGCCAAGGCGTCCAGGTCACGCGCCCGGGACAGCGCCAAGCGCACGTAGTCCTGGCGGTCCACGGCGATCCAATCTGCCAGCCCGGCGGCCGACATCAGCCCGGCGCCCTGGCGTGCAAGCATCGTCGATCCCGCCAGGGTCACCGTGGGCACGCCCATCCACAGCGCCTCGCATGTCGTCGTGCCGCCAGTGAATGGGAAGGTGTCGAGCAGCAGATCGATTTCGCGGTGGCCGTCGAGGTACTCGGGTCGTGCCGCCGGAGGCACAAGCACCAGACGCGCAGGATCGATGCCAGCCGCCGTGACGCGGTCGACGATGCGTTGTCGCTGGGCCACCGCGCCGGTCTGCTTGTTCTGCAACCTCAATCGCGCCGTCGGCAATTGGTCGAGCAGTGCGCGCCACACGCTCAGGACATCGTCATTGATCTTGGCCAGGTTCTGGTTGCAGCCGAAGGTGATGTGACCCCGCGTCAACGCCGGCGGCACCGATACCCGATGTGCGCCCGGCGAGCCGGGTTCGCTGAAGCACAGCCGGGTCTGGGGCAAGTGCCAGACCGCTTCGGAGAAGTGCTCGGCGATGGCCGCGGGGACACCGGCCTCATCCGCCAGTAGCCAGTCGATCGCCGGAACGCCGGTACTCGCGAAATAGCCCAGCCACGTCAACTGCAGTGGCGCCGGCCGCCAGGCGAACACCGGCAGCCGGTTGTGTGCGGTGTGGCCGGCAAGATCGATCAGGACATCGATGCTCTGGGCGCGGATGCGGCGCGCCGCAGTCTCGTCATCCATTCCGGTCAGCGGCTGCCAGGCCGCGAGATTCGTCTTCAGTCGCGCGGTGACCTCGTCATTGTGGGCAGCAGTCGGAAAGGCGACGACGTCGACCAGGCGACGGTCCAGATGCTGCAGCACCCGTTCGATGAAGAAGCCCACCGGATGCGCACGCAGGTCGCCTGACACCAACCCCAAGCGCAGGACCCGGCGCGGCGGGGACCCCGGCAGCGAAGGCGTCAGCCAATCGGACCAAGGGCGTGCTCTGGCCGTCACCCGCCGCCCGTAGTCACGCGCCGCCTGCAGGTAATGCTGCGGCGACGCCGTGAAGCTCAACAGGAAGAGTTGGTTGCTTCGGGCCTCGATGAAATCCGGGTCGAGAGCGACGGCCTGTTCGAATCCTCGAAGCGCCGCATCGACATCACCGCGGTCAAAGAGGACTCCTGCCAGATGGGCATGCGCCGGCGCGTGATCGGGCGACCCGCGCAGGGCCTGGCGAAAGCATTCCTCGGCGTGCACGTCGTCACCAAGTGCCGCATGGGCGGAGCCCAGCAGGCACAGCGGCTCGGGCGCCTGCGGACGCAGCGCCACCAATCGCTCGTAGCTCTGCAGCGCAGCAGCCCACTTGCCCTGCGATTGCAGGGCAATACCCAAGTTCTCGCAGGCACCCGCCAGCCGGGCGTTGCGGTCGAGGGCGAGGCGATAGGCCGCGATCGCTTCTTCTAGCGCGCCCAGCTGATGAAGACCGTCCCCGAGCTGCAGACAGGCCTCGGGCAAGCGTGGTGGACTGCCCAGCGCCTCGCGCAAGCGCTGGCCGGCTTCGTCGGTGTGCCCCGCGCGCAGTAAGGCCCAGCCGAGGCTGACCCTGAGATCCGGCGATGCGGGCTCCAGCAACAGGACACTGCGGAAGGTGATCACAGCCGCCTGCACATCACCCTGTTCGAGCTGGATGTTGCCCAGTGCCTGCAGGAGATCCGGGCTGTCCGGCGAACGCTGCAGTCCCTGAATGGCCACGCTGCGCGCAGCCTCGACGCGCCCGAGCTCGACGAGGGCGCGGCACAACAACGGATAGGCTGGCAACAAGCCGGGCTGGCCGGCCACGGCCCGCTGCAGACAGTCGACCGCTTCAGGCCAGTCGGCGCGGCCGCTGGCCAGGCGGCCGAGCATGAACAGCGCATCGGCGTTGGAGTCTTCGATCTCGATCGCTCGACGTAACGCAGTTCGGGCTTCATCGACGCGCCCGAGTTCCATCAGTACAAAGCTTAGATTGACCCGTGCCGCCATCGACATCGGGGCCCGTTCAAGCGCGTCGCGATAGCACGCCGCGGCGTCTTCAAGGCGCCCTTCATCGAGCAGCCGGTTGCCTTCGCGCAGCCGGGCTTCACTGTCGAGCAGTGCGGTCGGCTGGCCTGTCGGCGCGGCTGCCGGCGCGGCGGTGGGCGATGCGGCCGGGGCCACTGCCGCGCCGGGCGACGACCCGCGGATCCTGCGCAGCCACTTCAGCACGCGGCGGCCACTCCGCCGGTGCCGACGATCAGGCCCGGCAGGTGCTCACATCGCCGCGGACCCTCACAGCTGCAACAACAGCCAGTCAGTGAGCTTGTCGATGTACGCGGCGTCATAGCCGGCCTCCTTCAGCGCCCACTTGAACGCATTCCCGAGTTGAGCCTTCTTGTAGACATTGAGTCGGTGTTGCGTGCGAAAGGCAGCCACTTGCCGAGCCATCTCCTTCATCGCGGATTTGGCGCGCGATTCGAACTTCTTCTCGGTCGACGCCATGCCCGGTTCGACACGGGCAATGAAGGAGGCGGCCAGCGCAGCGCCGAACGCCTTGGCCTCGCGCGCATCGAACCACGAAAACAGCATGTGATGTCCTTTTCAAGAGACCGGAACAACAGTGCGTTTCCAGCGTTGTTCGACGGGTCATCTGGCCGAAGGTCGACAAGCAGGTGATGACCAAATTCGTCAGGCTCGGCGTCGGGAGGCCGTGCGACGTGACCAAGTTTGTCACCGCACGTGATATTCGACACACAAGCGCCCGTTGAGGGACTCGTCAACCCCTTGGCACGCCCCCTGCATTCGAGGGGGTGTCGTCCCCCACTTGTCCTTCCCAAGGAGTTTTTCAATGAAGCGCATGCAGCAAGGTTTCACGCTGATCGAGTTGATGATCGTCGTTGCGATCATCGGTATTTTGGCCGCCGTCGCCCTGCCGGCTTACCAGGACTACACGGTCCGCGCCAAGGTCAGCGAAGTGATGCTGGCCGCTGCCTCGGCCAAGAACGGCGTGGCCGAGTACGTCAACGTCTATTCGGCACTGCCCCCGTCGGCCTCGTTCACACCGGAGAGCCAGACGACCAAGTACGTCAGTGGTGTCACCTGGAACGGCACGCTGATCACCGCCACCGCGACTGGCGATACGAAGATCACCGGCAGCACGATCACGCTGACCCCGACCATCTCGGGCTCGAACGTGAACTGGGCTTGCGCCGGCACCATCCTCGAGAAGTACCGTCCGTCGAGCTGCAAGTGATCACCAGCCCGCTGCAAGACCGAACCATTCGCATCAAGGAATCTGCATGAAGCGCATCCAACAAGGTTTCACCTTGATCGAACTGATGATCGTCGTTGCGATCATCGGCATTTTGGCCGCCGTCGCATTGCCGGCTTATCAGGACTACACGGTCCGCGCAAAGGTCAGCGAAGTGATGCTGGCAGCGTCGTCAGCCAAGAACGGGGTTGCAGAGTACGTGAACGTCTACGCCGCACTGCCGCCGTCGGCCTCGTTCATCCCCGAGAGCCAGAGCACCAAGTACGTGAGCGGCATCACGTGGGACGGCACGCTGGTCACGGCAACAGCCACGGGCGACACGAAGATCGCCAACAGCACCATCACGCTGACCCCGACCATTTCGGGCTCGAACGTGAACTGGGCGTGTGCCGGAACGATCGACCAAAAGTACCGCCCATCCAGCTGCAAGTGATTCACCTGCATGTCTTCAAGGGCCCCGATCGGGGCCCTTTGTCTTGCTGGAACCCACTGCACGGATGTCGCGACACCGACCGATGACGCTGCGCGCTTCAACATCGAACCAGCAGGCCACGGGACTGGGCTGGATCGCTGCAACGGTCCTGCTGGCTGTGCCGTGGCTGCTTCCGGACCACGGCGCGCCGTGGACGACCTTTCGTGCCGATTCGATGATGGCACTGGCCTTTGGCGTGCTGGCTGTGGTGGCCGTTGCGCGGTGTCCTGGCGGCTGGCGCGCCGATCCCCTGGCAATCGGCCTCGTCGCAGCGTCAGTCGTTCCGTTGCTGCAGGCCCGCTTCGGCTTGTTCATCTGGCCTTCGGAGGCCACGTTGATTGCGTTGTTCGTGTTCGGCGCTGCCGCCGTCCTGCTGGTGGCAGCGCGCCTCGAAGCCTGGGCACCCTGCCGGCTGGCCGACGCACTGTGGGCCAGCTTCGTCGCTGCGTCGTTGGCCTCCACCGGCCTGGCGCTGTACCAATGGGCCGGCCTGGACAGCTTGGGCTTTCTGGTCATCGCTCCGACATCTCCAGGGCGTCCGGCGGCCAACATCGGCCAGCCCAACCTGCTGGCCAGCCTGATCGTCTGGGGGCTGATCGGCGTCTGGTGGGGGCTGCTGCAGCGCCGCATCGGCCTGCTGGTCAGCGGGCTGGCCGCCGCCTTCCTGCTGCTGGGACTGGCGCTGACGCAATCGCGTACGGGCTGGGCTGCGCTGGCGCTGCTGGTCGTCTTTGCGGTCGGCTTTCGGCGGCACTTGGGGAGCGCACGGCTCGCGCCGGGCCTCGTCGCGCTGGGTCTGTGGTTCTGCATTTGCGTGTTTGCTCTGCCTGTGCTGAGCGACGTCGGGGCAATGGAGCCTGCACGCTCGCTGGCCGACCAGGGCAGTGCGGGCAAGCGGCCGCAGATCTGGCAGTTGGCGCTGCAGGCGTCGCTGCAGGCGCCTTGGTTCGGATATGGCTGGAACCAGGGCGTGCAAGCGCACACCGCGGTTGCCGAAGGCTTTCCGCACCTGCACGTGATCGTCCAGCACGCCCACAACCTGGTGCTGGATCTGGTGCTCTGGAACGGCTGGCCCCTGGGGTTGCTTTTCAGCCTCGGACTGGCCGTGTGGTGGTGGCGAATGCTGCGCAGGGAGTTGCAGTCCCTTGACGTGCTGCTGATGCTGGTCATCACGAGCTTCCTGATGCACGCGATGATCGAATTGCCGCACTGCCTGTTCCTGTTCGTCGGCCCGGTCGCAGCGATGGCCGGCATCTTGATCGCACGCCACCCGCCTGCAAGGAGCTGGATTCTTCCCCGGGCGATCGTCTCGCCCATCCTGCTGGTCACCGTCGCTGCGCTGGGGGTCGTGATCCGCGACTACGACGCGATCGAGGCGGACCTTGTGGCTTACCGCATTCGCGCGGCCCACATCGGCAGCATGGCCGTCCCACCGCCGCCGCAACCTTGGTTGCTCGATGCGCTGGGAAGCGCGCTGCAGAACCTGCGCATCCGGCCACATCGGGGCATGGACCCGGCCGAGTTGGGCCGGCTGCGCCGAGCGGTCGAACGCTATCCCAGCGACGGCGGGCTGTTCGCCTGGGCACGTACCGCGGCCCTGAACGGCCGACCCGACGAGGCCAGCACTGCCCTGTCCCGGCTGTGCCTCTTCTACCCCCCGGCGCTGTGCCAGCGCGCCGGCCTGGCCTGGCGTGCGATCGCACAGGAGAGCGAGCCCGAGTTGGCCGACGTCAAGACACCTGCCGCCTTTGCAGGCGCGTCACCGGCCAGGATCTCCAGCGTGCCGAGCGCGAATTGAATACCCGCGCGGCAGAATTCCTGTTCATCAGCCACTTCGCGTCGCACGTGACGACCCCACTGCATTGGCGGCCACGCGCCCGGGCCGCTGCCATCCACGGCGCGGCGAGTCTCGGTGTCGCCGTCCTGGCCGCCGCGCTCGTCTTCGAACTTTGGTATCCGTGGCCCTACCGCGTTATCTCCGGTGGAACCGAGCTGTTCTTGCTGTTGACCTCGATCGACGTCGTGATGGGCCCGCTGCTGACATTCACCGTCTTCAACCCGGACAAGCCCCGGCAAGCGCTGCGCCGCGACCTCGCGGTGGTCGTCGCGCTGCAGATGGCAGCGTTGGGCTACGGCCTGCACACGGTGTTTCTGGCCCGGCCCGTCGTGTTGGCGCTGGAAGACGATCGCTTTCGCGTGGTTGCCGCGGCGGACGTGCAACACGACGAGTTGCCCCGTGCCCCGCACGGGCTGCGGACACTGTCCCTGACCGGCCCGCGCTTGATCTCGACAACCGTACCCAGCGATGGCAAGGAAAAGTACGACGCCATCATGCTGGGCCTGTCGGGCGTCGACATCGGCATGCGTCCGAGCTTCTGGCGTCTGTGGGACGAGACTGCACGACGCGACGCCCTGGCGAAGTCCAAGCCGATGGCAGAGTTGATCGAACGTCGTCCAGACCAGCGAGCGTCCGCCGCGGCGGACGCGGCGCTCAACGGCCGTGCCGTGGCCCAGGTGCGCTATCTGCCGATGCTGGCGCGGCGCAGCGACTGGGTCGTGCTGATCGACGCGACCAGCGCTGACGTGATCGGCTTCGCGCCCCTCGACGGCTTTTAGCGCGGCCCCGGGCGCGGCGTGTCTGGCCATGACACCCCCACGCGGCGCTGACAATCGCGCGTCCCTGCCGCCACCTGCCGATGCCGCCTGCCCTGCCCATTCTCTTCGCCGTCCTGGCCGCCACCGCGCCGTCGCTGCTGGCCTACAACGTCTCGCCATCACCGACGTTTCTCAACCAGGCGCTGGCGCTTGCGCTGTGGGGCTGGTTCGTCATCGCTCTGGCCTGGCGACCGGCCGAACGACGGGCAGCCTCCGCCGCACGCGGGTCACTGCCGCCGATCTGGGCGTTGAACGCGGCGCTGCTGCTGATCAGTGCCGCGGCCGCCGCGTCCTGGGTCTTCGGTGGGCTGCCGGCCAGCCTGGCCTGGTCGGCCATCGGCCTGCTGCTGGCCAGCACGGTGCTGGCCGCCAGCGGTGCGGCTGCCGGGGTGGCTGGCATCGGCCGGCGCGACAACGCCGGCTTCGCCGCCTTTTGTTGGGCCTGGCTGGTCGCCGGCCTGTGCAACATGGCCATCGCGGCGATCCAGGTCTTTGCGCCCGACCTGGCGGATGGCGAATGGCTGGCGCGTTCGGGGATGCCCGGCCGCGCCGTCGGCAACCTGCGCCAGCCCAACCACCTGAGCAGCCTGCTCCTGTGGGGCTGCATCGCGGTCGTCGGCCTGCTCGAATTGCGCCGACTGGCCTGGCGCTTGGCCGCGCCGCTGCTGGTGCTGCTGGTCTTCGCGGTGGTGTTGACGGCGTCGCGCACCGGCCTCGTCAGCGTGCTGCTGCTGGCCCTGTGGGGCCTGCTCGACCGCCGCCTGGCCGGCCCGACGCGGCGCCTGCTGATGGCC
>JANMAP010000348.1:0-7266 GCA_031359905.1 Burkholderiales bacterium | reverse complement strand
GAACGCGGCACCGCTGGTTCCGGGTGTTACGCTCACCGGCGAAAAGCAGCCGGTGACCGATCCCTCCGATCGCCGCCGCCAGATCGGCACCAAGCAGCAAGCCGACGCGGCGACCGTCGAACGCGCGCTGGCCAATGCCGTCGCAGCGCAGCCGGCCTGGGACCATCTGCCCGCCGCATCACGCGCGAAAATTCTCGAGCACGCCGCTGATCTCCTCGAAGCACGCCGCGCGCAGTTCGTCGCGCTATGCGTGCGCGAAGCGGGCAAGACGCTGCCGGCGGCGATTTCCGAAGTCCGCGAGGCCGCCGATTTCTGCCGCTACTACGCCGACCAGGCCGAAGCCACGCTCGGCCAGCAGACCCTGCCCGGCCCGACCGGCGAGAGCAATGTGCTGCGCCTGCACGGCCGCGGCGTCTTCGTCTGCATCAGCCCGTGGAACTTCCCGCTGGCTATCTTCGCCGGCCAGGTGGTGGCCGCGCTGGTCGCCGGCAACAGCGTGGCCGCCAAGCCGGCCGAGCAGACGCCGGTGGTCGCGCGGCGCTTCGTCGCGCTGCTCCACGAAGTCGGCGTGCCGGCCGACGCCGTGACCCTGCTGCACGGCCTGGGCGAGACCGTCGGCGCGGCCCTGGTTGCCCACCCGCTGACCGCCGGCGTGTGCTTCACCGGCAGCACCCAGGTCGCGCGCTTGATCAACCGCACGCTGGCCGGCAAGGACGGTCCGATCGTGCCGCTGATCGCCGAGACCGGCGGCCTCAACGCCATGGTCGTCGACAGCACGGCCCTGCCCGAGCAGGTGATCGATGCCGTCGTGCAGAGCGCCTTTCGCAGCGCCGGCCAGCGCTGCAGCGCGCTGCGCCTGCTGTGCGTGCACGAAGGCATCGCCGACGCGGTGATCGAGATGCTGCGCGGCGCGCTGGCCGAGCTGAACGTCGGCGACCCGGCGACGCTGGCCACCGATGTCGGCCCGGTCATCGACGACGAGGCCTTCAGCGGCATCTCGGCCCACGTGCGGCGCTTGCGCGGCGAAGCCCGCCTGCTCGGCGAGACGGTGGTGACGTCGACCTTCCCGCGCCTGATCGCCCCGGTGGCCTTCGAGATCGGCCGCATCGCCGACCTGCGCGCCGAGATCTTCGGCCCGGTGCTGCACGTCGTGCGCTGGGGCCCGGGCCAGGGTGGTACCGGCGCGGCGCGCGAGGTCGGCGATGTGGTGCAGCAGATCAACGCGCTGGGCTACGGCCTGACGCTGGGCATCCAGACGCGCATCGACAGCCGCGCCCAGCGCATCGCCGACGCCGCGCGCATCGGCAACGTCTACATCAACCGCAACATGATCGGTGCGGTGGTCGGCGTGCAGCCCTTCGGCGGCGAAGGCCTCAGCGGCAGCGGTCCGAAGGCTGGCGGCCCGCATTACCTGTACCGCTTTTGCGCCGAGCAGACGGTGACCGTGAACACCGCCGCCGCGGGCGGCAACGCGGAATTGCTGGCCGGCGGCGGGTGATGCCTCAAACGAGATGCCCTGTGGCCCGCGACGGGCCTGAGACCCGGCCGTCGCCGGCAGCGTAGGACAACAACTACAGGCGATCGCCGCAGCGTCCTATCGGCTCGCCGCAGCCACGCTCGGACACTCACCGAACGGGACACGCCGGCAGGCTTTTGCTGGTGGCCCAACCGCCGGAGAGTCTATGAACGCAATCTCGAAATTCGCCCTGGCCATCGCCGGGCTGGCGCTGGCGGCTCAGGCCAGCGCCCAGGTCACCTTGTACGAGCGGGATGGCTTTCAGGGCCGCGCGTTCGTCACCGACCGCGAGGTGTGGAATCTCGATCGCTACGGCTTCAACGGCCGGGCGTCGTCGGTTCTCGTGACGGGCAACCGCGGGGAGCGCTGGGAAGTCTGCGACGACATCGAGTTCCGGGGTCGCTGTGTCGTGCTGCGTCCGGGGGAATACCCGTCTCTGGCGGCGCTGGGGCTGAGCGATCGTGTGTCGTCGGTCCGGGCCATCGAACGCAACGCCCAGGTCGATGACTACCGCTATGCGCCGTCTCTGGCGCCGCCGGTGGCGGCCGGGCAGATCGTCTTCTATGCCGACGAAGACTTCCGCGGCCGCAGTCACACCGCCGCTGCAGCCGTCGAGGACTTCCGCAGCATCGGTTTCAACGACAGGGCGTCGTCGATCGTCGTTCAGGGCGGCGCGTGGGAAGTCTGCGAGGCAGCCGGATTCGGCGGACGTTGCGTGGTGCTGCGCCGCGGCGAGTACCGCTCGCTGGCGGCGATGGGATTGGCGGATCGGATCTCTTCGACCCGCGAAGTCGGCCGTGACGCACGCAACGACGGCGCGCGCAGTCTGCCCGTGGCGTCGACACCGGTCGGCCGGCTCGACTTGTACGAGGACGAACGCTTTCAGGGCCGGTTGCTGTCGGCCGGCAGCAGCACCGACGACTTGCGCGCGAGCGGCTTCAAGGACCGCGCGTCGTCGGCCGTGGTCGTTGGACAGCCGTGGGAAGTCTGCGATGACGCGCGCTTCCGCGGCCGCTGTGTCGTCCTGCGACCGGGTCAGTACCCGTCGCTGATGGCGATGGGCCTGAACGACCGCATCTCGTCGGTGCGTGCCATCGACGGCAGCGAGCGTCTCGACGCCAGCCGCTATGCCCCCCTGCCGCTGGTCGCCAACGACTACAGGCGGCGTGACAACGAACGGCTGTACCAAGCCAACGTGACGTCGGTGCGCGCGGTGGTCGAAGAATCGGGCCGCCAGTGCTGGGTCGACCCCGAGCAGGCGGTGGTGGCGCCCGAGCGCGCGCCCAACGTGCGCAATGCCGTCCTCGGCGCGGTCATCGGCGGCATTCTTGGTCACCAGGTGGGCGGTGGCACGGGCCGCAACGTGGCGACCGGCATCGGCGTCGTCGCCGGCGCGGCCATCGGGGCGAATACGGGCCGCGGCGACGAGCAGCAGGTCGTCACGACGCAGGGCGTTCAGCGCTGCTCGCGAGACAACGCGCAGGCGCAGCCCGCCTACTGGGATGTGACCTACACCTTCCGCGGCCAGGACTACCGGGTCCAGATGAGCCGTCAGCCCGGCGCCACCGTCACCGTCAACGAGCAAGGCGAACCCCGCGCATAACCGGGCTTGAAAAGCGGAGCGTCACCCGCGGTGGCGTCTCCTGCGTTGAAGACTCTCTCACTTTTCACGGACTGCACCATGAATCAGACAACTCCCGTTTTCGGATGCCGCCTGATGAAGCCCTTCCGGCTCGCCAGTGGATCGCTGTTGGTCGCCGTCGCAGTGGGTCTGGCCACGACGGCCAGCGCGTCCCCGCCGGATGAATCTCGGATCGGTGACGCGACAGGCAGTGCTGCGGCCTTGCGCGTCGTGGCGCAGCGATCGGGTACCGCTCATTCGCTGAAGACCGCTGAATCGAGCCCGTGCCGGCACTGCGGCACGGTGGAAAGTGTTCGCGCGGTGCGCGAGAAGGGCGCCGGCACCGGCCTCGGGGCCGTTGCCGGTGGCGTTGCTGGAGGCGTGGTGGGGCACCAGCTGGGCGGTGGCAGTGGCAAGGACGCCATGACCGTGCTCGGTGCGGTGGGTGGCGCCGTCGCCGGCCACCAGGTCGAGAAGCATGCCCGCGGCCGGACGGCCTACCAGGTTCGCGTTCGGCTGGACGATGGTTCGATTCGGACCTTCACACGCTCGCAAGCGCCGGCGCGCGGGGATCGCGTGGCAGTGGAAGGCGACAGCCTGCGCGTGATCGCCAGGGCGAAGACCAAGGCGCTGCGCGGGTAGCTTCATCGCGCGTTCAACGCGCGTTCAACCTAATGTTCAACGCGCGGCTGCGATGCCCTGCATCTTCTTTGCGACGGCCGCCCTGAACGCTTCGTTGCCGCTGCCGGGCTCGCCCTGGCCCGAACGGGCCATTGCCGGGGCACCCGCCAAAGCAGCCGGCGTTGGAGTCGGCGACGCCTGCAGTGAACGAGCAGGCGTTGCGGATGCATTTTGCGTGGCTTTGAGCAGCACCCGGCGTTCGCTGCCAGCCAGTCGATAAGTCATCGACGTATCGTCGATGCGCACGACGGTCGCGTCAGGGCCCAGACGGTCGCCGATACGCAACAAGGTCTCCGGGCTGCGATCGACGGACACGATGGCCAGACGGCTTCCGTCGGGACTGGTTGCGACACCACTCAGAACAACGTTGGACGCAGCCGGCGCGATGAATGGAGTTGAATCGATGGAGGGGGACTGCGCCCGGGCAACGACATCGTCGACACGCGGCGCCACGGCGGGAACTGTGTGCGACCTCGCCTCAGAAACCACAGCAACCGGACCCACCGGATCAATCGATGGCCCGACAACGGCCCGCGGCGCGGTGACCGCGACATAGCCCCACACCGCGCCCACGGAGGCAACGACCACGGCCACCGGAATCAGCCGGCGCGCTCGCGGATCCATGACCGACGTCAGCGGAAGTTGACGAATGCCGAGCCCAGGATGTTGCCGAAGGTGTCGTAGTACGAGCACGATCCAGACAGGCTGGACGGCAGCCGGACGCACTGCAGGGTGGTGTTGGTTCCCACGACGAGGGTCATGTTGAACGACCCGTCGCCGCCGAAATAACCACTGCCGACCACGCCGTAGCTGCCGCTTTGCTGTAGCGGGCAGTTCAGGGCGCCGTAAATGCTCAGCTTCGTGGAGTTCGCCAGGTCGCCCGTGGCGTCGACCTGCAGTTCGGTGCAGCCGCTCAACCCCGAGACATTGCTCGACACCCGCCAGAGCAGATCGCTGTAGGTGTCTGGAGTGCCCACGACATACGCACTGGCCAGTGTCGGAATGGCGACCAGCGTCGCCGTGGCGCACAACATCTTCAAGGACTTGATCATCTCGGGCTCCAGGAGTGGCAAACAACGTTCCAACGGAACCGCTCACTCTGCAGTTGACGCTGAATGCTCGGCCTGTAGAGATGTTGAGCCCAGGGGTCTGCCGACGGCAGCAGATGACGTGCTCTGGCCGCGTAGGCGACGTCCTACCGATCGGCTGCGCGACAGCAGCGGCCGCGCACCTGGGTCTGGTCCGGCCCGCTCAGTTGAGGTACATGCCCAGGTAGCGCCGGCCGCGGCTGACGGCCTCGGCGTCGGGGCAGACGGCGAACCATTCGATCAGCTGCAGGCGCGCCTTTTCGCGCTGCGGCCGGCCGTCGCTCTTGTCGCGCAGCACACCTCCCGCAACTGGTCGAAGGCGGCGGCGAAGTCGCCGTCGAAGACCTGCAGCGCTGCAAGCGCAAAGCGGGCCTCGAAGTCCTTGCCGTCGGCAACGATGCGCGCGGCCAGTTGCCGGGGGTCGCCGGGCGGGCGGTTGCGCGCCAGCGCGATGCGCTTGATCAACGCGGCATGGCGTTCGTTGTGCGCCGCGGCGGGCAGGCCGTCGAGCAGGGCCTGCGCTTCGTCGAGCGCGGCGCGGGCGATGCGCAGCTCGGCCAGGTCCAGCGTCACGTCGACGTGGCCGGGTTCGTGGGCCAGGGCTTCCTCGAGGACCGCCTCGGCGCCGGCGGGGTCGCTGGCGGCCAGCTCGGCTGCCTCGGCGCGCAGCGCGTCGATCGGCGAGACCTGCGGCTGCAGGTGCTTGTCGAGAAACTGGCGGATCTGGCCTTCGGGCAGCGCGCCGGTGAACTGGTCGACGGGCCGGCCGCCGACGAACAGCACCACCAGCGGAATGCTGCGGATGCGCAGCGCGGCGCTGATCTGCGGCGCTTCGTCGGTGTTGATCTTGGCCAGGATGAAACGGCCGCCGTAGTCACGCGCCAGCTTTTCCAGCATCGGCCCGAGCGATCGGCAGGGCCCGCACCAGGGCGCCCAGCAGTCGAGCAGCACCGGCACGTCGAGCGACCGTTCGAGCACCTGGGCCTCGAAGTCGGCTTCGGTGACGTCGATGACGAAAGCGCCGTCACCGCCGCCGGGCGGCGCGGGCGGGGCGTTGGAAAAGGCTGGGAACATGATCGAGCGGGCTCCGCGGGCTGTCTGAAACGATGGACAAATGGGGAATGGGGAATGGGAGTCGAAGGCCGCACTGCAACCGCCGGCGCTTCAATCGAGCTTGAGATTCAGTCGCGTGATCAGCGGACCCCAGCGCCGCACGTCGGCGTCGATGACGCGCCTGAAATCGGCCGGACTGCCGCCGGCCACCGTCAGACCCTGGGCATCGAGCACCTGGCGCACCGCCGGGTCGTGCAACACGGCGTTGACGTCGGCGTTGATCTTCTGCACCACCGCGTCGGGCATGCTGGCCGGCGCGAACAGGCCGTTCCAGGCCAGCGATTCGACAGCCGGCCAGCCGCTTTCGACCAGCGTCGGCAACCCCTTCAGGCCGTCGGGGTTGGCCAGGCGCTGGCCGCCGCTGACGGCGATCAGCCGCACCTTGTTGTTGCGCACGTGGGGCAGCAGCGCCGGGGCGGTCATGAAGGTGGCGTCGGCCTCGCCCTGGGCCACGGCCATCGCTGCCGGCGGCGAACCGTTGAAAGGGATGTGGGTGGCCTGCACGCCGGCCTCGCCGAGCAGCAGCTCCATCGTCAGATGCGCCGAACTGCCGTTGCCCAGCGACGCGTAGTTCATCCGGCCGCCCTGGGCGCGGGCCCAGGCGATGAATTCGGCCACCGTCTTCGCCGGCACCTTGTCGGCGTTCACCGCCAGCAGGTTGGGCTGGCTCGAGGTCTGCACCACGGGCAGCAGGTCGCGCGCCGGGTCGTAGGGCATCTTGCGGTAGAGGAACGGCCCGAAGGCGATCGGCCCGTTGAAACCGATCGCCAGGGTGTGGCCGTCGGTTGCCTTGGCCGCCACGTCCAGCCCGAGCAGGCCCCCAGCGCCGGGTTTGTTGTCGACGACCACGCTGTGCCCCCAGCGCTGGCCGAGCTGGCTGCTCATCGCGCGAACGATCAGGTCCAGCGAACTGCCCGGCCCGGTCGGCACGACGATGTGCACCGGCCGTGTCGGCCAGGCCTGGGCCCAGACGGAGCCCGGCAGCAATCCGCAGACCGCCAACCCGGCCAGCCAGGCAGCGGCAACACGGCGGCGCAGCGGCATCGGCAGATCTTTTCTCATCTCGGTGGGCTGGAAAATCGCGCCAAAGGGGCCGAGATGGTAGCTGCGGGCTGCGCGGGCCGCGTCGGGTGCTGATCGCTCGTTGCAGTTCGCGCCAGTGTCGACCGCGCTGTCACGGATACAGCCCGCGTTCCTCGCGGGCTGTCAGGATGCGCTCGCAGGCCACCGCGAAGGTCGCGGTGCGC
>JANMAP010000330.1:0-2403 GCA_031359905.1 Burkholderiales bacterium | reverse complement strand
CAGCGGCAACGCGACCAGCCCGAAGGCCGCGTAGCGCCCGAAGGCAAGCAGCGCTGCCGGGTACTCGGCCAGCATCAGCGGGGCGACGAAGACCAGGCCCCACATCAGGCCAGCCGCCAGCGCGAACAAGGCGCCGCTGCCGGTGCGGGCGACCGGGGTGCTGGCAGTGGCGGAAGGGTCGGAGATCAAGGACCAGGCAGGCACAAGAGGACATACGCCGGCGAGGCGCGCAAGGATGGCCAAGGGCGGGCCTGGCAACGCCGAAAGGCGGGCACAGCGGGCGCGCAGTGTCGCCGAAGCCCGGCCGGCGCAATTCGCCTGGCCTGCTTGAACGCCGCGGCGACATTGCCAAACACGCCAGTGTGGTGCCAGCCGCCCGCCCGGCTGGGAGGTGGCGGTGAGCCGGGTAGCCCTCGCTATCATCGACGGTTTGCCTTCGCTCCCGCCCATGCCGTCCGACCGCGACTCCGATGTCCCGCCCGCGCAGCGCCGCGACGGCATGCCGCGGGTCGCGAATCAGGAGGCCCCAACGTTGCGCGTCCCGAATCAGGAGGCCCGAACGCTGCGCGTTCCGCATCAAGAGGCCCGAACGCTGCGCGTCCGGGGTGCGCGAACGCACAACCTCAAGAACATCGACGTCGACATCCCCAAGCACGCCCTGGTGGTGATCACCGGGCTGTCGGGATCGGGCAAGTCGAGCCTGGCCTTCGACACGCTGTACGCCGAAGGCCAGCGGCGTTATGTCGAGAGCTTGAGCGCCTACGCGCGGCAGTTCCTGCAGCTGATGGACAAGCCGGATGTCGACGTCATCGAAGGCCTGTCGCCGGCCATCAGCATCGAGCAGAAGGCCACCAGCCACAACCCGCGCAGCACGGTCGGCACGATCACCGAGATCCACGACTATCTGCGCCTGCTGTTCGCCCGCGCCGGCACGCCGTACTGCCCGGACCACGACCTGCCGCTGCAGGCGCAGAGCGTCGGCCAGATGGTCGACGCCGTGCTGGCCCTGCCCGAAGACACCCGGCTGATGATCCTGGCGCCGGTGGTGCGCGACCGCAAGGGCGAGTTCAGCGAGCTCTTCGCCGACATGCAGGCCCGCGGCTACGTACGCTTCCGCGTCGGCAGCGACGGCCGGCCGGGCGAGGTCATCGAAGCCGACGCCCTGCCGGCGTTGAAGAAGGCCGAGAAGCACGACATCGACGTGGTCATCGACCGCCTGCGCATCAACCCGCGGCCCGTGTCCCCCGACGGGGCACAGCCCGGCCTTGGGAGTGGCCCGGCGCCCGGGCTGAAGCAGCGCCTGGCCGAAAGCTTCGAGGCCGCGCTACGCATCGCCGACGGGCGCGCGCTGGCCCTCGAAGTCGACAGCGGCGGTGTCGACGAGGCGGGCCGGGCGGCGCCGCCCCGCGCGCACCTGTTCAGCAGCAAGTTCGGCTGCCCGGTGTGCAGCTACTCGTTGCCCGAACTCGAGCCGCGCCTGTTCAGCTTCAACTCGCCGGTGGGTGCTTGTCCGAGCTGCGACGGCCTGGGCCACGTCACCGCCTTCGACGCCGACCGCGTGGTCGCGTTTCCGACGCTCAGCCTGGCCTCGGGCGCGGTCAAGGGCTGGGACCGGCGCAACGCCTACACGCATTCCTTGCTGGAGAGCGTGGCCAAGCACTACGGCTTTTCGACCGAGACGCCGTTCGACCAACTGCCCGATGCCGCGCGCCGCGTGCTGCTGCAGGGTTCGGGCGGCGACGACATCGAGTTCGTCTACCAGGCCGAAGCGACGGGCAAGGACGGCAAGCCGCGCACCCGCTCGGTCAAGCGCCGCCATCCTTTCGAAGGCATCCTGCCGAACTTCGAGCGACGCTTGCGCGAGACCGATTCGGTGGCGGTGCGCGACGAGCTGGCCCGCTACCAGGCCGTCAAGCCCTGCCCCGACTGCCACGGCACGCGGCTGCGCCGCGAGGCGCGGCATGTGTTCCTGCAGCACGCCGGCGTCGACGGCGCGCCGGGCGAGAAAGGCCAGCCGATCTACGCCGTCGAACACGCGACGCTGGCCGACTGCCTGGCCTACTTCGACGGCCTGCAGCTCAGCGGCGCCAAGGCCGAGATCGCCGACAAGATCGTGCGCGAGATCGCCAGCCGGCTGCGCTTTCTCAACGACGTCGGGCTGACCTACCTGAGCCTGGACCGCGGCGCCGACACGCTGAGCGGCGGCGAGGCCCAGCGCATCCGCCTGGCCAGCCAGATCGGCAGCGGGCTGAGTGGCGTGATGTACGTGCTCGACGAGCCGAGCATCGGCCTGCACCAGCGCGACAACGAACGCCTGATCGGCACGCTCAAGCACCTGCGCGACCTGGGCAACAGCGTGCTCGTCGTCGAGCACGACGAGGACATGATCCGCAGCGCCGATCA
>JANMAP010000328.1:0-3288 GCA_031359905.1 Burkholderiales bacterium | reverse complement strand
CGTGCTTGTCAGCGTGGGCGTGGACATCGGCTCGTCCACCTCGCACCTAGTTTTCTCGCGCCTGCGCCTGGAACGGCTGGACAGCCGCTACATCGTCGCCGAGCGCACCGTGCTGCACGAGAGCGAGGTGCTGCTGACGCCGTACGCAGTGGATACCGACGATAGCGACGGCACGACCATCGACGCCGTGGCCCTGCGCGCGTTCGTCGACCGCCAGTACGCGCTGGCCGGCGTGCGCCCCGAGCAGATCGACAGCGGCGCCCTGATCCTCACCGGCGTGGCCGTGCGGCGCAGCAACGCGCGGGCCATCGCCGAGCTGTTCGCCGCGCAGGCCGGCAAGTTCGTCGCGGTCCGCGCGGGCGACGCGCTGGAGACCATGCTGGCCGCGATGGGCTCGGGCGCCGCGGCGCTGAGCATCCGCGACGCTGCCCGCGTGATGAACATCGACATCGGCGGCGGCACGTCGAAGATCGCGCTGTGCGACGCCGGCGCGGTGGTCGCGCAGACGGCCATCGACATCGGCGCGCGCATCGTCTGCTTCGACCCCCAGGGCCGTGTCCAGCGCATCGAGGAAGCCGGGCGGCGCCTGGCCGCCGAGGTCGACCTCGACCTGCAGATCGGCGCGGTACCCGACGCGGCGGGCGTGCAGCGGCTGGTCGAGCGCATGGCCGAGCGACTGTTCGAAGCGCTGCAGGGCGCGCCGCACAGCCCGGGCACGGCAGCGCTGCTGCGACTGGAGCCGTTGCCGCATGGCGCTCCGCCGGACGTGGTCACGTTTTCGGGCGGCGTCGCCGAATACATCCACGGCCGCGAAGCGCAGGGCTTCGGCGACCTCGGCCCGGCACTTGCCAGCGCGGTGCTGGCGCGCGTGCAAGGCTGGGGCCCGCGCATCGCCGAGGCGGCGCAGGGCATCCGCGCCACCGTCGTCGGCGCGTCGCAATACACGATCCAGGTCAGCGGCAGCACGATCTTCGTCGAGCCGGCGGGCACCTTGCCGCTGCGCAACCTGCCGGTGATCACGCCGGCGCTGCCGCTGGCCGGCGACGTACTGAACGTGGCGGCCATCGCCGGCGCGATCCAGGCCGCGCTGCGCCGCCTCGACCTGCAGCACGGCGAGCAGGCGGTGGCGCTGTGCTACCGCTGGTCGGGGTCGGCCACCTTCGCCCGGCTGGATGCCTTCTGCCGCGGCGTGACGCAGGGCCTGGCTGCGGTGCTGGCCCACGGTGGGCCGCTGGTGCTGGTCGGCGACGGCGACATCGGCGGCCTGGTCGGCATCCACGCACACAGCGAACTGCGGCTGGCCCAGCCGGTCATCAGCATCGACGGCATCGTGCTGCAGGAGTTCGACTTCATCGACATCGGTGCGCTGCTGGAGACCTCGGGCGCGGTGCCGGTGGTCATCAAGTCGCTGGTCTTTCCGACGAGCCACGCGCTCGGCCGCGGCCCGGCCGAACCGTCCCGCGAGGCGGCCATGCCGGCACGCGAGTGAAGCCGTGACCGACACCAACGACCTCCTCGATGCGTCGCATGCCTGGCAGGTGATGTTTCCGCCGCGCCAGCCGCACGACGGCGGCTGGCTCGACGTCGGCGACGGCCACGCGCTGCACTGGCAGGTCTTCGGCCACCCCACCGCGCCTGCCGCGCTGGTGCTGCATGGCGGCCCCGGCGCGGGCTGCGGCGCGCACGACCACCGCTGGTTCGACCCGGCGCGCTGGCGCGTGGTCACCATCGACCAGCGCGGCAGCGGCCGGTCGCGCGCCGTCGACCCGCTGCACGCCAACGACACGCCGCATCTGCTGGCCGACATCGAGGCGCTGCGCCTGCACCTGGGCATCGAGCGCTGGCTGCTGTTCGGCGGATCGTGGGGCGCGACGCTGGCGCTGGCCTGGGCCGAATCGCATCCGCAGCGGGTCAGCGCGCTGGTGTTGCGCGGCGTGTTCCTGGCGACGAAGGCCGAACGCTGCTGGCTGTTCGGCCCGCGCGGTGCCGCCCTGCGCCACCCCGCCGCCTGGCAACGGCTGGCGCATGCCGCAGGCGTCGGGCCGGCGACCGCGAGCCTCGATCTGCTGGACGCCCTGCACCACCGTCTGTCGGCCGACGACGCCGTGGCGATCAGCGCAGCGCAGGCCTGGTGCCGTTGGGAAATCGACCTGATGGATGCCGAGACCACCGGCCCGCCGGCAGCGGCCGCATCGAAGCAATGGCCCGACGACACGCGCGCGCTGGCCCAGGCGCGCATCGGCGTGCATTACGCGCGCCACCGGTGGTTCATCGACGAAGGCCAGCTGCTGGCCCAGGCGCACCGCCTGCACGGCCTGCCGGGCGCCATCGTGCAGGGCGCGCGCGACCTCGTCACGCCGCCAGCCGCCGCCCGCGCACTGCACGCCGCCTGGCCGCAGGCCAGTTGCCACGAGGTGCCGGCAGCGGGGCACGCGTCGACCCAGCCGAGCATCGCACGCGCCTTGATCCACGCCACCCAAGCGCTCGCCCAGACGGCGCCGGCCGACAACGACCAGGAGACCCAGCATGTCCGAACCCAGCACCGATGACCCGACCAACCCCCCGGCGCGCCGCGGCTTTCTGAAGCAGGCCGCGGCGGCGGCCGGCGCGGCGGCCGCGGCCGCGGCGGCCGGCCCTGCGCAGGCCGCCGATGCTCCCGCCGGTGCGGCCACAGCAGCGAAAGCCGACAAGCCGGTGCCGGCATCGGGCGGCGCGGCCAGCGAACGTGTGATCGAACGCCCGGGCTCGGACTTCATGCTCGACGTCATCCGCACACTGGACATCGACTACGTCAGCACCAACCCGGGCAGCAGTTTTCGCAGCCTGCACGAAAGCCTGGTGAACTACGGCGGCAACAAGAAGCCCGAGCTGCTGACCTGCCTGCACGAGGAAAGCGCGGTGGCCATGGCCCATGGCTATGCGAAGGCCGCAGGCAAGCCGATGGGCGTGTTCCTGCACGGCACAGTGGGCCTGCAACACGCCGCGATGGCGGTCTACAACGCCTGGGTCGACCGGGTGCCGATCATGATGATTGCCGGCAACGGCATCGACGCCAACAAGCGCCGCCCGGGCACCGAATGGAACCACTCGGTGCAGGACGCCGCAGCGATGGTGCGCGACTTCGTCAAGTGGGACGACGCGCCCGGGTCGCTGCAGCACTTCGCCGAAAGCACCGTGCGCGCCTACAAGATCGCCACCACGCCGCCGATGGAGCCGGTGCTGGTGATGGCCGACATCGAGCTGCAGGAAGACGGCGTGCACGACAGCACGCTGAAGATCCCGAAGCTG
>JANMAP010000313.1:0-2341 GCA_031359905.1 Burkholderiales bacterium | reverse complement strand
CGATCGGCGTGAAGGCCAGCACCGGCGTGGCAGGGGTCGGCAGCTGCGTGAAGTCGGGCCAGATCACGCCGTTGAAGATGTGGCTGCGCAGGGCCGCCAGCGTCTCGGGCAGGGCATGCACCAGCACGGGCGGCCGTCGCTCGGCGCTGCGCCGGCGGGCGACGCTGTCGGCCAGCAGGCCGATGGCCAGGACGTGGTCGAGGTGCGAATGCGTGACCAGGATGTGGTCGATGCGCGCCAATTCGTCAAGGCTGAGGTCGCCGACACCGGTGCCGGCGTCGATCAGGATGGTGCCGTCGAGCAGGAACGACGTGGTTCGGCTGCCGGCGGCAATCGATCCCGAACAACCGAGAACGCGGATCTGCATGGGCTGAAGAGGTCGGGGGCCGGGTGGCGCGAGCGGAGCGGACGCGGATCGTGGCCGGCCTTGCAGCAGGGCGCAAGACCCGAATCGTCAATTGCGCGCCTGTGGTGGACGCCGCCTTCAGGCGCCGCGCCGATTCGTGAAGCCGGTCACGCCCTGGGCGCGCTACAGCGGCGCGCGCTCATCGCGGCGCTGCGTCAGCGGAAGATGAATTGCATCTGCGTGCCGGCCAGCTCGATCACGTCGCCATTGCGCAGCGGCACCGAATCGCCCGCCAGCGGCGTGCCGTTGACGCTGGGCCGGGCGCTGCCCTCGACATGCGCGAAGGCGTAGCCGTTGGGCCGCTTGGTGATGCTGGCGACCTGCACGCCGGGTTTGCCGACGGTGGTGACGACCTTCGTCAACATGACCTCGCGGCCCGCCGCGGCGCCGTTGAGGACCTTGATCAGCGCCGCCGGCAGCGGCTGCGCCGGCAGGCCCAGCGACCCGAAGTTGGAGTTGGCCATCTGGCCGGGATGACCCGATGCCATGGCGTTCTGCGACGCGAAGGGCGGCGGCGTGCTGCCGGCCGGCCGCATGATCATGGTCTTCTCGTAGTCGGCGCCTTCGTCGACCAGGTACTTGATCTTGTATTTGCCGATCTCGACCGTGTCGTTGTGCGACAGCAGCTGCTTCTTGACGGCCTTGCCGTTGATGTAGGTGCCGTTGGTGCTGTTCAGGTCTTCGATGAAGACATCGGCGCCGACCATCTGCAGCACGGCGTGTTCGCCGCTGACGGCCAGGTTGTCGATGACGATGTCGTTGTACGGCCGCCGGCCGAGGGTGGTCTTGTCCTTGGTGATCTGGACTTCCTTGATGACCACACCATCGAGCGACACCACCAGCTTGCCCATGCACGACCTCGCGGGAGCCTGTTGCCGGCCGCAACGGGCGTGACGCCATCCGGCGCCGATTCTTGTGTGCCGAACGCGCGCCGCGCCGTCAACGACGGAACGGCCACCACGACCGGGGCGGTGCGTTCACGCCGCCGGAGGCGCGCACCAAAATCACCGAGATATTATCCCTTCCGCCTGCATCGTTGGCCGCATCGATCAGCGCGCCGCTGCTGGCGTCCAGCGAGTCGTGCGCCTGCAACACCTGGGCAATCGTCGGGTCTTCGAGCATGTCCGACAGCCCGTCGGAGCACAGCAGGTAGACATCGCCCGCCTGCACGTCGTGCTGGTGGGTTTCCAGCAGCACGGTGTCCTCGACCCCGACGGCGCGCGTCACCAGGTTCTTGTTGGCTGAGAACGCCGCCTGTTCCGGGGTGATCAGGCCGGCGTCGATCTGTTCCTGCAGCAGCGAGTGGTCACGCGTGATCTGCTGCAGCCGGCCGGCGCGCAGCCGGTAGCAGCGCGAATCGCCGACATGACCGAGGAGCAGCCGGTTGTCGCGGAACACGGCCACCACCAGCGTGGTGCCCATGCCGGCGTACTGCGGGTTGGAGTTGGCGGCGTTGAAGATCGCGCGGTTGGCGTTGTCGACGCAGATGTCCATCGCCCGCCGGACCTCGGCATCGCTGGCCTGGGTGCTGGCTTCGCGCAGCCAGCGGCCGAGTTCGGTGCGGATGAAGGTGGTGGCCATGTTCGAGGCCACCTCGCCAGCGTTGTAGCCGCCCATGCCATCGGCCAGCACGGCCAGCGCGACCCCGGCATCGATGGCCACCGAGTCTTCGTTGTTGCTGCGTGCCCGGCCGGGATCTACCGCAGCGTGGAGCTCGATCGTCATGGGCACAGGCAGGGGCGGAGCTTGCAGCGTCTCGTTCGCATCAAGGGTCGCAGATTGTGCCCCGGAACCCGCGGCTGCCCGATGCGTGGGAACGCGCATCGGCGTGACATCGCACCGGCCGTCGCGGCGCGCCCCGCGCGAGCGCTCAGAAGCGCCCGGCCAGCCGGCGCGCCGCGCCCGCGGCGCCCCTGGCCGGCCGCGGGGCCCGCC
>JANMAP010000285.1:0-3050 GCA_031359905.1 Burkholderiales bacterium | reverse complement strand
GAAGTTGGCAAACGACGCCGGCGCGACGCTTTCGACGGGTGCGGCGATCTCGCTGGCCACATCGTTGCCGGGCTTGGACTCGGCCAGCGCGGCGGCCCATTCGGCGGCCATCCGGTCTTCTTCGGACATGCCGTCGGTGGCGGCGTTCGGGTCAGCCATGTTGGGTCTCCTGCCAGGCCGCCCCAAGGGAGACCCGCGCCCCTAGGGCACCGAAGGGGCCCGTGCCGAGCCCTGGGGGCCGCGAACGAACGTGAGCTAGGGGGTTCACTGTTGATCTCCAATCCATGACAGGTTCGAGGTCGTGATCAGGCGATCGACCTTCAGGGCGTAGCGGTTGTTGCTGGTGCCGTAATGGCAGTCGAGCACCGGCACGCCGTCGATCTTGGCCTGGATCATCGGGTCGAGATCGAGCTCGATGAAGTCGCCGGGCTTGAAGGCCAGCAGCTGTTCGACGGTCGCCGGCGCCCGCGCCAGTTCGGCGATCAGGTCGACCTCGGCCGACTGGATCTGCGTCTTCAGCAGGTTGATCCAGCGCCGGTCGGGTTCGGTCGAATCGCCCTGGATGGTCGAGTACAGCACGTCGCGGATCGGCTCCAGCGTGCTGTACGGGATGCAGAAGTGCACCGTGCCCGAGGTCTCGCCGATCTCCAGCGTGAAGCTGGTGGCCACGACGATCTCGCTGGGCGTGGCGATGTTGGCGAACTGCGGCTGCATTTCCGAACGCTGGTATTCCAGCTCGACCGGGTAGATGCCCTGCCAGGCCTTCTTGTATTCGGCGCAGATGACCTCGACGAGGCGCAGGATGACGCGCAGTTCGGTCGGGCTGAAATCGCGCCCTTCGATGCGCGTGTGGAACTTGCCCGCGCCGCCGAACAACGCGTCGATGACCGCGAACACGAGGCTCGGATCGCAGACGATCAGGCCCTGGCCGCGCAGCGGCTTGACGGTGACGAGGTTGAAGTTCGTCGGCACGACGATCTCGCGCAGGAAGGCGCTGAACTTCTGCACCTTGATGCCGCCGATGCTCACTTCCGGGCTCTTGCGGATGAAGTTGAACAGCCCGATGCGGATGTTGCGCGCGAAGCGTTCGTTGATGACCTCCATCGTCGGCATGCGGCCGCGGACGATGCGTTCCTGGCTCGACAGGTCGTAGTCGCGGATGCCGGCGCTGCTGGCTTCTTCGGGCTCGAGCTTCTGGCTCTCGCCGGTGATGCCCTGCAGCAGGGCATCGACTTCGTCCTGCGAAAGGATCTGCTGGTTCATGGCGCTGTCGACTGCAGGGCGGCCGCGATGTCGGTCACTGGATGATGAAGTTCGAGAAGTGCACGGCCTTGATCGGCAGCACCACCTCGGGGGCCTTCTTCTTTTTCTTGGGCTTCTTGGCGCCGTCGTCGGCCGCACCATCGGCACGCGCCGCGGGGGTGTCTTCCGGCACCTCGACGCCCATCGCACGCGCGGTCTCGCGCTTGATGCGTTCGGCCAGCGCGCGCTTGCCGTCGCGGTCCATCAACTCGGGCGCCGTGCGGTCGGCAATGGCCAGCAGGATGTTGTTGCGCACCGCCGGCATCAGCAGCTTGATCTGGTCGGCGACCTTGGCGTCGTCGAGTTCCAGCGTGATGCCGATCTGCGCGAAGCGCTCGGCATCGCGATCGGCGAGGTTGACGGTGAAGGGTTCCAGCGGCACGAAGGTCGGCACGGCTTTCGGGTCGTGCTTGGCGCTCTTCTCGGGCTTGGCCGCCGCCGGCTCGTCGCCTTCGTCGGCGCTGGCTTCGGTGTCGGCGGCCTTCTTCTTCATCAGGAAGTACGCACCACCGCCACCGGCCACCGCCAGCAGCAGGGATGCCGCGGCGATGATGATGATCAGCTTCTTTTTCTTGCCCTTGGCGGGCGGGGGGGCGTCGACGGCCGCAGCGGTGGACATGCGATCTCCTGGGGTCCCTGAGGGCGATGCCGGCCGCGAGCGGGCCGCCAGCATCGGCGATTGAGGCCCATTATTGAGAGCGCTGCCGGGATTTCATGCCCGGATAAGGGCGGCGAAAGCGGGCCTTCATGCGGCCTTCGGCGGACTTCACGCGACCTCGCTCCGACCTTCAGCGGGCGGCCCGGCATCGGGCCCGTCGACCCCAGCTCAGGCCATCAGATCGACGACGCCGCGGCGGCGCGGTGCCACCGGCAGGCCGACGTCCAGGCCACCGACCGCCGCCGTGCGCAAGCCGCCGGTGGTCGGGCGGCGGCCGGGGACGGCATCGCGCCCGGGCTCGCCGTGGCGACGCGCCTGGTCGAACACGCCACCGCCGGTCAGCGTCAGTCCGGCTTCGCGCAGGCTGCTGGCCAGCGTCGGCAGGGCCTGCTCCAGGGCCTGGCGGGTGGCCGCCTGGTCGGCCGTCAGGCTGAGTTGGGCGGCGTTGCCGTCGAGCTGGATCTGCACCGTCACCGGGCCCATCTCGGCCGGGTTGAGGTGCAGTTGTGCCAGCTGGATGCCGTCACGGGCCCAGACGGTGATCTGCGCGCCGAGCTGCGGCGCGAAGTCGCTGCTGGACAGCCTTGCCGACAGCGATGCTTCGGCGGCGGCCGGCGCGCTCGGCAGCCCGGCTGCAAACGGCTGCGCCGCACTGGCGCTGGCGAGGGCCGACGGCGGCGTGGCCGGAGCGCCGATGCCGGGGCGGTCCACGGCGGGCGCGGGCGGCGGCGCGTCGCTGGCGCGGTCGCGGTCGCGGTCCAGTTCGCGGTCGGGGTCGAGATCGACGCGGCTGACCAAGTCGTCGCGCAGGCCGCTGCGTCCGTCATTGGCAGGCGCGGCCTCTGTGCCGGTGATGGCCGTCGCTCGTGCCGTAGAAGCAGTGGGGGCGGTCAGGGCGGTGAGGGCGGCGGTATCGCTGGTGTCGGTGGTATCGGTCGTGGAGCCGAGCGCCGTGGCGAACGCCGACGCTGTCGGCGGACGGCTGTGCACCGCCCGCGGCGGCGCGGTGCTGCTGTCCGCGCTGGCCACCGCGCGCTGCAGTTCGGCGCCGGCAGCGGCGCCGCGGGTTCCGTCGGGCGGGGGGGCCGCG
>JANMAP010000265.1:0-7683 GCA_031359905.1 Burkholderiales bacterium | reverse complement strand
TCTGGGTACAGCTCGAACATGCGGTTGAAGGTGCGCAGCAGCGTGCTCTTGCCGCAACCCGACGGGCCGATGAAGGCCGTTACCTTGCGCTCGGGAATGTCCAGGTTGATGTGCTTGAGCGCCTGGAAGGCACCGTAATAGAAGTTGAGGTCGCGCACCGACAACTTGACCTTCTCGGTGGCGGGCAGATCGACGGGCATGTCCATGGCGCGGTGTCCGATTCAGGTCTTGTTACGGAACAGCACGCGCGCCAGGATGTTGAGCGCGAGCACGCCGATGGTGATCAGGAACACGCCGGCCCAGGCCAGCTTCTGCCAGTTTTCGTAGGGGCTCATCGCGAACTTGAAGATCGTCACCGGCAGGCTCGCAATCGGTTCGCCCAGGTTGGCGGTGAAGAACTGGTTGGACAGCGCGGTGAACAACAGCGGCGCGGTTTCGCCCGAGATCCGCGCGAGTGCCAGCAACACGCCGGTGGTGACGCCAGCGCGCGCCGCCTTCAGTGTCACCGCCGAGATCACTTTCCACTTCGGCGTGCCCAGCGCATAGGCCGCTTCACGCAGCGCGTTGGGGATCAGGCTGAGCATGTTCTCGGTGGTGCGCACGACGACCGGGATGACGATGAGTGCCAGCGCCAGCACGCCGGCATAGCCGGAGAAAGTCTTGGCTTGCGCGACCACGGCGGCGTAGATGAACAGGCCGACGACGATGGACGGTGCCGACAGCAGGATGTCGTTGATGAACTGGGTCAACCGCCCCAGCCACTTGCGCTGGCCGTACTCGGCCAGGTAGATGCCGCACATCACGCCGATCGGCGTGCCCAGCAGCGTCGCCAGGCCGACCATCAACTGCGAGCCGACGATGGCATTGGCCAAGCCGCCGACATCCGCCTGCGGCGGCGGCGTCGATTCGGTGAACACGCTCCAGGCCAGTCCGCCCAGCCCCAGCCGCACGGTTTCCACCAGGATCCAGATCAACCACAGCAGGCCGAAGGCCATCGCCGACAGCGCCATGGTCAGTGCCACGGCATTGACCACCTTGCGACGGCGGTGCAACGCCATGCGCTGGGGGTCGAGTGCGGCCAGGCTCACCGGGCTGCCCTCAGCGCTGCGCGATCCGCGACAGGCGCTGCGCAGCGACCCCGCGTGCTCATGTTGCTCATGTGCGGCTCCCTTCGCCGCGCTTCAGGCGCATCAGCAAGATCTTCGACAGCGACAACACGACGAAGGTGATGAAGAACAGGATCAGCCCGAGGTAGATCAGCGATGCCTGGTGCAGGCCCTCGCCGGCCTCAGCGAATTCGTTCGCCAGCGCCGACGTGATGCTGTTGGCGGCTTGGAACAGCGACAGCGATTCCAGCTGATTGAAATTGCCGATCACGAACGTGACCGCCATCGTTTCGCCCAGGGCACGGCCGAGGCCCAGCATGATGGCGCCGACCACGCCGGTCTTGGTGTACGGCAGCACCACCCGCGAAACCACTTCCCAGGTTGTCGACCCCAGCCCGTACGCCGACTCCTTGAGCATCGCCGGCGTGGTCTCAAACACGTCGCGCATCACCGAGGCGATGAAGGGCACGATCATGATCGCCAAGATGATGCCGGCCGACAGGATGCCGATGCCCACTGGCGGTCCGGTCAGCAAGGCGCCGATCACCGGCACGTTGCCGAACACCGACTGCAGCGGCTGCTGCACGAACTGCGCAAGGATCGGCCCGAAGACCAGCAGCCCCCACATGCCATAGACGATGGACGGCACCGCGGCAAGCAGCTCGATCGCCACGCCGAGCGGCCGCTTGAGCCAACGCGGCGAGAGTTCGGTCAGGAAGATGGCGATGCCGAAGCTGACCGGCACCGCGATCAGCAGCGCGATGAACGACGTCATCAACGTGCCGTAGATCATCACCAGCCCGCCGAACTTCTCCTTCACCGGGTCCCATTCCTTGGTGACCAGGAAGCCGAGCCCGAATTCGCGGATCGCCGGCCAGGCGCCGACAAGCAGCGAGCCGATGATGGCGAACAGCAGCCCGAGCGTCAGCAACGCAGCGCCGTGGGCAAGCATCGAAAATGCAGCATCTGCCCAGGGCAACACGCGGCGCCGGGCGGGCGGCTCGCCACGCGGGGACGCTCGCTCCATGTCGATGTTGTCTTTGTAGGACCTCGCGGGCAGTGTAGCGGCCATGGGGCCTCCGCTGGATGGGCAGGATGCAGGCAGCTCAGCCGATCGCCGGGGGCGCTCGGCAACCCGGTGTCGGGATGAACACCGCGCGGCCAGACCTTACTTGAAGGCGATGGCCTTGCCGGCTCCGTCCTTGATCTGATCCAACCATTGCTTGCGAACCAGATCCTTGACCACCGTCGGCAGCGGCACGTATTCCAGGTCTTCGCTCATCTTGTCGCCGTTGGCGTACGCCCAGTCGAAGAACTTCAGCGCGGCGGCCGTGGCGGCCGGCTTCTCGGCGCTCTTGTACATCAGGATGAAGGTCGTGCTGGTGATCGGCCAGGCGTCCTTGCCCGGCTTGTCGGTCAGGTCCTGGGCGAAGGTCCGCGACCAATCGGCGCCGGCGGCCGCGGCCTTGAAAGTCGCGTCGTCGGGGGCCACGAAATTGCCGGCCTGGTTGCGCAACAGCACATGGCTCATCTTGTTCTGCTTGGCGTAGGCGTACTCGACATAGCCGATCGAGTTCGGCAGGCGCTGCACGAACGCGGCCACGCCTTCGTTGCCCTTGCCCCCGGCACCGGCCGGCCAGTTGACGGCCGTGCCTTCACCGACGCGGCTTTTCCAGTCGGCGTTGACTTTGGACAGGTAGCTGGTGAACTGGAAGGTGGTTCCCGAGCCATCGGCACGGCGCACCGGCGCGATGGCCGCATCGGGCAGCGCCACGCCAGGGTTCAACGCGACGATGGCTGGGTCGTTCCAGCGCGTCACCTTCGCCAGAAAGATATCGGCCAGCACTGCGCCGGTCAGCTTGAGCTGTCCGGCCGTCACACCCTTGACGTTGATCACCGGCACGATGCCACCGATGACGGTCGGGAACTGGACCATGCCGTCCTTGGCCAGGTCGGCGTCCGACAGCGGGGCGTCGCTGGCGCCGAAGTCGACGGTCTTGCTGCGGATCTGCTTGATGCCGGCACCGGAGCCCACCGATTGGTAGTTGATGCGCACGCCGGTGGCCTTGTTGTAGCTATCGGCCCACTTGGCATAAACCGGTGCCGGGAAGGTGGCGCCTGCGCCGGTCACGTCCTGCGCCAGGGCAGGGGCGCTGCCGGCGAGCAGACATGCCGTCAGGGTGGCAACACGGATCGGGAAACGGCTCATCGACAGACCTCGGAGATGGGGGATGACGGCACTTTAGGAGGTCGACATGACAGTCGAGTGACAAGGCCCGCCACCCAGGGTGGTGATGCCTTTGTCACGGTGGATTCACCGAATCGTCATCATCCTTGCCTAGGCTGCGACCTTGAGAACGCGGCACTTTTGCTGGCAGGTGCTGTCTGCCTGAACCCCTTTCCCAGCCGCTTGGAGGAACACCGATGACCATCCGCCGCCACACCCTGGCCACTGCTTTCGCCCTGATCTGGGCGCTGGCCGGCTGCGCGACCACGCCCGCTCCGACCAGCATCACCGACACCGCATCGCGAACTGCGTCGCTGTCGACGCTGTCGCGCCTGGTCAGCGACGCCGGGCTCGCCGAGACGCTGCGCGGTCCGGGTCCTTTCACCGTTTTCGCGCCGACAGACGAGGCCTTCAAGGCCGTGCCCGCAGCCACCCTGGCCGAACTGGCCGCGGACAAGGAGAAGCTGCGCGCCGTGCTGACCTACCACGTGGTGCCCGGCAACCTGCCAGCAGCCGACGTGAAAACCGGCAAGCTGAAGACAGTCAACGGCGCAGAACTGGCGGTGGCCAGGGCCGGCACCTTCGTGACCGTCGAGGATGCCGTGGTGCTGAATGCCGACGTCGCCGCCAGCAACGGCGTCGTCCACATCGTCGACCGGGTGCTGTTGCCGCCCAAGCGCTGAACGTCCACCCGTGGTGCGCCCGCCATGCGGGGCGTCATCCGGGACCCCCTGACGCCATCACCCGGCGCGGCGTTCTGCGTCGATCAAGCCCGCCGTGCGGCCTCGGCCAGCCTTTCGGCCGCGCGCCGGCCCGTGGCGGCGTCGCGCGCTTCGACCATCACCCGCAACACGGGCTCGGTGCCCGACGCACGGATCAGCACGCGCCCGCCATCGCCGAGTTCGTGCTCGACCTGGCCGCGTGTATCGGTCAATGCGGTGCTGCGCTGCCAGTCGCTGCCCTCGCGCAGGCGCACGTTGAGCAGGGTCTGCGGAAACAGCGTCACGTCTTCGAGCAAGGCCGCCAGCGAAGTGCGGCTGCGGCGGATCGCCTGCATGATCTGCAGCGCACTGACGATCCCGTCACCGGTGGTGTGGCGGTCGAGTGCCAACAGGTGGCCCGAGCCCTCGCCGCCCAACTGCCAACCCCGCGCGGTGAGCTCTTCCAGCACATACCGGTCGCCGACCTTGGCCCGCACCAAGCCGACGCCCAGCCGGCGCAGCGCCTGTTCGACGGCCATGTTGGTCATCAAGGTGCCGACGACGCCAGGCACCGGCTGCTGCTGGGCTTGACGGTCGGCAGTCAAGACATAGAGCAGTTCATCGCCGTTGAACAGGCGGCCCTGGGCATCGACCATCTGCAGCCGGTCGGCGTCGCCATCGAGCGCGATGCCATAGTCGGCACGGTGTTCGAGCACCGCCTGAACCAGCGCGGTCGGCGCGGTGGCACCGACGCCGGCGTTGATATTCGTGCCGTCCGGGCTGCAGCCGATCTTCACGACCGTGGCGCCGAGTTCGTGGAAGACATCGGGTGCCACGTGGTAGGCCGCGCCATGCGCGCCATCGACGACGATCTTCATGCCGCGCAGCGACAAGCTGTGCGGCACCGTGCTCTTGCAGAACTCGATGTAGCGGCCGCTGGCGTCGTCCAGCCGCCGCGCCTTGCCCAAGCTGGCCGAATCGGCCCACTGGGGTGATTGCAGCAATGCCGCCTCGACCTCCTGCTCCCAGGCGTCGGGCAACTTTTCGCCGCGCGCCGAGAAGAACTTGACGCCGTTGTCCTGGAACGCGTTGTGCGATGCGCTGATGACCACCCCGAGGTCCAGCCGCAACGCGCGGGTCAGGTACGCAACGCCGGGCGTCGGCAGCGGGCCGCTGAGCAGCACGTCGACGCCGGCAGAAGCGAAGCCGGCTTCCAGCGACGATTCAAGCATGTAGCCGGAAATGCGCGTGTCCTTGCCGATCAGTACCACCGGTCGCTCGCCGCCGCGGCGCAGCACCTGCCCCACGGCATGCCCCAGCCGCAACATGAAGTCGGGCGTGATGGGCGCCTGGCCCACCGTGCCGCGGATGCCGTCGGTGCCGAAGTAGGTTCTGCTCATGTTGGTGTCGTGTCTCCCGGCCTGGATTGTCTGCGCCATTCGGCAACGGGCCGCGTCGACCCCCTGCGGGGTGAGGCCAGGGCGCGCATTTGTGCGGACTCAACCCACCGGCAGGCGCCCGCTGTCGACGGCCTGCCAGACCCTCAGCACGTCGACGGTGGCGGCCACGTCGTGCACGCGAAGCACGTGGGCGCCACGCTGGGCGGCCAGCAAGGCCGCGGCCAGGCTGGCTGCCAACCGGTCGTCGACCGGCCGCCCGGTGATCAGGCCCAGCGTTCCCTTGCGCGACCAGCCCGCCAGCAGCGGCAGCCCGAGGCTCGACAACTCGGCCTGCCGAGCCAGCAGTTCGAGGTTGTGGGCCGCTGTCTTGGCAAAGCCGATGCCCGGGTCGACGGCGATGCGTTCGCGGGCGATGCCGGCACTCGCCAGCCCATCGACGCGCGCCCGGAGAAAGGCTTGCACTTCGCCGACCACATCGGCGTAACCAGCCAGCCCCTGCATCGTCGTCGGCTCGCCGCGCATGTGCATCAGACACACGCCTGCCGAGGGATGCGCTGCCACCGCTTCGAGCGCACCGGGGCGCTGCAATGAACGCACGTCATTGACGATGTCGGCGCCCAGGTCGAGGGCCGCGCGCATCAGTGCCGGCTGGCTGGTGTCGACCGACACCGCGCAGCCCAGGGTCAAGGCATGGCGCAGCACCGGCAAGACGCGCTGGATTTCTTCGTCTGCCGAGGGCGCCACGGCGCCCGGACGGGTCGACTCGCCGCCGATGTCCAGGATGTCGGCACCCTCAGAAACCAGCCGCTCGCAGTGCGCCATCGCCGCCGACGCCGTCGCGTGGCGGCCGCGGTCAGAAAAGGAATCGGGCGTGACGTTGACGATGCCCATCACGCGCGGGCGCGACAGGTCGATCGTGAAGCGCGTCGTGAACCAGTGCATGCCAGGGCCGCCAGAACTCAGACCCATGCAAAACGGGGCACGAGGCCCCGCTGTGCTGACGTCTCGGCGAGACTGCGCCGGGGCCTGTTCAGGCCGCGGCCGGTGCGCCGTCTGCACCCACCGTCGGCGCAGCGCCGCCCGGGGGCTTGGTCGACGAAGGCGTCCAGTCTTTCGGCGCCCGCGGCGGTTTGCCAGCCATGATGTCGTCGATCTGGTCGGCGTCGATGGTCTCCCATTCGAGCAACGCCTTGGCCATCGCGTGCATCTTGTCCTTGTTGTCCTCGATGTGCTTGCGGGCGATCGTGTACTGCTCGTCGATGATGCGGCGAATCACCACGTCGACTTTGCGCATCGTTTCTTCGGACATAGTGTTCGTCTTGGTCACCGAGCGGCCGAGGAAGACCTCGCCCTCGTTCTCGGCGTAGACCATGGGGCCCAGCTCGTCGGTCATGCCGTAGCGGGTGACCATGTCACGGGCGATCGAGGTCGCGCGCTCGAAGTCGTTGCTCGCACCGGTGGTCATTTGGTTCATGAACACTTCTTCGGCGATGCGGCCGCCGAACAGCACGCTGATCGTGCTCAGCATGCGCTCCTTGTCCATGCTGTAGCGGTCGCCTTCGGGCAGCTGCATCGTCACGCCCAGCGCGCGCCCGCGCGGGATCACGGTGACCTTATGCACCGGATCGGTCTTCGGCATCATGCGGGCGACAAGCGCGTGGCCGGCCTCGTGGTAGGCCGTGTTCTTGCGCTCGTCCTCGGGCATGACCATGGACTTCCGCTCGGGGCCCATCATGATCTTGTCCTTGGCCTTCTCGAAGTCGACCATCTCGACCACCCGGCCGTTGCGGCGGGCGGCGAACAGCGCCGCTTCGTTGACCAGGTTGGCCAGGTCGGCGCCGGAGAAGCCGGGCGTGCCGCGGGCCAGGATGTCGGCGCGGATGTCCTGCCCAACCGGCACCTTGCGCATGTGCACGTTGAGGATCTGCTCGCGGCCCCGCACATCGGGTAGCGTCACGTAGACCTGGCGGTCGAAACGGCCAGGGCGCAGCAACGCCGGGTCGAGGATGTCGGGCCGGTTGGTCGCCGCCATCACGATCACGCCGAGGTTGGTCTCGAAGCCGTCCATCTCAACCAGCATCTGGTTCAGCGTCTGCTCGCGCTCGTCGTTGCCGCCGCCCAGGCCGGCGCCACGGTGGCGGCCGACCGCGTCGATTTCGTCGATGAAGATGATGCAGGGGGCGTTCTTCTTGGCGTTCTCGAACATGTCGCGCACGCGGGCCGCGCCCACGCCGACGAACATTTCGACG